>JADYYQ010000001.1 GCA_020853585.1 Ottowia sp.
CTTGCATTTTTGATGATTTCATAATCAACCGTATCTAACCATAGTTCCATTTACAGCCTACCCTTCGCCACAAAAAATAAGCAATTACCCTTACAGGGCATTACCTTATTGAAAATAATACTTTTTTGTAAAATTAATTTTTTACGCGCCCGAAATTATCACTTAGCCAGAAAAAATGCTATTCAAAAAATACATTTCCTACAAAAAACATCCGGAGAAAAAATTTTTTAAGCAAAAATCAGGCGTTCAGGTAATTTTACTTTAATATATATTGTTTTATAAGACAATTTAATATAATATTTTTGGCGAAAAGAGTGCTATAAAAATAGATAAAATAATAAAGAATAGAGACTAAAGCCATAGCCCAACAGTAATCAGCATATCTAACCAGCACAACCGCACAGAGCAATAACAGGAACTACCAAAATGAAAACGCAAGAAATTTTTTTAATAAGAATATCTAACGCAACCAGGTTGCCGCCTATGGCGCGCTCAATTTTTCTCGCAAAAGAGAAGGTAAGTGCATTAAATCAACCCTGCCTTAGCATTAGAGGTCGCATGAAATGGCGAACTGCAATTTAAGGAGGGAGCGTGAGTGCCACCTTTGGGATGCCCATCGACAATGAGACGCTAAATTCAGAAGAACTCATCCACATCACAGGATGTGTGCGTAAGAGTGATCAAATACAGTGGCTATCTAGCAATGGCTGGGTATTTCACAAAAACAAAGCTGGGGAAGCCATTGTCGGCCGTTTATACACTCGACTTAAACTCTCCGGCATCACACCTTCCTCCATGACAATGACAGGCACCTGGACACCGGACTTTTCTGGCATTCGCTAACTCCACATGCGCCCAAAATCTACAGCTAAAGACCTACCTCCGCGTATGCTACGGCGAAAAAAACACCTGGCTAGCGGAAAAATATGGCAAGCGTTTTACTACAATGGACGCGATGAAAATGGGAAGCGTGTTGAAATCCCTCTCGGCTCAGAGCTAAACGAAGCAAAACGTAAGTGGGCAGAATTGGAGTGCAAGCCAGCCTTAGTCGAAACAGGGCTTATGCGCATTATTTTTGACCGGTATGAGCGTGACATCAGTCCCACCAAAGCGCCAAAAACTCAAAAAGACAATATAAGCATAATCGCAATGCTGCGCTCAGTATTCGACACCGCGCCAATTAATGCAATCACGCCACAGCATGTAGCGCAGTACCGAGACAATAGAAAATCGAGGCTAAAAGGAGAAGAAGGTAAACCAGCACCGGTACGCGCAAATCGAGAAATAACTCTGCTTTCTCACGTATTCAACCTAGCCCGCGAATGGGGCTACACAGCCAAGGAAAATCCTGTCAGGGGTGTCCGCAAAAACAAAGAAACCCCACGCGCTTTTTACGCCGATGCACTGGTGTGGGATGCAGTATATGGTGTGGCCTGCGTTGAGTTGCAAGATGCCATGGATTTAAGCTACCTCACTGGGCAGCGTATGGCAGACGTACTCAAAATGCGGTATGTTGACATCCGTGACGGCGCGCTAGAAGTGAAACCGAACAAGACACAAAAGAGTTCCGGCACAAAGTTAAGAATTCTTCTAGATGACCCTCAAACTAGCCGCACCAAACTGGGTCAGTTGATTGATAAAATCAAAGAGCGCGAACGAAAGTTCGCACCCCCATTCATAGTAACGACACCGACCGGTACTGCGTTGAACCGTGGGACGCTACGCACACGCTTTGATGGTGCAAGAGCTACCGCCGCAGAAGCGGCTAAGGAAGCAGGCAACGTCGAACTAGCCGCTCGCATCCGGGAATTTCAATTTCGCGACATCCGGCCGAAAGCGGCCAGCGAAACCGACCTTGCCCACGCTAGCAAGCTGCTCGGTCATACTGACAAGCAAATTACCAAGACGGTTTACCAGAGGATAGGGGAGACAGTACTCCCGACTAAGTAAGCGGGAATGCTGGAAATACAAAAAGCCGTGCTTACCTGGCTGTTTTTCATATTGGCGGAGACGGTGAGATTCGAACTCACGGAGGGCTTTCACCCTCGCTTGTTTTCAAGACAAGTCCATTAAACCGCTCTGGCACGTCTCCAAAATTTATCGCAACCAGTTGCAGGTTGCGGAAATCATTTCCATAAATTGCGGAAACGATCATAAAAAACACTTATGAATCAAAACATTATAGCGGGATGCAACGGTTTTCAAGACCGGTGCAATCGACCACTCTGCCACGCTTCCCACGACCAACAAGTGCAGCCGGGCATTATAGACTGCCAGCTTGATGCCATCAAGATCTATGCGATGTAAATTTAGGGCATTGATCCTGCCTCTCCCCCCTCTACACCAAGCAAAAGAGAAAACCCCAAGCAGTGGATCCCACTTAATCGCAAGATAGTAAATCGAGAAGATTCAGTATGACAAAGACCCGCTTCCACACAAAGCGCCTTGAAAGCACCTTGAAAGCACAAAAAATGATCAGGTAAGTTTCTATTTCGACATCAATAGATATGGCTGTGCTTTTTTCTTATCCCATGGGTGAGTTCACAGCGGCTATATCGTCAACACCATCGCGCGAAGAAACCCCACTCAGTCCAAAAACCGGCATTCCCTTTACATTCTAAAAATATATTCTCTGCACCCAGATGACAAAGTTGTGCCGATTATGTTGTGCTGAGTTGAAAAGAAAAAATAACATATACACAACAACAATCACTTATGCTTCTAACAAAGCAACATATGAAACAAATAACAGTCATTAATACAAGGTAATAAAGTAAACCCGATCTCAAAATAATAAAAAAATGCTACGAATACCGCCAAACCATGCCATATAAAGTAACTATCATAATAATAAAAATAATTGCACCTTAGTGCACAACTCAAAACCCCAATCATTTCAAAAATCAAGTACCGCTGTTAACCAAGATAAGGTGCGCCAAAAATTGACGCCAGGTCATATGATAGAAAGGCAATACCGCCCTTTCTCGAAAACACCTTACTTTTTATGTAAACACGCATCCTAAAATGACAGCATCTACTCGGTCCATTGCAAAATATCCACAAAACCATTCTCTATTCTATCGAATACTTGCAATATACTCGTCTTGATGTTTTTTGTTATAACTTGTACTATTAACTTATATAATATAAAAATTAAACAAATGAATTTTATGCAAATAGCTTGCCCATGTACAATTAAGATATTAGGAACAAAAATATAGCCCATTTAATAAATAAACTAAAATTATCCTAAAATACACCCTAATTTTTACTCACTTATAAACAAAACTTAAGGAATCGAATGTTAAGCTACCAAGAACTCATGCAACAACGTGCTACGCTGGAACTACAAATCAAACAAGCGCGTGAACGGGAGTTGGGCGATGCCATTGCGAAAGTAAAAGAACTTGTAACAAATTTTAACTTGACAGCAAAAGATGTTTTCCCCCATAAAAATAATAAACGCGGTACTGAAGGTAATCGCGTGCAACCTAAATACCGAAATCCAGCGACAGGTGATACTTGGACAGGGCGAGGGAAAGCCCCAAAATGGATACAAAACTCAAAACGTGAGCTATTCTTAATTACTAAATAAACTCTCTTAGTGTTATTCAGCGCGTTTAGCCTATAATCAGAGTTAATTATTTTATTAATAATTCTTGTTAATCTATGATCCTCTTTAATCTCAAAAAGAACTAAAAAGTCTTTAATTAAAATCATGCGCATTGCCACCTGGAACGTTAATTCTCTTAATGTTCGACTACCTCATGTCTTAAAATGGCTAGATCAACAAACGACCGGTGGTAACGCAATTGATGTGTTATGTCTTCAGGAATTAAAATTACCTGATGACAAATATCCATTAACGATATTATCGGATGCAGGCTATCACAGCTTATTTAGCGGACAAAAAACCTATAATGGTGTAGCGATATTAATACGCAAAGACTGTTTGTGGCAAAATGTAAACTCAACAATAAAACAGATCCCTGGATTTACCGACCCACAACAACGCGTTATCAGCACGACATTAGCAAATACCTCGACCCAGATTCGCATTATTTGTGCCTACTTTCCCAACGGATATGCTCCAGCCACCGAAAAATTTCTTTATAAAATCACGTGGTTAAATGCCTTATATAACTGGCTAAAACAAGAGATCATCGAATACCCACGACTCGCTTTATTAGGCGACTTCAATATTGCCCCAAAAGACTCAGACGTCCATAACCCCGCAGAGTGGGTTGGTCATAACCTTGTCTCTAGTGAAGAGCGCGTTGCCTTTCAAAATCTGGAGTCACTCGGCTTGCATGATGCCTTTCGTTTATTTCCGCAAAAAGAAGCACAATTTAGCTGGTGGGATTATCGTCAAGGGGCATTTCGCAGAAATGCTGGAATGCGCATCGATCATATTTTATTGTCGAACAAGCTAGCACAAGCGTGTCAAAACTGCTTAATTGACGAAGAACCGCGCCGATGGACACAACCATCAGATC
>JADYYQ010000002.1 GCA_020853585.1 Ottowia sp.
CAACGCTGGTAAATCGTCATCGCCATAACAAGCTGTGCCATGTAGTAATGGAGCCAACGGTCTGAGGGGGTCATTGCGCCCTCGCTATACGGTATTCATGTGACCACACAGGGCGCTCATCAGAAAAGCCCTTTCTACGCTCCAAACTAACCCGGTTGCCGTTTAGCTGCTCAAACAGGAACTTGATCTCCTGCGGGGTAATTCTGGCCAGATCGTTCTCTAGTTCTACTTCCTTAGACATCATACAGCTCCTTTTTGTAGCGGCGGCACTTCGCCTGATAATAAAAATCAGCAATCACACGTTCCCGCTGGGCAATCTTGAATTGTTCGAACAGGTCCAGAATCTCTTTGTCAGTTGCTGGGATGGGTTTGTAGGGGAGGATTTGTGCCATGTTATAGCTCCACGCGCACTTGGGCAAGAACGGCCGCCATTCTTTTATGTAGGCCGCTATCGGGCGAGGGCATTGGCAAATCGTCTGCTATTCTTCGCTCAACCAATGCGAGAAGTGACACCAACTCATCATAGGCATTGCAGGCGCGAACGATGAACTCGGCGTTGGCTTTATCTTTTTCATCATCAAGAGAGATTAACGGCGCACCAATTTTATTGGATTGGCCTTTTTCGCACCAATGAGTCCCATGAATAGTGAATTGCCCAATACGCTTATTATGCGTCATTTTCCAAGGTGTAGGTGTGTGTGCCATGGTTAAATCTCCACCACTTGATGGTCGAAGTCGTCATCTTCCATAAGGCCAACTTTAAACTCGGCTGCTTGCTCTACGGTGGGGAAGGTGAACTTAGAATATTCCCACAAATAAGTGGCATTAGGACGATACCGCACACCAAACATATCTCCCGGCATCGTTACAATCTGGTATTCGTATTTAGAGCTTTTCATAAATTCTCCTTTGTTGAGTTAAGGTGCGTCCTGTTTTTATCCAACTGGCACAGGACGCGAAGCCAGCCTCAACCCGGGAAGGGCAGGATTCTAGATCAGCGCCACAATCCCCACTACGACCACAGCAACCCACACCCAAGGGGATGGGTCTTGCATGTACCATGGATAAGGTGGACGGGTGTAGCGACACTGGCGCGAAGGGTGAAAGCTTGTGTATCTGTAGAAGCGTTTGTTTTCCATTACTAGTCCCCCACCGTGCTGGCGTTATCGCTACGGAATGCATCGTAAATACGCTGGTTAAAATCATCGAGCTGCTCGACAGAAACAATCGTTCCGTTAATATCGCGGTTAGCTGACCATGCTTCAAAAGCATATAAAGCATCTTCCTGCGATGGGCCGTGCATTACCACGTCGCTGCAAATATTTCTGCTCGTGTATTTAATTGTGTAAGCTGCCATAAAATTCCCCGTTGTTGAGTTAGTACGCCCCTTATATACGCTCTAAGCGTAATACGCAAGCGTTATTTTATGAATAATTTATCTAAACTTATATTAAACTTATGGGCCATTGTTATAGCGAGCCAGAGGCTAGGGCTTCTGCGGTCTTTCTCAATATCGCAGATGCAGCTTGTGGTTACACGAAGCCTTTCGGCAAACTGTTTTTGAGTCAGGTTGTGCTTTTTGCGTAATTTCTTTATGCGTTCGCCAATGGTCATTATATCCTCAAAAAAACGGGGCGCGGTTTGTTTTGTGGTTTGCCGCCACGCCCCGAAAGTTGTGCCTCACACGGTAAGCATTATAATCATAATACGCTTATAGCGTATCGTCAAGCAATTTCATTATATCTTTTACATCGCGCGCTAATATATAAATGCCGCCGTTTTTTTCGACTTGCATTTGGAAAATTTCTTGTTTCTTTCTTTGCCTGGCGTTGGTGCCGCCATTTTTGCATTCAATTGCTAGAAAACGCCCCTGCTTAGTAAGCCCTATAATGTCGGCGCTTCCAGGCTGGCCAAATTTGACAAATCTATCCTCGGCTTTAAGGCATCCAGTATTGTTGCGCCACGCAAAAAAACCATGGATGGCAAGCCAGTCTAAACACTCGCCTAATACATGTGACTCACTCTTGACCATAGGGCATCCCTGTTTTGTAAAAATCCCAATGCTCGCACCCTACCGCCTGCACGTCATCCGGTGGCACAGCATCAAACGCAAAACATTTTTCATCCATCCAATTAACGCAACTCGTGCAATCTTTGCTTGATGGGAGCGAGTTCGCTATCAGTAAAGCTGTTTGCAGCATCTCTATCAAATGATCCTTTGTGTAAGGGTCTAAAGTCATAGTCGATTACCTCCGTGTATTTTCCGTTTTGTTTAATGCAAATTCGGTATGGTCTCTGTAAATGATATGGCGCGCTCTCCACTGCCTGTTTTACTGTTGCTGGCGAAGATGGAAGATTCGCATTACGCTTTAACCACCATTGTCTGAATTTTCTTCTGGCGTGTTCATTATGTTCAGGAAACACCCACTCGTTATATACCATTAGGCCGCAACGATAGGCTACCCGCATCGAATCTGACTTCCCAACCTTTTTGTGCACGTGGTAGCTCACTGAATCAACCTCAACCCAATCGCTCACCGGCTCGCTAAAATCCATGATGTCTACATCGGCGGCTTTCGTTACTAGATTTCTCGTGACATCACGAACGACTATCAATTCATTGCCGCATGTTGTGCACTCAAGCGCGTCAAGTTCGTTGGCACTGCGGCACACCTCGCAAATTTTAACCTGATGAATATAAGGCCGCTCAGTGCGTTTGTTTTTTTTAGCGGGCGGTTTAATCTTAGTTATCGGCCCGTGCGTGACAATGTTCCCGCCATAATCCAGCACGAGACAATCAGCTTTATCTGGCGCAATCCGCAAGCCTCTGCCCACCATCTGGTAATATAACCCAGGTGACATCGTAGCGCGCCACAGCACGATGCAATCGACTATGGGGGCGTCAAATCCCGTAGTGACAAGGTTCACGCTGCACAGCCAGCGATACATGCCCGCCTTGAACGCAGCTAGCCCAAGGTCGCGGGTTTTCTTGTCCGTCTGCGCCGAGATACTCATGGCTGATTGCCCCATTTCACGCAGGCGCTCGGCTACAGCATCGGCAAATTTGACAGTGGGGCAGAATATAATCCCATGGTTGCGCCCGGCGGATAGTGTCATCATATCAGGGATTGCTTCGTCAAGAAACGCGCCACCAAACGCTTCCTCCATATCGTGTGAGTTATATTCGCCAGCGGTAATTCGCACCTGCTTGAGGTTGGCTTGAATCACTGATACTTTGCTAATCAGGCGCGACAAGAAACCCGATTCGACCAGCTCTTTAATGGTGACTTCAGTTGTTATGTGAGTAAATAGCCCTGATTCAGTAAGCAGTCCTGAGTCCATCCTATAAGGGCTTGCCGTCAATCCTATGACTTTCACATAGGGATTTATTTTCTTAATCCCATCAATAAACAACTGGTACATGCCATCTGACTTTGGCGACCATAAATGCACCTCATCAATTATCATGATGTCGATATGCTCAAAAATCTCTGGCTTTCTAAAAACGCTTTGAATAGTGGCAAAAGTAATATCACTGATTTTTTTCTGACGCAGTGACGCGCTGTAAATAGTGGCCCTCGATTGAGGCCACAGCGCTTTCATTTTATCATAATCCTGCTGCACCAATTCCTTGACATGGGAAAGGATAGCAATCCGCTGGCATGGATAATCGGTGCGAATCTTCTGGCACAAGCCAGCAATGACTAAGCTCTTGCCCGACCCGGTAGGCAATACGATGATGGGGTTGCCGCTTTTGGTTTCAAAATAGCGGTAAATATCATCAATGGCTTGCTGTTGGTAGCTACGAAGTTGCATCAAGATAACCAATAGTTTTTTTGATTAATTCTACATCGTGATTCAACAATCCGATTGCTTGGTTACACTTAGAGCAAAGCAGCGCCCGCACCTTCATAGTCGTGTGACAATGGTCAACGTGAAGATTAAAATGGTCGCTTTTATGAGTGCCACATATTTTGCAGCAAGAATTTTGCTCGACGACCATAGATAAATAAGCTTCTTTATCTAAGCCGTATATTTTTTTTATTCGTTGAAACTTTCGATTTATCGCTTGTTTTTTGTCGGTTTCCTTTGAGCATTGAATGCAATTATTTGAATGAACGTAGCGTTCTTTATGTCCATTTTTGCAAGCGTGTTTGGGGGTATATTTTAATTGACCTAATTGCGCTGCTTTCTTTCTAGCGTAATTATTGTCTGAATATCTTTCGACCCCCACGTCGCCGTTATTGTGGCCGCGTGTGCATGTGGTGCATGTTCCTCCCTTCGTATATCTTGAAGCGTAATGCCCATTAACGCATGGCTTGCCAGTCCAAAAATACGTTATGCCTTTTTCGGCGGCTTCTTTTCTGGTTTTAGGCAATTCTTGTAATTTAATGCCATAACCCTGTTCTCTAAAATCACGCAGTTTCATGACAAACTGCCCTAAACTTGCACCACTTGCACTCAAACCATGTTGGGTTATTACTAATGCGCGGTGGTGGTTCTTGAGC
This sequence comes from Ottowia sp., assembly GCA_020853585.1. GTDB lineage: Bacteria > Pseudomonadota > Gammaproteobacteria > Burkholderiales > Burkholderiaceae > JADYYQ01. Next base: position 4,509 of record JADYYQ010000002.1, read on the forward strand.
TTCCAGTAGGCGGTTGGCTTTAGCCACTTGCGCCAGAGCAAAGCCTTTATCGTAGTTTGTGCGCGCGCTGGTTATGCTCCTCCCTCCGGGTGTGCTCACTGTAAGATAGTGCTGCGTCATCTCGAAATAGTGCATATAAATCTGCGCCTGCACGTAATAGGTAAAATCCCATTGTTGTAGGGTCGCTTTCTCACCCGCTTTGCTTCGTATGCTTTCAAATTTCGCAAATTTCTTTTCATTGCAAGCCTTGTGCTCCCAAATGTGCGGCGTTTTCGGCGCTTGCAACAGACCAATAATAAACCCATCGCAATGGCCCTTAAATAGCCCATCCTCGAAACCATATTGATTCCCGTTTGCATCGACGGTTTCAAGTGTGACGCCAGGAACTAAACGCAAACGTTCTGCGATCAAGTCTTCAGTGCGATGCCCATCGGTGACAGCATAAACCCCTTGCGCGCTCATGGGTTCGCATGGCGCACCCTGTATGCCATACCAAACAAAGCGCTCGCATGAGTGGCCTACGGATGACGCCCCAAGGTAACGGCGGGGCGGTTCTGATGCCGCCCTCACCGCTACTTGCTTGTGCATTTCCTCAAGCGTTGGGTCGCTATAGACTGTGAAGTCAAGGTTTCCCATTACTTTTTTGCAGCCCATGCTGGCCGTGGTGCTGCTGTAGGAGCCGATTCAACTTCTGGCTCTGCATCGCCACCATCAAGCTTGCTATAGCCTTTCACGTCGTTACCCTCAGAATAGTTGCCCTCGGCTGGCTTATAAACAATTTTAGCCATCAGTTTCTTGCCGCGCAGTTCCTCGTGGTTTTTAACCTTGAGCAAATTAATAGCGTGGCAAATAGCCGATAACGATCGCTGGGCAATATCAACGGCTTGCGAATTAGGGTTCCATAGGTTTAAACGATCAAACACTGAGCGGCCCTTAAACTCGCCGTCGATCACTTCCAATTGAATCTGCAGTAGTTCGCCGTCGCCCTTTTTAGTGGCCTTGCGTTCTGTCCACTTAATTTTAACTGGATAAGTGTTGGACGGTAGGGCATCCAGCGTTGCGGATGGCTCGATTGTAGTGGCGTCGAATTCCAAATTTGACATAAAATTTCCTTTTGTTGGTTGTTATGTTTTGTTTCCCTTTTTGATGTTTTCTACACCAAGAAGAATTTGTAAGTTTGATGGATGATGTAAACCGCCTTTGCTTATGGGCTTTATGTGGTCAACATGGTAAGCGCATCCATTCAGTTTTGTTAAACGCCGCGCCTCAGTATAAAAATCATTAATCAAGTTTATCTCTTCTGTAGTAAGCTCTGGTGTTTGATTAAGTTTTTTGGCGCGGTATCTAGCTCTTTTTTGTGCACATTTTTCTGGGTTGTTTTTCCTCCATTCTTTGCTTTGTTGACGTATTAAATCTGGATTTTTTGCGTATTTTTCTTTTCTTATTTCTGAGTATTTCTCTTTGTTTTTTAAGTACCAATTAGCGAGTCTTTTTTTAATTGCGTCTTTGTTTTCTTTTCTATAATCAGCGCATTTTTTGAGTTTTTCTTCTTTATTATTTTCGTAATATTTTTTGCTTTCTTGTAATAACTTTTCTTTGTTTTTTTCATATCTATCGGCGTAATACTCGCGCATATACTCACGATTATCTTCACGCCATTTTTTGAAATACTCTTTATTCATTTTGTGGACTTCTCAAACTCTTTCAAAAATACAGCCCATGCCCCCTTATGAGGGAATGGAATCTGTGCGGGTAAGCCGTAGCGGTTGCCAGCGAGAAACGATGGTGATGATACGGTATGCATCACACGCTCGCCAGTGGTTGCCACGGTTTTTTCTTTGAGGCCATCCTTGCGCTTCATGGTGTCAACTTCATTCTGCACAAACAAAATCGCATCGCTCCACGCTTCCAGGTATTCGACGCTGTGCTTGCTTAACGCCAGTGTGAAACGATCAAACGCATCCTGATTTGGCAAGCTCTCCTTTTTAAGGGTGTCATGGGCCAGCAGGATAATGGCCATCCCGCGCGTTTCGCGGATTTCGTCAAGCCGTGCACACACCTGCCGCCAATAGGCCCCAAGCGATACTTCGCCCCGGCCATAGCCGATCTTGCCAAACTCGCTTGCGTTGTGTTCCTTAGCAACCGCTGGCATCATCAGGTTGCGTTCTAAGAAGTCGGCGCTATCAATCACCAATGCGCTGAATTTGTGCTCCTGGGTTAGAACATTATCAAGCACCGCCAGAAAGTCGCTATAGGCTGGCATCTGGTCGCGCTTAACGCGAGCAACAGTCAGGTTTTCACTGCCGCCTTCGATGTCAATAAACAGGGCATCCGGGATAGATGCGGCAAAGGTGGATTTGCCAATTTTTGGTTCACCGTAAAGCACAATGCGTGGCGCATTCGGTGATTTCTCGGCTTTAAGTGTTTTTAAATTAAGCATTGCTTTTTACTCCAAATGAGGGTTTGCGTGGTCGTGTTGTAAGCGCTTTTTCTAGGCGCTTGTATAAGTCAGGGTACTGCGCACGCACAACAGCGAGCGCCTTTCCGTCTGGTTTCCATGTGGGTGTAAATGGCATCGGCGCGGTTTCCGGCCACAGCGTCAACGCCTCGGCAAGTGCCGCATCATCCCATGACTCGGTATAGCCCGTGGTGATGTCCAGGCCACCCTCGAAGTGAGTGACGCCCTTGTCGCGCAGTTTGTCTTTGGTGAGTTCGTAAAGCTTAAGCTCAGTATCAAGCAACGCTTCTTGTGCAGCTTTAAGTGTGGCTTTCTGCACTGTCCATAA
>JADYYQ010000003.1 GCA_020853585.1 Ottowia sp.
ATTTTTCATCGATTAACACAGAGATTTTTATTTCTGAAGTAGAGATAAGCTGAATATTCACCCCCTCTTCGGATAATGTGCGAAACATTTTGCTGGCAATCCCAACATGCGAACGCATCCCGACCCCCACTGCCGACACCTTAGATACTTTGGCGTCACCCACAATAGAGACCCCACCTAGGTGATCTTTTACATGGGTATTTAATAGCGCCATAGCGCGGGGATAATCATCACGCGATACCGTAAACGTAAAATCGGCTTTGCCTTCGATGGGCTGATTTTGGATAATCATATCTACTTCAATCTGCCCATCCGCCACAGGGCCAAGAATTTGATAAGCGATACCCGGCTTATCGGGCACACCCATCACCGTGATCTTGGCTTCATTGCGCGTAAAGGCAATACTTGAAATAACCGCAGCTTCCATCGTGTCATCTTCCTCAAAAGTGATGAGCGTGCCCGAAGACATCTCAATTTCAAGTGGTAAATCAGGCGCAGTCAAAGATGACAACACCCGCGTAGGCAAACGATATTTACCTGCAAACTCAACCGAACGTGTTTGCAATACCTTAGCGCCTAAACTGGCCATCTCAAGCATCTCTTCAAATGTGATGCAGCTTAAACGACGCGCATCGCTCACCACACGTGGATCAGTGGTATATACCCCATCCACATCGGTATAAATCAAACACTCTTGCGCGCCTAATGCTGCCGCCACTGCAACAGCAGACGTATCGGATCCGCCCCGACCTAAGGTCGTGATATACCCTTCTTGATTGATCCCCTGAAAACCAGCAATCACCACGATCTTGCCGGCATCCAGATCCTTTTGCACTCTGTTAGCATCAATCGATAAAATACGCGCCTTCGTATGCGCACTGTCTGTTTTAATGGCCACCTGCCAACCCGCGTAGCTCACAGCATCAAGCGCTAAAGCCTGCAAAGCAAGCGTTAATAAGCCAATGCTAACTTGCTCACCCGTAGATGCAATCATGTCTAATTCGCGCGCATCAGGCTGCATAGAAATCTCTTTGGCCAGCCCAATCAATCGATTGGTCTCGCCTGACATCGCCGAAGTAACCACCACCATTTGATGGCCCGCCTTGTGCCACTTAGCAACACGCTGCGCAACATTTTTGATGCGTTCAACTGAACCCATCGATGTACCACCATATTTATGAACAATCAGTGCCATCTAGAAAGCAATATAAAAATAACGCGATATAAGAGTGAGAAAAATCAAGTAAAAACCAGAAGCAATTCTACATGACCTTACGTTCACTTTCGCAGACCGTTGCATAACGCTATCTACGTAAGCGACAAGCAAAACATACACAGCACAAAAACCGGAATAACCATAAGATATATAAGGATTGCAAGCACCCTGCAATACCGCATTTGACGCACGCATTTTATGAGACCGGGACAATACGAATCGTGGCCATCATCGTGGTCATTTATCAACGCGATCAACACAATATATCGTCTTATAACGTCACTGACTGTCCCGCGCATAATTGCTGCGCAATAGCGCGCTTGCGTTGCGCGGATAATTGTTTCACTTGATATTCGGCACGCTGCGCGGTGCTGCGATCCAAAAATTGCGCCACGGCTAACACACGTAGTGGACGATGCGCACGGGTATAACGCGCTCCCCGTCCTATTTGGTGCGTACTAAAACGTGCTTGTACATCACGGGCAATGCCCGTATAAATACTGCCGTCAATACATTCGAGCAAATATAAATACCAATAAGAAAGCGTACTTATCTCGGTGATTACTTTATTCGTCATCGGAAAATTGCCAACGCAAATAAACGCATTCATTCCCAGAAGAATACGTATCAGAAGTCATAGCACTCACCCAGGAAAGCGCGCGCTGTGCGTAGTTCACACCTAAATAAGCAGCAAATATCAACACATCACCCACATAAATAAACGGGCCATCACGCAACCAAGGTGGCACACCCTGCTCTTGATACGCGTCACCCAAAGAACGTGAGCATCGTTTAGGATGCGCACGAAATCGTACGCCCGCGCAACGCCCCAGCACATGCACAGCATGCGTGCGTAACACGCTAAGAGGCACCGCCATATCGGTATCCCGTTCTCTACTGGGTAAAAATAAGAGTGATCCCCCCCATTGCGGCAACTCAATATGCTCCTGCCCCTGCCATGTAAAAACACAGGGTGTTGCGATATGAGACAAACGCTTAATGGGTTCAAGCCATACCTGTTCACGCCAAACACGCAGGACGCGTTGGTCATGGCGTATCTGTGTATGTGCATCAATACGTGTTGAACAAAATTGCTTAAGCATTTGGGCTAGATGCCCAGCATTCGGTAACCGCAGCCCGTGGGACTTAAGCCAATAGCGTAAAACATTACGCGCGCGCGCATTAGATAATTGCTTAAGCAAAGTACAAGATAAACGATTAAGTACCGAGGCAACAGGTAATGCAGCGGGCAGCGCTTGCACAGGCGTAACGTTTTGAGTACAGCCCTGCTCATCCAAACCTATCTCATCACTTACTTTCTGAGACGTTAGCCTCCTATTTGCCCGCGGTCCAATAGACCCTTGTGCTATCGTCACATCCGACGCAAGATCAATTTCAGCTAAGGCATCCAGCAATTCATTTGCCTCGGCCAACAAGGCAGCACTACGCGCTAAGGTTTTTTGATAACCCGGGCGAATCGCAGCCAGATGGGGCATTACCTGATGACGCAACGCATTACGGTCATAAGCGCAATCGTTATTCGATGGATCTTCGATATGCGCAATATTGTGCTGCACAGCATAGTGATGCAATTGGGCACGAGAGAGCGACAAAAAGGGGCGCAATAACCATCCCCCATCTGGTTTTATCACACCCTGTCCATTTGTATATCTACGCGTTGATGTGGGCATCGCTGCCAATCCTGCCAATCCCGCCCCACGCAACAACTGCAACAACACCGTTTCAGCCTGATCGTCTTGATGATGTGCACTTAACACATAATCAATATGGTGCGCATCACACATCCCTCGTAATGCATCGTAACGTGCATCACGCGCAGCCTGTTCAATACCACCATCAGAATGCAAAGCGACCTTCACCTCGCGCGTAACAAAAATAAAACCCAATGCTTGCGCGTGCTCTTGGCAAAACAACTGCCATTGCGTCGCATGTGGACTCAAACCATGATGCACATGCAGCGCATATAACACCACCTGCACAGGCAATGCTGCGTGCCGAGCACGGCTTGCCAAAACATGGGTTAGCACCATTGAATCTAAGCCACCACTAAGTGCCACCGCCACACGAACAGAAGGGGGCACCGATGGGCGTGGCGCCAATGTCATTAAGCATTGATCTATGGCGCAAGCCACGGGATCAAGTATCAAAATAAATCACCCCAAAAACATGAATTACACAGAAAGGTGAGCCATATCGCTTTAAGCAACGGCCACCTCCATCACGCGCCCTGGCAAACGCGGCGCACATGTGGTGAGTTCACAGCCATCTATGCTAGCCAAAAATACGACTGCCACAACGTGGACATGCACCCGACAAGAAAAAACAAGAAAGAAACCGCATTGATACAGTTGCTATCGGTACAAGCATACTGACAGTTAGTCCGCGAGCATCTCTTTAAACCGACCATACTGCATTAAACGTGCTTGACGACGCGCCACTAAGGCCTGCTTATCAAGGCCATGCACTTGGCGTAGTGATTCAGCTAACGCACGTTTTAACATCGCGGCCATTCCTTGATAGTCACGATGCGCCCCACCTAATGGCTCATTCACAATTTTATCAATCAATCCTAGGGCTTTTAAGCGATGTGCTGTTAACCCTAAAGCCTGCGCAGCCTCAGGGGCTTTTTCAGCGGTTTTCCAAAGAATAGACGCACATCCTTCAGGTGAAATAACAGCATAAGTCGAAAATTGCAGCATTAACACCGCATCCCCCACAGCAATCGCCAGCGCCCCTCCTGAGCCGCCCTCACCAATAATGGTCGCAATCAGGGGCACTTGTAATTCCGCCATCGTGTATAAATTACGCCCAATAGCTTCAGATTGTCCTCGTTCTTCCGCATCAATACCCGGAAATGCTCCAGGGGTATCCACAAAAGTGAAAATAGGTATGCCAAATTTTTCAGCTAAACGCATCATGCGGAGCGCTTTACGGTAACCCTCGGGTCTGGACATACCAAAATTGCGCAAAGCCCGCTCTTTGGTATCACGTCCCTTTTGATGACCAATCACCATACATGGCATACCATTAAATCGCGCCAAGCCCGTCACCATGGACTGATCGTCGGCAAACGCACGATCGCCATGCAGCTCATGAAAATCGGTAAAAATTTCCTGAACATAGTCAAGCGTATAAGGGCGTTGCGGGTGTCGTGCAATCTGGGCGACCTGCCAAGGTGTTAAATTGGCATACACATCCTTGGTAAGCTGCTGACTCTTTTTTGCGAGTCGTTCAATTTCTTCAGAAATATCGACAGCAGACTCATCCTGTACAAAACGAAGCTCTTCGATTTTGCCTTCTAGCTCGGCAATGGGCTGCTCAAAATCCAGAAATGTTGTTTTCATAGGCCTCGTAGCTGTCATCGAGCAAAATTGCTTATAGACGCTAATTCTACCTCGAGAAAGACTTCCACCTTACTATCGCCCGTGCACTCAAGACAAAGCAGAGGCAACGTAAGAACGAGAATACATATAGCGTACATAACAATCATCCGTACCACGCAAGACCCTTTTGGCTCACCTTATCAGTATGCTCAGCACATTGATACCAGCTTGGTGTCCGCCCTCGCGCCCTACTCAAGATAAAAAACACGCTATTAAAAATAGTGCGTGCAGCATATCAAACAGACCATACCGTTGCCCTACGCAATCTCGATTTTATTAGGAGGCGATAACACGCTGCTGCTACTCATAGCCACAGCAAAAAGCAATGTAAACGAGGCGCAAACAGGATGCGCAAACTTATCAGACTTATGTTCTATACCAAAGATAATATGACATCATCAAAAACCCCATACACATCCCATGTACCGTGCGTACTTAACCAGATATCAATCAAAAAAACTTGAAATACGTTTGGCTATAGCGCGGCTCTTTATATCAACGTTATCGAAAATACACATCACGATGACAAAAAAGACAGAAGAAAAGTGTTCATGTATGTGCTATCGTCATTCTCATCTGCTTTACAGCCACTTTGCCTATCATGAGCCGCCGTCTGACCACACTCAATGCCCAGTCGTGCCCCATCGAGCAAGTGACGCATCTATTGCCTGCACTTACACAAGCGCAGATGCACCCCACCGTTATACAAAAGCACCTCGCCCACACACATACCGCATCGCTTTACCTAGGTGATATTGATCATCAGATATCAACCCATACATCGGCCTATACAAAAGCTGCGGTCTTAATACCCCTGATCGCACGGCAAAACAGTATGACGGTACTGCTCACCCAACGTGCACATCATTTATATGATCATCCCGGACAAATCAGCTTTCCCGGAGGGAAACACACTAACCAGGATAGCAATGCCACTGACACTGCTTTACGAGAAACTCACGAAGAAATCGGTCTCGCCGCAAAACAGATCACAGTACTGGGCATAATGCCCAAGTACATCACCATCACCGGCTATTGCATTACGCCTGTTATCGGCCTTATCACGCCACCCTTTACACTTACGCCTGATCCCTCCGAAGTCACCGAGGTCTTTGAAGTGCCATTTGATTTTTTAATGAACCCAGCCCATCATCAACACCGCTACATTCAGACAGATCAAGAAAAACGTTATTTTTATGCGATTACCTACCCACAAACCGAGGTCAACAATTACTTTATCTGGGGTGCAACAGCAGGGTTAATACGTAATTTATATCTGCTACTAGCAAGCTAACGAGCCTATCTAAAATCACGCTACTCAAAGAAATTTTTTAAGCGAAATCTACTCATGTTGACCTTTTTCTCTGTGCTGATCGCCCTTATTTTTGAGCAGCGCTACGCATTGACGGCTAATAATAGGGTCTACCAATGGCTACGTTTAGCTGCGCAGAAAGTGGAAAAAAATTTTAATGCAGGCGAGCCTAGTAATGGTAAAACAGCCTGGTGTATCGCCGTCCTTCCACTCGCTTTATTCACCGCCAGCATCCACTATCTGCTGCTATACACCTACCCTATCCTGGTTATTTTGTGGGATGGGCTTATCGTATATCTGACATTGGGGTTTCGCCAATTTAGTCACTACTACAGCGATATCCACAAAGCATTAACGATTCACGATCTCAATCGTGCGCGCACCGTATTACAGACCTGGGCACATATTGATACGCGTGAAATGAACGAGGCAGAGCTCGCACGTACCACACTTGAGTACGGCATACTCGCTATACATCGTCACGTATTCGGTGTGTTCTTTTGGTTTTTATTGCCCATAGGTCCCGCAGGGGCGGTCTTATATCGTGCAACACAATATCTCGCTGAACAATGGACACCACAAAAAGATAAGCATACATACGATTTTGGTGCATTTACGCGCAATTTATTTTTTTGGATGGACTGGTTGCCCATACGGATCACTGCACTTGGCTTTGCCATTGTCGGCAACTTTGAAGATGCCATTGATGGCTGGCGTCATCATACTCAGCGCTGGGGAAATCAGCGCACCAGCGTTTTACTTGCAACCGCTGCAGGAGCCCTCAATGTCAGCCTTTATCCGCAAATGCCCCCCCTTGGGCATACCGCTAAAAATGAGCTTTCGATACATATGTTAAGCGTGGGCATTTCAAATCACACCCTACAGTCCGCGATCGGAATGGTATGGCGCGCCATGATTTTATGGATGGTTTTACTCGCTATGCTGTCAATCGCAGCCTGGATAGGTTAAACCCCACACTATCAAAAAAATTGCACAACACGGCGCATGCTTAAACACGCACCCTATTGTGGTCAATCATCTGCTGCACCATCGCGCACTCACTCCACCCGCGAAGCTTTAGGCCAACACCGCATAAAATGCGCGACACAAAATTATAAGCGCCCCGTTTTATCACAGTGAATATGTTTGCCCGTCTGCATACAGCTTGTCAACACATGTCCTCTATCGTTATAAGCGGTATACAACCAATCCCCATTTTTCTGACGATCCATCACCATAAAACCAAAATTATTGTGATACGTAATGGCCTTCACAACCGCATGCGCTGCGGGCGCCGCTAACGGTGCGTCTAGTTGAGGAACCATGGCAAGGCTATCTCCCCCATTACCAGCAACAAATGTTGCCGGATGATTCGAAGAAAAATCAATGGCTTGAAAATGATGTACGTGACCATGTATCGCAGCTTGCACACCCTCTGGGTAATACGTCAGCGGATAACGATATTGCATCACAGACAATAGCGCCGCATTGCCACCCCCTAGAGGTAGGCCTTCAGAAAATGCCAAAATGGGGTGATGCGCAAGAAAAATACTCTGCATCTCTGGCTTAGCGGCTAACTGACTCGCTTGTTGAAATTGCATTTGATATTTTGCAAATGCCGGCGTATCCGGAATTAAAGCCTGGTTACCCGCTTTGGCAGAATCAAACACAATCAGTTGACTATGCCCACCTAAATCAATCGCATAGGTATCCGCATAATTACCGATTAAATCAAATGCCGCATCATCACAGCTACGTTCTGTTTGATAAGGCTGCGTATCCAAAAAACGAAACCAACCTTGTCCCGCGCGCGCGCATTCTTCATGATTGCCACGCACCACAACCCAGGGAGCCGCCGCAAAAAGAGGCGCAGCTGGCTGAAATAAATCCACATCCCAGGTGTCCCACCCATATCCCCAAGGACTATTTTTACAACCCACACTATTTTCTGGACAAGGACTTTCGCGATAGTGATAATCCCCCACATGCACCACCAGATCAGGTTTTAGCGATGCGGAGATTTTGGCGATGCGCGCAAACGGCCAGGCATTTTCATCATCACAATTTTGTGCAACGCCATTTTTGATACGGCATCCGGTATCACCCAACACAACGATACGATTCACCTCCTCTTTGGGCAAAGGTAAAGTACGCGCACCTATTTCTAATAATCGTGTACCTGAGGCAATCGTACGTTCACAGCTTGTCACAGGAAAATGCGCAGGTTTACTCTGCGCGCTTGTCCGTGTTGGCAAAATCGTCGCCGCACTTGCACGTATCTGCATTGGCTGATCTATCCCATCGATCTGTATTGTGGGACAGGTTGCTTTATCCGTAATCGCACGCGCCAGGATAATATTGTCTTTACCTAGTTCAACCCACGCCGCTTTTAAATACACATCACTGGGGGTGACACGCATTGGCGTAATGCTGCTGCACCCTTGTAGTATCCCTATACCAATAAAAGCACATACCCCGCCGCGTATCGAACGCCCAAAAATAGCGCGCCATTTTTTAAAATACATCGTGTCGTACATAAAATCAGATCGCCCTCAAAAAATAAAAATTACACCGCAATAAAATTCTAGCTAAGCACAGTGCCACTCACCCCACACCCTATCAAGAGATAAAGTACTTAGCACGCCCTCAAACCGCATCCCCACAAAAACCGCCCTACTGTCCCAAACGCTATCCCTCACTCCCATAACTATCAATGTTTCTAATCGTGCCCATTTAGTACATTGATATTCTCATGGTCCACCGACCATAAATATCCACACCCTGATATCACAACAATCTTAGACTCAGCACTCACTAACAATATACAAAACTTATGATCAAAACGTTGCCTCTTTTACTGATCTACGCAACAGCAAAAACCTGACGTATGCATATACTTTCAACTCTTTTATGTCCTTTGGAGTTGCCATGTTAAAACGTACCTTACGCAGTACGCTGTTAGCACTGATACTCAGTCTGAGCATCACCCATATCGCTACAGCAGATATGCTCAAGCTTGATGTCTACAATCCCGGAGCCCATGCTATTTTCCCCGTGTCTTCGGTCCTTATCACCGGACATAAAGAGGCCATCTTAATTGACAGCCAATTCGAGCGAATCCATGCAGAACAGCTTGTACAAAAAATCCGAGATAGCGGCAAAAAACTCACCACTATTTATATCAGCCATGGTGATCCTGACTTTTATTTTGGCTTAGCCGTACTCCATGCGGCCTATCCCGATGCCAAAATTGTTGCGCCCGCCCCCGTCGTCGCTCATATCCGTGCGACGATGCAGCATAAACTGGCATTTTGGGAAAAACAACTCAATAACAACGCACCAAACCAATTAATTGTTCCTGAGCCATTGCAAGGCAATACCCTCACCTTAGAGGGCCATCACTTGACCGTGATAGGACTAGAAAGCAGCAGCCCAGATCGTAGCTTTGTTTGGATTCCTTCATTAAGGGCTGTGGTCGGTGGTGTCGTCGTAGAAGGTAACAAACACCTTTGGCTTGCCGACACACCTACACCCGCGGCGCGCCAACAATGGATCAACACGCTAGATAAAATTATCGCACTCCAACCTCATGTCGTCATACCCGGGCACTTTGCTGCGCAAGCACCGCACACGATTCAATCGGTATTTTTCACCAAAAAATATTTAGAGATTTACGAAGCAGAAGCACGCAAAGCAAAAGATGCTCACGCCTTAGTCCATGCGGTCAAGCAACACTATCCTAATCTATTAGGTGAGTCAGCACTTGAACTTGGCGCCAAGGTAAGCAAAGGCGAAATGAATTGGTAAATCACAAACCAACACAGCCTGTTAAGAAAAGCAGCTCACTGCCTCTACATTTATTTTTTACGTCTATAGCCCAGTAAGCCCATTTATTGTGATGTAAAGCAAACACTTCTCAGGTGAAGCCACATAGCGTTACCTGAGAAGTACAATCTAACAACCCGCTACTTATTAGTAGTAGATAAGCTAAATCATCTTCGGCAAGCTGATCAACATCGAGAGTGCGACGACTAATAAGTTGACACAAAAGTGGGCTCGACACAGAAGTAAAAAGAGCATGATAGGACATACCAAGCATTCCGCGTCAAACACACTCAGTAATTTGAACGACGCTGTCAACAACCCATCACAGCCAGAGAAATCTAATAACTCACCTGGCAGAAAATAATGATCTACGCAATCGCAATCTCTGTTTACTCACTTGCTGCTTCCTGGGTTGTTTTTGCTAACCGCAATGCACGCGCCAATTCATATACAGACATGGCATAAAAAAAACTTTGGTTGTAACGCGTCAGCACATAAAAATTTTGTAGTCCAAGAAAATACTGTGGCAACGCCTCAGCCATCGGCAAATCAATGATAAGTACAAGCGTATCAAACTGAGTTGATACATCGATATTTTCATCAACTTGCAAACCCACATCGAGCAATTGTTTAAGACGTAAACGCGGTTGAGGTAGGCCATCCGCATAGCGATGCGCTACTTCACGACTGCTTGCATCCATCGCAATTTTCCAAACAATCGGACGACCCGATTCCCAGCCATGTTGATCAAGAAAATTAGCAATACTATTAATCGCATCAATAGGGTTATGAGCAAGGTCCGCAGCACGCTGTGGATCAAGACTCACCGCATAACGACGCATACTCGAAGGCATAAATTGGGGAATACCCATTGCCCCTGCATAAGACCCACGCGGCTCCTGAACGGGAATATGATTACTCTGACACCATGCCAAATAGTGGGCCAACTCTTCTCGGAAGGTCGCGCTACGCACTGCCCGTTTTGGGGTTTCAGGATAATCAAATGCCAATGTCGCTAAAGTGTCGAGTACACTAAAGTTACCCATATTTTTGCCATACAAAGTCTCAATGCCAATAATGCTGACAATAATCTCTGCGGGCACGCCATAGTCTTTTTCTGCCCGCGATAATGCGCCGGCATATCGTTGCCAAAATTTCAGACCATTCTGAATTCGAGATGAATCAATCCAACGCGCCTGATACGTTTGCCAATTTTTTTTCGTCGTTGATGCAGGCGGCATAACCAACTCGGCCACACGAGGTTGATAATGTGCATGACGGAAAAATGACAGCCAATCGTCTTGTGTCAAACCATATTGGCGCGCCATATCGACAGCAAACGCTTGTACTTCTGGGCGATCAATATAAGGTACGCGCGCGTCTTGCGCATAAACCCAAGTATGCAGAAACAATAAGAAAACTATTCTCACAATCATCATAAAAACGATCACCTATCTTTAAGACATCTGAGGTGTACTGTCAATAACGGACACTCGCATTTCAAAAAACTACTTAAGCTGCATGAAATTTTTTAGTAAATGCAGCGGGAGACAAGTAACCTAATCTTGAATGTCTCCGCTG
>JADYYQ010000004.1 GCA_020853585.1 Ottowia sp.
AAAATCTAAAGCCGTAATCCTTGTCTCTGTGATGACCCCGATTATTTGGTCCGATGCCCTGCGTAGCACCGGGAGGTCATCACGGAGCGCCTTTAGCTTTACAAAATAAATATCTCCCCCATCTTTTTCGATGCGCCTAACGGTGGGCTCCTGCCGATTTAAAGAAACGATCACAATATGATGGTCTTTTAACGGCGCATTCGGCTCCACAATAATAGTAGAACCGCGGCGAAATTTAGGCTCCATCGATGGCGTGGTTCTTAATGCAAAGCACCCATCGATACGACCTCGATCTATCAATATCCAATCACTATGTGTATAGGTATCAATTTCATTAGACAGCGTGAAAGCCAAAATATCATGCCACTCTATAATGGGAATAAAGCATTGCTTACTGTGATGCTTGTCGCGACCATCTAAAGGTTGTAGTAGCTCCTCGCCGATTAACTGGCCAATCGTTACGCCAAACACATTCGCAATAGCGAGCATCGTGCTAATCCTGGGGTCTTTTGTGCCACCCAAAAGAATACGATTAATCGTTGCCTGGGGAATATCCGTTTTACGTGCCAACTCTGCTTCAGTCATCCCAGCATCAATCATCAGCGATTTAAGTACAGCAACCCACGCAGGAGATAAAAGGCTAGTCATACTTTGACAACCCTCTTATTCTTATGCGACAAACAATCCAATATGGGGAAAGAAAAGAAATCAACATACATGATGTATTGGTAAGTATGGTGGTGTTTGCTCATACTTTTTGCTGTGAGCCCGCCACACAACTCTCGCCAGAGACGACATTCTAATGCATAAGCTGTTGTCACAAAAAAACACATCAATAATCGAAGCCTCGCCCTTATCGATGGTTACAAGCGCGTACACCCTATGCAGTAAAAATTGACAAGCGCGCCCCTCTTCCCAGGCACAACACAAATCACAATTAATTACTCGCTGCCATCGCTAAACGCGCGGATTGGCTATAGCGAGTAGGATCAATCACGCCAGCTTGGACAAACCCAGCTAAACGCAAACGACATGAGTCACACACAGCACAGGCATAACCCTCTGAATCCGCCTGATAACATGACACAGTCAAACTAAAATCCACACCCAAACTGACCCCTGCAAGAATAATCTGCGCCTTACTCATTGAAAGAATCGGCGCATGCACCGTAATTTTTTCTCCCTCAACCCCCCGTTTAGTGGCGAGGTTAGCCATATGCTCAAAAGCATGTACATATTCAGGACGACAATCAGGATAGCCAGAATAATCCACAGCATTCGCGCCAAAAAATAAATCACGCCCCCCTAATGCCTCCATCCAACTCAGTGCAATAGATAGCATCACTGTATTGCGCGCTGGGACATACGTCACGGGAATCGTATTGACCGCGCGCTCTTGGGTTGGAATAGCGATATCTGTATTTGTTAAAGCTGAGCCACCAAAACGAGCCAAATCAAGATCGATAATTTCATGCCTCGCCACCCCCAAAGCAGCAGCTACTTTTTTGGCTGCGTCTAACTCCGCAAGATGCCGCTGACCATAACAAAACGATAAAGCGTAGGGCGTAAATCCTTGCGACTTAGCGATCGCAAGCACAGTAGATGAATCTAATCCACCTGATAAAAGAATCACGGCTGGGCGAGACATATGCTTCCTATCAATTTTATAAATCAAATAAATTAAGGCTAAAACATAGTGCCTAGATCTTAAACCATGTCGTTGCACACAATACGCAAACACGGATATTACGCAAACACGGATATGCACTGAAGTAATACAGATCATCACAGATCAAATATAAATCAGGAGAACACTCTACTTCTGGATCAAGAAGCATGCACTATGCCCCATCATCGTCAACACGAACAAAAAAAGCGATTTTGCCATCAATGACAAAATCGCTGCAACCATCGTCCGCCTCTTTACCAAGCAAAGTAATATCAATCGCGTCTAACACCTAGCTAAGGTTTTCTCATCCTGACTTGTTATAAAACCAATAAGACAAGTCATCCGACCTTATCAACACACGCCGCTCTATTACACTCAAATCCACATCCCCAGCAAAATAATATTCACCTAGCCTAACTCATATCGCACACTGCGATCAGCCAGACCTCGTATCACAGCAAAACCCTCATCTCGCTATCATAAAAAGGGCAAAAGTAGCTTGTCACTAGATATGAAGAGAAATAGGTACTTGCTTAGCCATATCAATAAAACGCCTTGTTTTTTCTGGATCGATCGTAATCGAACGGTCATATGCATCACACACCGCGCCCCGAACACCCACCATATCTACGCCAATCGATGCCAGTAAACCAAGCTGATCTGCCCTAATTGAACCCGCAAGCGCCACTTTCAGACCATCGCCATGGGCCGCACGGACAAACCGTTCGAGCTGTTGTTCATTAAGTGAATCGAACAAATTCTTGCCATCTTTGATAAACAGATCAAGCATCACCATATCCGACTCCGATCTCATCGCAATCTCTATCAATGCTTCCGGTGATAAGCTGTTAGCACACTGATAATCAGCATACCCAGCGGCCACGACAGTTGTATCCGATTCATAATCTTTACAGGCACGAACAACCGCACGCATCACTTCAAGGCCCTCGACTACATTTTTAGGCCCATACAACTCAGCCTTAACATACTTAACACCAGAGCTCACCGCACCCAGTGCAGCGAAAGCAGCAGTGCCAGGCTCATAAGGAAGACGCCCCAGCGTAGCGCTGCACACCATATTAAGATCGGCAATATTAGCGATTATCTCTTGCATGACCCAAGGAAAACTCGCACCAAGAAAACCTTTACTGATATTTTTTATATCAATAATATCTGCTCCACATTGCCATGCCACCACTGCTTCTTGCACGTTTACCGGACTAATTAAAACCTTCATGTTTTCCCCGTTTTTGAACATCAAGTTGGTTCGGTGCTCTAGGCTTATTTTGCAAACAGTTCGCCTTTATTAATCATGAGAAATAGCTTACGCACACAAACAAAAGAATAGTTAATAAACTAGAATACTATTTAAATAAAATAAGCACAAGCAAGGCCATTCATTTTTAACGTCTCTAATTACTATTTATTCGGGAAGATAAACGCCACGATCAATAACAATCGCACACTGTCATTATGCGCCCATGAACACCCTCGCTAACCGCTTCGCCCCAACATAGGCGGGCAAACACAACCTTAATCAAGGGCCCCATATGCTTGCCAAATAGCAAATCAAAATCCTATGACGGCTTTATTTATTTTTCCACAGTCAAGCGACAAAACAATTTATTACAACCAATAATTAAAATTAAATAATATAAAAACAAATGACCTCGATCACCAAAACTTCATCATCCTAAACATTCAATCGGCAAAAATCAGCATTTAGATATTAGTAAATTATTTTTGACTGAAAAAATAGAAAAACATAAAAAATTTATTTTTCCTTAAAAAAGATACTCAATTATTTTGATTATTAATTATTAAATTAATAATCAAAATAAGCGCAAAAAATGGCTACCTAAGGGCTTTCCCTAATCGAATAATTTATTACTGACGCTATGATAGAAGTGCCATTATTAGCATAAAAATCCATGAAAAAGATCATTATCTTTTTGATTTTTTTAACATTAATAGGATGCATCGGCGTCGGAGAACTCGCTACGCCCAATGCTGATACCAAACTCAGCAACGCGGCCTCTTTATATCGCGACAAAGATCAGCCTGTCGCTGCGGAAGAGCTTATTCAAGATGCTATCGCTATTTTTGAAAAACAAAATAATTTAAGAGGTTTAGGCGACGCCTACTATACCTACGCACTTCTACTCCGCTCACCTACCGTAGCAGATAAATGGGCGAGTTTTTATCAAGAGAAAGGATTTAAAAATTCCAGCATTACGTTTGCTAATCGAATAAGCAAATCGGAAGCGTATCTTAAAGAAGCACTCGATTTTTACTTTCAAGCGACCCGTATAGCCACTACGCAAACCAATCAAAAGGAACTGATGGGGCTCTACTTCAATATGGGACAAACCGCTGCGATACTAGAAGACCCTGAAAAAGCGTGTTTATATTTTTCACAAGCGAAAAATGCACATACCCTCTTTTTACAACAGCACCCGGATCTTCAGCAAAATGTGCGCTTAAAAAACTTTTCTTCTACGATTGATTTAAGAAAACAACAATGGCAGTGCCAATAAAGCATAGACTGTCATTTTTTCATTTCATCGTCGCACCCCCACAATATGCCTCTCACGCTAACGCAGCCCCTAGCTACGTCTATAACGGCCCTAAGTCATTTTTCCCCGTCATTATTCTGATGATAAAGCGCGCCAAAGCCATTATTTAACGGATGTCGATCTTAAAAAAATTTGGGCTGAAATTTTAC
>JADYYQ010000005.1 GCA_020853585.1 Ottowia sp.
GTATACAGCCTACTACAGGCATACGCTCAGAGGTTTCGACCTCACATCAGGGCAAACCATTGTTAACAAAATTCGCACATTCAAACCGCGAACAATGGCTAACCATGCATCTACGATAAAAAATCAACAGCAGCGATGACACTCACTTTGATTATCCTTGGTGTTGCTTGTGGCATTGGATGTGCCAGCGTCATTAACTGGCTGGCACAACGATTGCCGAAAATGATCGATGGCTCAGAACATCAACTTCCATTGGGCCATCACTATCCTATCGTTGCAATCATTGCTGGCCTTTCAGGGGGGCTACTGATGCATCGCTATGGCTTATGTAGTGCGGTGTTATGGCCCGCTTGTTTTGCATTGATTTTACTGACCGCTGCCGCTACCGATGCACGCAGCATGTTGTTACCCGACCTGCTTACGCTTCCTCTTTTATGGCTCGGCTTACTTGCCAATTTAGAAGGGCGATTTGTGCCACTCAATGAAGCTGTCTTAGGGGCCATATTGGGTTATCTGGTGCTATTTATTATTGCGCTCACTTGTGAGTGGCTGTTTAAAAAAGAAGGTTTAGGTGGGGGCGACATGAAATTGTTGGCCGCGATGGGTGCTTGGCTTGGATGGCAAGTACTCATGCCCGTTTTATTTGTCGCTGCCAGCATTGCACTGATTGTGGCAACGGTGGTGTTCATCATCAAACGACAAACGGGGCCAGCTCCATTAGGGCCTTATTTGGCGATGTCAGGCATGGGATTCTTTTGGTGCATGTTTTAAACAACGAAAGGGAAAAATGGACTTACATAAAATTCAGAGACTTGCGTTGACACTGGGATTAGCAAGCGTGATCGCATTGATACTTATGTGGTTATCGGACTTTAACGGGGGATGGATCGCGTCCATCCTTGTGAGCCTTGTATTAAGCGTAAGCCTCCAAAAGTTATGTCGTCGTCACAAAAAAGTATCCCTTACCTCATAAAAAACTCTCATGAAAAAACGATGCAAACAATGCATTACCCTTATCACCATGAGCTGTTATTTATGGATAAGCACCTTGTTGCCTACGTCAGTAGCCATAGCGCAAGTGATGACGCATGTTCACCCAGACGGCACAGTGATATGGGATATGACCGCCAAACCAGGTGTTGATACGCGTCCATTAACCAAACCATTTAGTGAAGCAGATTGGATTGAGCATTGTGTTGATACCAACTGCGTCACCAAAGTATCCGCGCCTCGCATCAATTGGAGTGAAGTAGCACGTGCACCAAGTGCGCGATTAGAAGCCACGATTGATCATCGCAACGTACAAGGGGACGGTTGGATTACACGTGCCAACGAAGCAGCGGGCATGCTTGGATTAAGTGCAGACCAAGTTTCTAATGCGGTGTTTCGGGGTGCAGGGCAGCGACCTATTGTGGTCGCTCATTTTTTAGCTGAAAAAAATATGGCCCGCATTTATATTTACAAAGTACAACATCGTCCCAGTGGCATGAACCATGTGATGGTGGGGGATTTTAGTCCGCATTTTGGGGAAAGCTGGGCGGCAAAACGTTACTTTATGAGTGAACACGAGAAGGGTAATTATTACGATGCCGGTAATAATCCCTTTGCGAGCAATCGTGGAGCTAATACCGACCCAGTTTTTTACAACATGAGTTGGGCGGCGGTACAAGTCGCAGTAGGTCGCGCAATGATTGAAACGAATGCGGGAATAGGTGTCATTGTTGTACCAAAATCGCGCTTTGATCAACGCACCCACACCTCTGGAAATTGGTTCAGAAAAAGAACAAAGACAACCATCGATGCGTACACCAAGCCACTGTGGTTTATTGCTTCGCCTGTTGAGTTACAACCGCGTGGACAAATAGCTGTTATTTGCGCAGTCAATGAAAGTCCTTGTGATGCAGGGCATCGCGTTTCATCTGGTGTGTCAGTTGAGCAGTGGAGAGGCGGCTCCTTACCGGGAAACGAAGACCACACTTACCATTGGGAAAAATCATCTTCTAGTTTTAGTGTGTTAACCGTTGCACTGGTTGTCGCGGTCGTTGTAACAGGTGGGGCAATGGCTGCGGGATTGCCATTGTTTGCAGCAGCAGGTGGGGCAGCAGCACACGCTGGCACAGCAACAATAGGGGCAGCAAGTATAGGCACAGCATCCGGCGCAATTTATGCTACCTCTCAAACTGCGCTTGCTCATGGTGGACCCGTCAGTCAAGCTGACCCCATTTTTAGTAATGCGCGCCAAAGCTATGCTGCACCCAACAACCCTGGTAGCGAACAAGCTCAAGGATTAGCGAACAATCTTGAACAACAGGTAATTAAAAAGCCGATGAACCAAGGATTAAGCGCAATTAAAGAATGGTATTTAGGAAATTGCCCAGCGGAATATCAAGCAGGACAATGTAGATTAAATGGCATGGATCCGGGCAATATTCCTCGGCCTGATTCATGGAATCAACCGCGCATCACACAACAATTACGTGATCGATATGATCGCTGTGTTTTAATTGGGCACGCTCCAGGTGTTGCTGCCGCTAAGTGCGCAGCGCCAGATGCATCAAGTACGATAGTGGAAACAACGCCGTAATATGGTTTTAAAAATGATTCATGCGGTGATTGGCGGGAGAGTGGCTTTAAGGCCGCTGCGGTATCAAGTCCTGGGGCCATAGGTATGAGTATTTGCTGCCAAAAATATTAGCTATGCTAGTGTTAACCCCTAGATAGAAGCAGAGACTATCCTGGGGGGGGGCTAGATATTTGACCCAATTGAACCGACAGTTCGTAGGTAATTAGCATCTTGCTTGCGCTGTGTATAACACTGGCCCAGCGGCTGTGACAAAAAACGGTTATCGCATTCCACCATTTTTTGAGACACCGGCCTATGTACCAAAGGTTTTGGTAGTGCATGCGCACTTTATTGGATAAATAGTGAAATATTGCATAGCGCTAGACCCATGACAGAAGAAGCGCTAAAATAGCTCTGTAGTCCTTATATTAAGGAGTAGTCGTGGCGAAATCAATCATCGATGCAATTGGGCGCGAGCGTGCCTATAAGCTCATGGATGATGCCATGGGTAAAGCTGCTGCTGACACTAAAAAACTTGGTCTGCCTGAGCCAGTAAAAATAGATGGTATCTGGTATCGAGAGTTCCCCGATGGCCATAAAGAACCAATAAAAATAGGTTCTGCAACAGAACCAAAAAAAATGCTTAATTTTGGAATTGGCTAAATTCTATGTATATGGGGTAAGAAATACTCAAGCAACCATATAAAACTAACAAAAAGGCAATGCACGTTGCATGCGGGAAGATTTTTTTGAAGAAAAATTACTGAGAATGGTTGTTTTTGCTGGGCCAAATGGTTCAGGAAAGAGTACCGTTATTGATGGACTTAAACTTGATCAGACATTTCCAGCCGTTTACATAAACGCGGATGATATCTCACGTACTGAGTTAATATACATTTCAGATCCTGTAACACGTAATCTCGAGGCAGCTAATTTGGCAGAGCGCCGTCGTCGAGATGCGCTAATGAGTGGCAAACCTTTTGCTTTTGAAACCGTGATGTCCACACCAGGTAAGCTTGCTTTGTTTGATGAGGCGCGTGCTAAGGGGTATAGCGTTGACCTTATTTTTGTAACAACAGAAGATGTTGCCATTAATCTAGTACGTGTAGAAAATCGCGTCGCCAAGGGCGGCCATTTTGTTGATCCAGACAAAATTGTGGAGCGTTATAAGCGCACCATGCAGCTGCTTCCAAGTGCAATTGACAAAGCAGATACCGCTGAAGTTTATGACAACAGCATAGCTGGTCGTCGTCCAGTGCGTGTCGCATGGAAACATACAACCCGGGTAGAGTTTGTTGACTATCAACCTGAATGGGTTAAAGAGCATCTATTTCAGCCAATCAAACAACGCGATGCTTCGCGTAATAGCTTGTCTTCAAAGCTACTGAGATCGCATCCCAATGCAAAAATAAATGATGCAAACATTGGTGATGGCAAATGCTATAGCGGCCTTATTGTTAGCGTTACAGATCAGCATATTTTGCAGCGCATCAGTGACACAGATAATAACTTTGTGTTTCATGACAAAATATTGTGCGCGCCCTTAGCTTACCACTCAGGAAAAGCAATGA
>JADYYQ010000006.1 GCA_020853585.1 Ottowia sp.
GTTCCAACCCCTCCCCAAATAATCGCAAAAGCGTAGGGGCAAGCCCCTACAACCCTACAGAAAAAGATCACACATTACGCACGATTACGAGAAACTCTTAAATAACTGTTAACGCTATGATTATATTCATGTAAACAGAGAATACGTGTATGTGCAAAAAGACAACAGAATAATTTTAAATTGTTAAAAATGAACAAAAACAAGCGTTTTATTGTAATCTAATGTCTTCTATAAGAACTTAAAAGCACGGTGATACAAGCATGCTAGATAAACCACTTTCCGTTCGTTTTGAACGAGATGAACGTGCATTGCTAGAAAAAATCTCTAAAGAAAGAAAAGTTAACCTAGCTGATTTAATCAGATATTTTGTTAGGCAGGGACTTGGTGAATATGATGCAAAACATGAATTTCTCGTTTCATACCTATCTGAGATGAAAGAAGAAATAAGCAAAATAAGAACGCTTTCAGCTGCGGCGGTAGGTGCTATCTCTTTGCTAGATAGCCAGCGTTTGGAGGGAGAAAAGCTTGTCAATTTTAAAAAATATTTGACAGATTCCTTCAAAACAAGCGAGGCCGTTAAAATTGGCCAAGATGAGAATTTATTCAATAGCACCGAATAAGCCATGATAAGAATAGTACGTAGCTATTGAATAAATAGTACTTTTTAAAAAAATCGAGAAATACAAAAATACCCATAGATAGGAATAAATCATGTTTGTACATGAAGTCCTAGAGACAAAAAATACTAAACAACAATTGCAGTCCGGCACATATGAAGGCACTTGTTCTTTGTATGTAGACTTAGAAACAAAAATAAATTGCTTGTTGATGGAATACGGCATTAAGGCGTCGGATATCGTTTCAGCCGCCGAAATTATTATCACGAATGCACAAGGAGAACACTTTTTCCGTGATTTCATGAAAATGCCGGATGATTCATGGCGAGACAGTTATGGCAAGAGAGCCGACACTTTGGCAGAACTTCTTCCTCCTGAAATTATGAGTTTCCAGCTGGTTGAGCGATTTCCATTAGAGGAACAAATTGTTGGTGATGCGTCATGAGTAACGGTGTTGCTTCTAATGCAGGTGTAGGCCGTGCACTCTTTTCTACGAGATTTCAACTTTCTCTTCAAGCCGTTTGGATGTGTCTTAAAGTAGGGGCACTCCCTGGGTTGATTTTACCTTTTGTTCTTTGGTTCTCTACGGCTAGTCCACGCGAGATTGATATCGTCAAATTAAGCTTAGTTGCTAATTTGGCGAACCCAGAGCAATGTTCTGAATGGCAAATTCGTGGTAAACATGGGTATTACCAGCTTGTTGCTGGCGTAACAAAGCAAGGCGAGGTGACAACCTCTTTAACACCCAGGCAAGTCCGTCAAGCACTGCAAAAAGAATGGTGGGCAGTTAATTTCTTTGCGTTAGTTGTTACCTCTGCATTAATTTGCAGCATATTAGGTTTTTTTCTCGTTTGGTTATTCCTATCGTACCTTGGTAAATCCAGTCAAAAGAATAGGCGCATTCGTGGTGCGCTTGAGCATGTTACGAGCAAAGTATTAGATGGTTTAGTGCGCAAAAAAGACCCGGGTGACTACAAAATCGTTAATGTCACCATGCCATCAAAAGCGCCCGTGGTAGGTATTTTGGTTAAAGGCACGCAAGGTAGCGGTAAATCTTTAGCCATTCATGATCTGATGCGGCAGGTTTTTGCAAAAGGCCGTAAATCGATCATTCATGATCCGAGCGGAGAATTTTTTAGCGCCTACTATCGGCCCGGAAAAGACTTTTTCTTTAACCCAGCCTTGGAGGGGTCGGTTCCTTGGTCAATTTTTTCTGAGCTGAAATATATCTACGATGCTGATACGTTGGCACAAGCTTTTCTGCCCCCTAAAGCTGGAGTTGTGCAGGGAGCCAGTGCATTTTTTGAAGATGCTGCGCGCGCACTTTTTAGTGTGGCATTACTACGTTTAGCCGAACACGGTGCGCAAAACACCAGTGATATTGCTAAGGCTATCTTTGAAATGCCTGAAGATGAAATGGAGCATTTGATTCAAAAATCGGTTGCGAGTTCTGCAATGGGTGGTGATTCTAAGGGGCAAAGACAGGGTGTAATTAGTTCGATTGCTATTTATTTTAACGGCATTGCTACTGTTGGAGATGGCAATTGGTCTGTGCGTGATTTTATCGAAGCCGATGATGATGCCCGCTTCTTTATCGTTGGCACGGATGATACGTGTGCCATGTTTGCCCCTCTTTATCGACTGCTATTGAATGTTGCCTTTGCTGCCGTTGCCTCGAAACAAGAGATAGTTCATACGGATCGATATTGGTTTTTTATCGATGAAACCGATAAATTAGGCGATATTAAACTTGATGAGCGACTGTCGCAGTTGCGTAAGTATGGCGTGTGTATTGTTTCTGGTATTCAAAGCGAGAGTCAATTTGTAGCAAGCTTAGGTAAAGAGCGCGCGGAAACCGTCATGAACTGCTTTAATAGCATCTTGATGTTGCGCATGAACGCGCCGGAAATGATGGATAAAGATGAGCGGCGGCTGGGTAAAGTCGACATGGACATAGTGAGCCAAAACCAAGCCTTAGCCGTTAAAGAATGGCGAGATGGTGCGGGCATGGCGAAAAGCGAGCAAAAACGAGAGCTTGTGATGGCCTCACAGATTGGCGATTTAGCTCCATGCACGGGGTATCTGAAACTCGTGGGCGCTTACCCGGCGGCTTTTGTTGACTACCAACATTGGATGCCTAAAAAACCAGGTGCATCTTGTTACGCTGATGCCTTTGCCGCTATTCAAGAATTACCGCCGCGCGATCCGAAATTTTTGTTGCGGCGTAAGTGGGCAGCTGGCTCTGTAAATCCACTGAAAATTATCAGCGAAGCCACCAAAGCAAAATTAATCAAGCAAGATGCTGAGATAGTGCCTGAGCACTCTACTGTAGCGATCACCCTCGGTGTGACTAAACCGGAGGTGGATGCGAAGAAAAATATGAAGAGCGTAGCGGTGACACCTGATCTGCTGGTTGATCTTGTACGAGGTGTCGAATGAGAGAGTTTTTGATAAAGACAGTTTTAGCTATTCTTGTTGTTGTTGTTGTATTGATAGGCACTTTCTTTTGGCACGAGATTGCTACAAAATTAGCCCACGAAACCGCAACTAGCCTCTCTGATTCACCTGCTGGGCTATGCGTCAGTGGTGACATTATTGAAGGCGGTTATTTGCCTCTTAAGTCTGTTAATGATCGAGGTATGCGATGATTTCCGCTTACGCTATTCCCAGTGGGGGTGCAGCAGCGAGCTATCACGACAAAGCTTTTGCCCAGGATGGCGCAAGCAAAACCGCAGACAATTATTACGTTAATGAATCTGCCTCTGCAATGTGGCAAGGCAAGGGTGCGGAAATACTCGGCATAAAAAACACAGCAGTTAAGCGCGAAGATTTTATCAACTTCCTTGATGGCAAAATTAGAAATCCAGCCAATGGAGAGATACAAGACCTAGCCGATAATAGTCGTGGTGCAGACCGTCGCGCGGGTTGGGACTTCACCATTTCCGCTCCCAAGTCCGTCTCCATAGTTGGATTAGTGGGCGGTGATCAGCGTGTAATTGATGCGCATATTCGTGCCAATGCGGCGGCGATGATGTGGATTGAAGAACATGCCTCTTTGATTCGCGTCAAAGATTCTTTAGGGAAAAACGTCAAGGAGTTAGCTGGCAATTTATTGTGGGCAACCGTACAGCACGAGACGAGCCGTGCAAACGAGCCTGGATTACACAATCACAATGTGATTGCTGCGGTGGTTTACGATAGCAAGCGTAAAAAATGGCGCAGCTTGACCAATGATGAGCTTTTAAAGCTGCGGGCCGACGGTGACTATGTTTACAAAGGCGTATTAGCAAAAGATTTACGTGAAGCGGGCTATGAGCTTAGGTACGAAAAAAACGGTAGAGATTTTGAGATTGTCGGACTGACTTCAGAGCAGATCGAAACTTACAGTACACGCTCTAGCCAAATTGATGACGCTTTACGTAAAAGAGGTTACGAGCCGGAGACAGCTAGCTGGGCTGCTAGGCAAGCGGCTGCTTTAGATACACGCTCGAAGAAAGATGAGCTGCCACGAGAAGTACTGCATGAGGTTTGGCTAGAAAAAGCAAAAGAAGTTGCGCTAGACCTTGATAGTATCGTTACGAAATCCAAAGAACGGGTAGCCGGTTTCTCTATCGAGAGTATTGCGCAAACAAAAGCGCTTGATCGCAAAGAAGCCTTAGCGGCTGTCTCCTGGGCCGTGGCCCATTTATCTGAAAGAGAGCAATCTTTTACTGTCCCTGCACTTGAAGCGGCGGCCGTCAAATTTGCACGAGGAGATATTGCTGATGTGAAATCAGCGATTGCCTCTCATCTTAAAAATGACTTAATTGTTGATAGGAAACAGATTCAGAGTGGTGCCCGATGGTTGACTACTCACAAAGGGATTAATAGTGAAATGTGCTTGCGCGAAAATATCCTCGCTGGCAAAAACAACGGCCGTGCCGTTTTAACTAGCAAAAAAGAATTCCAAGCAGAGGTTAAGGCCTTTGAGGCGAAAAAAACAGCAGAGACAGGGCAAAAATTTAAACTCTCTGATGAGCAAGTTAATGCTGCAAAAAATATTCTGATGCATGAAGATATGTATCAAGGTATTCAAGGTGAAGCCGGGACAGGTAAAACCGCAGCACTGGCCATGGTGCGTGAGGTGGCTACAAAAAAAGGTTGGCATGTCATGGGCATTGCAACTGCTGCATCGGCAGCACGAGAATTGGGCGTGAGCAGTGGTATTGAAAGCCGTACCCTCGCTAGCTTCTTTGTCGAACGAGAAAACGCGCTACGTGCCGTGCGACTAGAAATTGCATCGCTCAAAGCCGCTTGCGAAGCGCGCGGGATGATAAGAAGCAAAGAAGCGCCGCGTATCGAATCAAAACACTTA
>JADYYQ010000007.1 GCA_020853585.1 Ottowia sp.
ACAAAGCAGCGCAATGCAAAGTAACGCTACGCAGACAACGGGAAGCAGCGATACAAATGGCGTTAAAAAAAGAAGCCAAATCCCAGTCGCATTAACACGCACAAAACAAGCCAGTAGCACACAAAAACCGGTGGCAAATAAACAAAGCAGAATTCCGGTTGCTATAGAAAAAACAGCCACTGGCGTTGTCAACGTAAGCATTCCCTCTGCTAAGCAAACCAATGCGCAAACAACGTATGCATTCGCAGTATCCGCCTTTGCGAATAGAACGCTGTCTAGCGACTCGTCGTCTCCCACATCAAGCAGTACGGCCTATGTCGTGCCAGATGGAAAACAAGTCTATATGGCTAATCCTAAAGTGAAAGAGGCCAACGCCAGAATCCAAAAAGAACTACAAAGTATCAAAGGTTTGGGTGAAAAAAGACTGAAAGAACTCAGCAAAAGATTAGCCAAACTTGCAGATACGCCAGAGGAAGTCAATGTTGAAATTTGGGATGCCGAGAAAGAGAAAAATGTGCTCATCGCCATCCGTTCACTCCAAGACTTACGTGCACTTGATGGCCAAACTGTACATAACCATTTACCAGGATTCTCTGAGCAAAGCGCGCGCTATCAGGTAATTGATAGACAAGCCCAAGAGTTTTCGCCACCAATAGAAGGAGATGTCGTTCCAGTCATCCAAGCCACTATTTCAAAAAAATAAGTGACTGACAAATGCAGGCCTCACAACCTGCTATTTGAACCTCGCCCCCCACGACGTATTTATAAAAATACGTCGTCACCATGATCAAAAAATCGGCTTACTGCTCACGCATAGGCCGATTTTTCTATCCAAGAATATCTGCTGTCTCTCTTATGCACACCAATAAAGCGCACACAGCAAGCACGGTGTTGCGCATCATTTTTCTTATATAAAAAAACCATGACGTCCAACTAAGCGGAGACATCCATCTGCATTTTCATACGACAAAAATTCCAAAAAGCTTGAACCCGCAGCGGCCATAATCGATTTCCAAGACGCACTAAATACAAAGGACAGGGCTCTCCCATCCAATCCCCAAGCGCTTGTTGCAAATGTCCTGCCCGAATATCGTCCTCAACATCTAAGTATGAGCGAAACATCACCCCTAAATCTTGTCGTGCCCAATGACGCACAATAGCCCCATCGTTACTTAACAAAGCCGGGGTAATTTTTATTTCAATATGCTCATCCTCTTTTGCAAAAGCCCAATGCACGTAAGGCTGATTGCGGATATGGAAAGCAAGGCAGCGATGCTTTAATAAATCCATAGGATGAGTAGGTAACCCCTGCTTTTGCCAATAAGCGGGTGAAGCGCAAATCACACGCCGATTATTGGGCGCCAACACATTGACGATAAAACCCGGTTCGGTCGGCTTGCCATAACGTAGTGCTACATCGACGGAGTCCGCAATAAGATTATCCGCACCATCGTGCACTTGGACGATAGGCGTAATACTCGGATGCAGAAGTTGAAATTCAGATAGCCACTCGAGCAATCGGGTGCGCCCCAAATGCGATGGGGCAGCAATACGTAGATTACCTGTCAATATATTCTGCTCTTGATTTAAAAGAGCTAAGCCTTCATCAAGCACTTGTTGCGCATTACATGTCGCCTGGTACCAAACCCCGCCCTCATAGGTCAAGGAAAGTTTACGTGTTGTTCAATGAAATAAAGCCATACCCAAACGCCGCTCTTCTCGTTTAAGCCATTGGCTCAACGCAGCATTTGATATCCCCAAATCTTGCGCAGCAGCTGAAATCGCACCGCGCTCAACGATACGCTGAAACCATTGCCATGGATGGTGAGCATTCATTATTCATATTTTCTTAAAAGTAATTTAAGCATTTTAGTCTTTATCAAATACAGCATAAGCCGTACATTGAACGCTAAATAGTCTTTGCCATTTAAAAAAGGAGTGCACCATGAAAGCCGTTGGTTTATACGAATATCTTGATATCAATGATCCCAAATCCTTACTGGACATTGACATACCTATGCCTAGCAACCCAACTGGGAAAGATCTGCTGATTCAGATTGATGCCATCTCAGTTAATCCAGTTGACGTAAAAGTCAGAGCCCCAAAAGATAAAACGGAATCACCCGCACGCATTTTGGGATGGGATGCAGCAGGCACCGTCATCGCCATTGGCGATCAAGCTACGTTATTTAAACCCGGCGACAAAGTTTTTTATGCCGGCGACATTACACGTCCAGGAAGCAACGCACAATATCAACTCGTGGACGAACGTATTGTCGGCATCGCCCCCACTTCCCTGACAGCAACAGAAGCAGCAGTGCTTCCACTCACTGCCCTTACTGCTTATGAAGCACTTTTTGAACGTATGGGTATCTCTCGGGAAGGCGCTGACGCAGGAAAATCTATTTTAATTATCGGTGGCGCAGGCGGCGTAGGATCCATCGCGATTCAGTTAGCCAAAACGTTTGGTAAATTACATGTTATTGCAAGCGCATCCCGCCCCGAATCCGAATCATGGGTGCGCAATCTAGGCGCAGATGCCGTAGTTAATCACCACGAAGATCTTTCCACGCAACTTAAAAAAACGCCTTTTCCCGAAGTCGATTATATTTTTATATTAAGCGGAACCGATGCGTATTTCCCCCAATTGAGCCAATTGATCGCACCCTTTGGAAAAATCACCAGCATCACCGAGACAAAACAATCACATCATCTCGACGCATTAAAAACAAAAAGTGCCACATTTAGCTGGGAGTTTATGTTTACACACGCCATGTTCAAAACTAAAGATATGATCAAGCAACATCATCTGCTTAATTTTATCGCGCAGTCCATTGATCAGCGCCTTATTAAGACAACCCTCACGCACAATCTAGGACCCATTAATGCCACCAATCTAAAACGTGCGCATCACTTAATCGAAGCAGGTCACGTGATTGGCAAACTCGCATTAGCAGGCTTTTCTACTTAACCCTCACACCCAATTCCATATTAATCTACTCACAAAAGGAGCCTCCACCATGAAGATGAACAAATTAAGTTTGCTTTTAGTTTTACTCACATCGCAATTAGCCTTTGCCGCCAACTTTACAGTCAGTAGCCAATCTCTAATCGAAGGCGCTAGCATTGCGCCAGAAAATTATTGGAATAATTTTGGCTGTAGCGGAAAAAATATGATGTCTGATCTGACCTGGTCCAATATTCCAGAAGGCACAAAAAGTTTTGTGGTGACTTTATATGACCACGATGCGCCTACGGGTAGTGGTTTTTGGCATTGGGTTGCTTACAATATTCCCGCGCATATTCATCATCTACCGGGCGGAGTAAACGGTGGCGTTCTTCCTGAAGGCATCATTCAAAGTAATACTGACTTAAGTAAGCCTGGTTTCTTTGGCCCCTGCCCACCCGTGGGGCGACAACACCATTATGTCTACACCGTGCATGCCCTCAAAGTGGACAAACTCACGCTTGATACAAATGCAAGCCCCGCTTTAGTCGGCTTTAATGTCTGGCAAAACAGCTTAGGTAAAGCAGAGTTGAATTTTGTCGCAGGGCCACGTCGTTAACGACATCATCCATCCCGACATGGGATGGGTGAACCAATCGCCCCACCCTCCTGACCGCTCAAGCCATTACACACACCAAAGTAGGTAAATAGGGGGGAAACATTTCCCTCAACCTTGCCACACGCGTTCAAAAAAAGTCTTGCTATCACAAACAAACAAGCTATAAAACAAAGCACGCCCAGCACAAAAATCCATATCAAAAAAAAATATACAAGCATTTTAAGCAGTACAGCGCACCTTCGTATTGCACTCGCGCATTAATGATGTCATGGTCTGAGAAAAATACTTACGCACTCTGCATCGCTATCACGCAGCAGGCACGCACTAATATACGATTTCAAGCACTATCCACAAAACAACACTAAGCCGAATATAATGTCGCGCGACAAGGGACAACGGAGATTCAACAAACAATAGCCGGATAGCGCATATGCACGCGCGCGCAAGCAACATCCTTGTCAATCGAATACATTGCGACGCACTTAAAGAAAACACCTCATTTTATTTTCAACCATCCCAATGACACCTGCACACGACACGACCGCACTACAAAAAATCATTGACCAAGCGTGGGAAACACGCGCCACGCTTACCCCCAACAATGCACCCCATGAAATAAGACAAGCTATTGCAGCCGTGCTAGGCGGCCTTGATCAAGGCACACTGCGCGTTGCAACTCGCCACACTGTCGGCGTATGGGACGTACATCAATGGATTAAAAAAGCCGTACTCTTGTCATTTCGACTAGAAGAAAACGTACTGATGACTGCTGGTGGATTTAGTCATTTTTATGACAAAGTGCCGTCTAAATTCGCGCACTACAGCGCTGCTGATTTTGCCAAAGGTGGCTTTCGTGTCGTACCGCCTGCCTTAGCACGGCGAGGCAGTTTTATCGGCCGTAATGTGATACTGATGCCCTCTTTCGTCAATATCGGCGCCCATGTCGACGAAGGATCTATGGTCGACACCTGGGTCACCGTCGGCTCCTGTGCACAGATCGGAAAAAACGTACATTTATCTGGCGGCGTAGGGATCGGTGGTGTACTCGAGCCTATCCAAGCCAATCCGGTCATTATTGAAGATAACTGCTTTATCGGTGCACGCTCAGAAATTGTTGAAGGTGTCATCGTCGAAGAAAACGCAGTGATTTCGATGGGAGTCTATATCAGCCAATCAACACGCATTTATGATCGTCAAACAGGCGAAATATTTATGGGACGTGTTCCCGCAGGTGCTGTTGTTGTGCCCGGCACACTCCCCTCTCAAGATGGAAAATACGGCTTATATGCCGCTATCATCGTTAAACGTGTCGATGCACAAACCCGTGCTAAAACAGCCATCAACGACTTATTGCGTGGGGACTAAATGCAATTAACACTTCACGGCATTACGCAATGCGATACCGTTAAAAAAGCACGTGACTGGCTAAATACGCAAGGCATCCCCTATGCATTTTATGATTTCAAAAAAAACGCTGTGAGTGCAACATTATTAGAAAGTTGGCTCCAACATGTTCCTCTCACTACCTTACTCAACCGCAGAGGCAGTACTTGGCGCGCGCTCTCTAGCGACGAGCAACAGCAAGCTGACTCCACAAAAGGCGCCATTGCATTGATGCAAACGTATCCTTCCCTGATTAAACGTCCCGTGCTCACCACAGAACATA
Source organism: Ottowia sp. (assembly GCA_020853585.1). GTDB lineage: Bacteria > Pseudomonadota > Gammaproteobacteria > Burkholderiales > Burkholderiaceae > JADYYQ01. The sequence goes on from JADYYQ010000007.1 coordinate 5,233, forward strand.
TCGTCTTGGTCGGATTTGACGCACAGCAATATCAATTGCTCCACACAACTTACCTAGCCTTTAAAAAAACGCAACAACCCATCGAGGAAAGCAATTGAATCCGCTTATCTCGCCTACCCTACATCTCGCTGAAAAACTTATTCGCCAGCCCTCCATCACGCCTAAGGATGAAGGCTGTCAAGACATCATCGCAGCACGCCTCACGCCTCTTGGTTTTACATGCGAAACCATCATCAGTGGACCGGAGCAAGCGCGCGTGACTAACTTATGGGCCATCAAGCGTGGCAATACAGGCACTCAAGGCCCATTACTTGTCTTTGCAGGCCATACCGATGTGGTGCCAACAGGACCCCACACGCAGTGGCACAGTGATCCCTTTATACCGACGCAGCGTGACGGCAAACTCTATGGACGCGGTGCTGCCGATATGAAAACATCTCTGGCTGCATTTGTTGTCGCCATTGAAGAATTTGTCACCGCCCATCCTCATCATGCCGGCGCTATTGCACTTCTTATCACCAGCGATGAAGAAGGCCCTGCACAAGATGGCACAATCAAAGTATGCCAAGCACTCCAAGCACGAGGAGAGCGTTTAGATTATTGCATCGTAGGTGAACCCACTTGCGTTAATCATTTAGGCGACACAATCAAAAATGGACGCAGAGGGTCCCTCTCAGGAAAACTCACCGTGCGAGGCATACAAGGCCATATTGCCTACCCTCATCTTGCCCGCAATCCTATTCATTTACTCGCTCCAGCACTCACCGAACTCACACATATCCAATGGGATAAGGGCAACGACTACTTCCCACCCACTAGCTGGCAAGTCTCCAATATTCATGGCGGTACCGGCGCTAGCAATGTCATCCCTGGCGAAGTCATCGTTGATTTTAATTTTCGTTTTTCCTCAACCAGCACACCCGAAGCACTTAAGCAACGCGTATACGCAGTACTTGACCAACATACACTGGACTACACCATTGACTGGACGCTCGGCGGCGAACCCTTCCTTACCGAAATCGGCACGCTCTCTCAAGCAATTACACAAGCAATTCAAGATGAGTGTGGCATCGTCCCTCAGTGCTCCACAACAGGCGGCACCTCAGATGGCCGCTTTATCGCCAAAATCTGCCCCCAAGTCATTGAGTTTGGCCCACCTAATGCCAGCATTCACCAAATTGACGAGCATATCGAGCTCGCGTCCATTGACCCCCTTAAAAATATTTATCGCCGTACCTTAGAAAATTTAATTACCTAATGCCAAATCAACATTTCCATACTCTGCGTGACCTATTACGCTATGCCGTATCACAATTCCAAAAAGAAAAACTTGTTTTCGGGCATGGCAGTGCACATGCCTATGATGAAGCTGCTTACTTATTACTTCATCACCTCCATCTACCTCTGGACACCTTAGAGCCCTTTCTCGACGCCACACTGTTACCCGAGGAAATACAACAACTACTTGAAATCATTCGTCGCCGGGTCTGCGAACGTATCCCCGCCGCATATCTCACAAAAGAAGCATGGATGCATGGCCATCGTTTTTATGTAGACTCACGCGTCATCGTGCCACGTAGTTTTATTGGAGAGTTATTAGAGGAGCATCTCTCTCCCTGGATAGAGGATCCCGAAACCATCACGCATGTGCTCGATCTATGCACCGGCAGCGGCTGCCTAGCGATCATGGCTGCCCTCACATTTCCAAACGCACATATCGATGCGATCGATATCAGTGCACCTGCACTCGAAGTCGCAACCCGCAACTGCACCGACTACCAACTCACCTCACGCATCACGCTACACCAAGGGGACTTATACAAAGCATTGCCCTCTCCGACGCGATACGACATCATTTTGTCTAACCCGCCTTATGTCAATAGCACAGCCATGCAAGCATTACCCGCCGAATATCAGGCCGAACCCAACATCGCCTTAGCGGGCGGGCAAGATGGAATGGATATCGTGCGTCATATCGTAGCGCAAGCAAAACAATATCTAAGCGAAGAAGGCATACTGATCGTCGAAATTGGTAATGAATACGAAAATGTAATCGCTGCTTTTCCAAACGCACCATTGACTTGGCTATCAACAAGCGCGGGTGACAAGCAAGTCTTTCTTTTACATGCACAAGATATGTAATGTGTTGAGCTCAACATCCTGTCCTCACCTGTTACGGCATCTGCCCATCTCAATGGACAACATGCCACACTGGTGGGGTTATTTACACGCAGCAAACGGCAGCGCGTACGTGCGTTACCGAGTAACACCTTGCCTCCGCTTACCTAAGGTATCTACACCTCACAAAGGAAAAGATCGATATCGCCATGCAAACTGACTGGGCCTTTCTCAGTAGTTTTATTTTATTACTGCATATCTGCGGTGTCATCGCAGCAATGCACGCGATTCTTTACGCACGTAATGCACAAAGTGCCATCGCTTGGACACTCTCACTTCTTCTGATTCCTCATATCACCCTGCTACCTTACTTACTCTTAGGTCGTAGTCGAATTGCACGCGATATCAGCGCACGACGCTTTGAAGATATTCAAAGTAATGTGCAACTTAAACGCAGCAACCCTTTTCGTAAACGCATAAACAAAATAAAGTTTCCCACTCAGCAACTGCCCATCGATTTTTCCAGGCACACGATCAACTCTGGGCAACACCGCATGCATGCATTAGCAAGCCTTGCGCACACGCCACTGCTAAGCGATAACACTGTTCGCTTACTCATCAACGGCGAACAAACTTTTGCTGCACTCTTTACCGCTATTGCCCAAGCACAAAAAATTGTGATTGTGCAAAGTTTTTCAGTACGCGATGATCAAGTTGGCAAACAACTCCACACATTGTTATGCCAACGTGCGCAAGCAGGTGTGGCTGTTTATTTTCTTTATGATGCAATTGGCTCTTACCGTCTCCCCCTTGCTTATATCAACACACTCCGAACACAGGGTGTACAAGCACACGCTTTTTCAACAGGGCGTCATTTTCATCATCCCTTACAAATTAATTTTCGTAACCACCGCAAACTAAGCATTGTCGATGGGCACACTGCTTTTTTAGGTGGGTTTAATATCAGCGATATTTACCTTGGCGCACATCCCAGGCTGTCTCCTTGGCGGGATACACATGTGCAAGTCAAAGGACCCGCTGTTGCCGCACTCCAATTAGCCTTTGCTAAGGATTGGTTTTGGATCACCCAAACACTGCCCGAACTGATCTTACCCACTTATCCCATTAAAACGCATGCTCCGCAATCAATAGCGAACACCATGCAACCCGAACACGCTATGCTGTGCCAAGTATTGCCAAGTGGCCCCACTGATAACCAAGAAACCTGCCTTTTATTTTTTGTTGAAGCAATTAATTCTGCACGTACTCGCATTTGGCTTGCTTCGCCCTACTTTATCCCGGATGATGCGATACGCACAGCACTGCAACTCGCTGTGCTACGGGGCGTGGATGTGCGGCTACTGCTACCAAGCCAAGCCGATCATCTCACCGTATTTGCCGCATCCACTTTATACGCCCACGAAATGATCCAGGTCGGTGTTAAAGTGTACCGATATCATCCTGGATTTATGCATCAAAAAATTGTACTTATTGATCAAGATACCGCAGCGATAGGCAGTGCTAATCTTGATCATCGTTCTTTTCGGCTTAATTTTGAAATCACCTTAATTACCGTAGACGCTGGGTTTGCCCACAGCGTCGCCACCATGCTTGAGAACGACTTTGCTACATCGCGACTGATGTCAATGCGCGAATACGAAGACGCTCCTGGCTGGAAAAAATTCGCGATGCATCTCGCCAAACTATTTTCTCCTATTTTGTAAGATTTATTTTGATACGCATTGACAACCTCACGCTTGCTCGTGGCAACAAGTTATTACTAGAACATGCCACCGTCATACTTAATCCTGGCGAACACATTGGTCTTATTGGTATCAATGGCAGTGGTAAATCCACCTTTATGGCAATGCTCCGTGGCGAACTTGCCGCTGATGGCGGCGAATGCGATTTTCCGGCAAATTGGCGTATCGCTCATGTTGCACAAGAAACCCCAGCCTCGCCCCGTAGTGCACAAGATTACGTCATTGACGGCGACACAAAATTACGCCAAATCGAAGCACAGATTGCGCAGGCGGAAGAAGAAGATGACGGGTATGCGCAAGCACAAGCACATACCGCCTATGCAGATGCCGATGGGTATAGTGCAACAGCACGGGCGGCTAGCTTATTGCTTGGTCTGGGATTTAGCGTTGCCCAACTTGAACAGCCAGTCAGCAGTTTCTCAGGTGGCTGGCGCATGCGCTTAAACCTTGCGCAAGCACTGATGTGTCCATCCGATTTACTGTTACTTGACGAGCCCACTAATCACTTAGATCTTGATGCAATTGTTTGGTTAGAAGATTGGCTATCTCTCTATCCCGGCACCTTGATTGTGATTTCCCATGATCGAGAATTTCTTGACAGTATCTGCAATATCACTCTGCATCTACATTCACGACAACTTGTCCGCTATCGCGGCAATTACAGCTCCTTTGAAGAGCAACTTGCCCAGCGGCTCGTACTACAACAATCAGCTTATAGCAAACAACAAGAGCAAATTGCTCATCTACAAAAATTCGTAGATCGCTTTAAAGCACAAGCAACCAAAGCACGGCAAGCACAAAGTCGGGTAAAGGCGCTTGAAAAAATACAACGGTTAGCCCCTGTGCGCACCGCCAGTACATTTACATTTTCTTTCCCCACCCCGCATGCGGCACCTAATCCCATGATGGTGATCGAAGCAGCTGATTGTGGTTATCAACATGCCATCCTGCATGATCTTAATTTTTCGATTCAATCAGGCCAACGTATTGGTCTGCTTGGCGCAAATGGACAAGGTAAATCGACGTTGATCAAATCACTGGTGGGAGAGCTTGCATTACTCGCAGGCAAGCGCTTATCGGGTAAAGGTCTACAGATCGGTTATTTTGCACAACATCAACTCGAAACACTGCGTGCCGACGACACGCCACTACAGCATCTAGCGCGTTTAGCTCCCGAAGCACGAGAACAAGCACTACGCGATTTTTTAGGTAGTTTTAATTTTGGCAACACCCATGTTAATGCCCCAATCGGTCCGCTCTCTGGCGGAGAAAAAGCCCGTTTAGCGTTAGCCGCAATCGTCTGGAAAAAGCCCAATCTCCTTTTACTCGATGAGCCCACGAATCACCTTGATATGGAAACGCGTGAAGCACTTACACTGGCTCTCGCCGAGTTTGAAGGAACGCTCATTGTGGTGTCGCATGATCGGCATTTACTACGCGCCACAACCGATCAATTTTGGCTTATACACCAAGGAAAAGTAGAATCTTACGATGGCGATCTTGATGACTATCGTGATTGGATGCTTAAACAAATTAATCTGCGCCGCACAGAAAATAAAACAAAGAAAACCAATACGACCGCAGCCCAACTATTAACAAACACAAAAAAAATAAGCCCCACAAAACAGCCACAACGGAAAACCTTACAAAGCAAAATCGATAAGTTAGAAAATCAACTTAAACAACTCACTGCCGAAAAAGATAAAGTTGAACTTGCCCTGACCAACACAGCGCTTTATCTACCCGAGAAAAAAAATCAATTGGCCACATTGCTTGCTCAACAAACGCAGCTCAATAGCGAAATTGAAACGACCGAATCAATGTGGATCGCGCATCAAGAGCAATTAGACGCGATGTGATCATCCCCTCTCCTCACACCGTCGCCAGCACAATACCCTCCTCGTTGTGCTGGCAAAACAATACAAAAATAAAATACTCGCTGCTACTCAGTAGATATTGAATAAGTTAATTTTCCATTAAAACTTTTTCATCACTCGCTACGCAAACCCACTCCTCTCTCACTACGATTTTATTCTAGGGTTTTCCTGATTAGGGAAGTTCCTAAGGATTACTTGCGGGTTTCTCCTGACGAATAGCATGGGTCGTGATCCCCACTTACACACCGCTAGATCACAGTCGCCAGTCAATCTGTTGACTTAATTCTCAGCAAGGATCCGTGTTCTATCGTTTGTTGAATAAGGCACGGCAATTAATTATATTTTTTATATATAAGAGAATTCTATGCCCTCCATCATTTCTAGTTTACCAACACAAGTGAAATCTGGATCTAGTTTAACGACCAGTTTAGCCACAGAAAAAAATATCGCAGGCAGCCCACATTCTCCGCACAACAAATCTATCCGAGATACGTCACATGACAGTGGCTTTGGTAGTACCGCATCATTTGAGTACGATCAAATATACTCACCCACCACTGATCTCTCTGCAAGCGCCACAGGGGGGGGCATTCAATAGAAGCGTTTCAAATGACAGTGCCACCGGTAGCCAGTTTGCAACGTCAATTGAGAACGATATGCCATACATGGATGAAGATGTCGATTTAGAAAATTCAGCGCATATGGAGAGCACAGACAACGTATTACTTGATGTGTTACCTGAACATCAGCATCCGTTTCTTGAAAAATTAGATCTACTCTCTACTCAAATTGATAAAAAAATAGGAGAATGGAAAAATACACCCGAAACATCTTTATCAAAAAAACAAAAAAAAGAATTTACTCATGCGCTCAATGACTTTCAAAGCCAAATCAGTGCATGGACAGCAACAGTAAAAAAAGCCGAGGCACAAGCACTCATTTCTGAGATGGCACAGCACGATACTGGGTCAGCACTCTCTGCACACAACAATAAAAATTTCGTTCATCAAGCAGGTCTTAAAGCGACGCTCACAACATTTGATCAACTTGAAAATCAGATTGATCAACAAATCAAAGCAAGAAAAAACTTACCCATTACGCTGCAAAACAATGATTTTAGTCATGCAGCAGAATTTAGAACACAGCTCAGTGAGTTCAAAAAAATGGTGCACGATGTACGCACAGCATTAACCGATGGCATAAATACCGGTAGCGTACCAAGTAAGGCTGAGGGCTCTGCACATCACTCATCTACGGGGCTATTTCTTACCCCCAGTAACATGCCCTTTGTTGATGACATTAACAAATTTAAAGCAATAGGTGCAAAACTAAACACCATAAACATAGGCAACCATGTTGAAATCAATCAGGGCTTATGGCAAGTAGGTAGAAATATCAGCCAAATCGGCAAAAATATGCTGCATGAGAAATATACGGCAGAGTGCCAATTGGCCTCGCCCCATCTAAAACTCAATGCCCAAGAAAAAGATGAAATTGGTACAACATTGGCTTATCTTTCTGGCTATCAACAGGCAAGGGCTATTAAAAATCAATTAAAAAATTTAGCCTCACAACTAGAGACTAAAAATAGTACCGACAGCATAAAACTAGCAACTAATTTACGCGATTTTGCTTTATTTTTTGACGCACAAGCGAAACGCTATCATGGTGATAGCGCTGCGCACGATTTGGCCGCGCATACTATTTTTATGCGAAAAAATCTGCTCAAAATATTTGATGAGGATATTTTGCCAGGAACAGACGTCGCCATTAAAAAATCAGTAGGTATTAAGCTGGGGATCTCAGCATCGCTCACTGATATACCGGGGATCAGCAAGGTATTACCCGAAGCGTTCACAACATGGCTAAAGATAAGTGCGAACGCAACAGCAAATACAGGATATGACCGTAGCGTAACAATCGCGCTAGATGGCCGAGAAAATTATTCTTATAAAAAAGAAGGTTTACTTTCTTTCGGGGGCGAAGGAAAGTTAAATGTCAGTGCTCTCTCATCTACCGCCAGTGGATCTAAAAAAATAGCAGCCCATAGCTTCATTTATACAGCGAAGTCACCGGACGATATTTCAAAGCAGAGCGCCTTACAAAAAAACAATGGCCATATTTTGTCTGAAACAATCCTCTCAAATCCTAAGGTGCGATCGCTTTACCAAGGTATGGCACATGCACAAAACAAAATCAATAAACTATTTGGTTTCAGTATATCTGACCCCCATATCCATCTTCACACCACGATTAACACACTAGAGCGTGCGAGTGGCAGCGAGGTCGTGATGGACTATGCGCTGAGTAAGCTAAAGATTAAACATGAACAAGAAAATAGTTTTCCGCTTCACAATCTAAACGTACTGAGCACCGGGCAAACCGCCGCATCAAAAGCAGGCACAGCCACAGCACAAAAAAATCCTAATGAAGTATCCACGAAAGAATATGGCGCATCCCTATCCCTAGGTAGCACTGCGTTATCGTCTCTTATTGCGCCAGAGAAGGTAACCGAAAAAGCGCTCTCTGGATTGCTTGCGGGTGAGCTCGCTGCAAGCTACTCGCATAATCTAACAAAGACCGTGTTTTGCGGCACAACACTGAAACCTACTCACGATTTGCTCTCAACCACACATACGCACTCTTATAAAAACAGCGTCAAATTAGCGGAAAATATTCAAGAAAAAGTTTGGCAAGCAAAAACCCAAGAAAAATTACCTGAGCACTTAAAAAATACTTGTGACGTATTCAAAGACATTCACCAACCTTTGGACACTACAGAAAAAAAATTGGCGCATCTAACATCGACGATGGCTGCACTTACCTCGCTCGAAGAAAATTTTTCGAAATTTGAACAGGCCGCTCCCTTATTGATGACAGCAACAAATAATAGCGTTGACTTTCAACATCCTTATTACAGGCAACTTTACAACACCGCGCTCGATACCATCACGCCCCATCAACTCGATAACGATCAGATCCTCAAGAAGCTGCCCGGCAATGCTGACCCATTAAATAGCGCAGCACTGAATATGCTCGCTCATTCACATAACACAGCACAAGAGATCGTCGGTAGAGTTTGGGATAGCTATAGCACAGCCTTAGGTATGCTTGAGTTAACGAGTTTGGGACGTTTAAATCCATCGGAAGACTTAAAAACGCATCCTGAATTAAAAGAAGCGATTGAAAAATTTGTGGAAGCATATACCAACCTCTCCAAAAAAATAGCGAAGCCCAATATCGATTTGAGCTTAGATAAACTATATCGACATGCGGCGATTGAATCTCCTGATGTAAGCGAAAAAATAGCCACGACAAAAAAATCAGAGGGGGGATTTTCAGCATCCTTATTCAGCGCTTTACGCGCTGTGAATATAGTGGCAGGCGATAAAAATGGGCAACTGACCACAGCAGTTGGCCAATCAAAAAAAGCGAGCGTTGGTATAGAAACATCCACCAAAAAATCAGAAACAACCAAAACGAGCAACCCTTTAGGTAAAGGCGAATCTGTGGCGACGAGTTGGACAGGAAAAGTAGGGGGATTTGCAACCTTCGCTATCAATCAAATGCCCTCAAATCAAGGTCTTGTGCGATTTCTTACCCCGAACAATATTTCTGCTGATGCTTTAGTAGCGGCAGTAGCCGATGTCTATGGCAACAATACTGCAGAAAAATTAACCTCAAAAGCGATTGCGCAAGGGGCTGCTAGACTGATTGATCGAGACAAAAATAAAAATTTTTCTATTACGGCAACAGACTATCAAGGGCAATTGCAGAATATAACCTTATCAACAAAAATTGAAAAAAAAGTGGAAGCGGCTATCGATCCTGGCAAGATAGCAACACTGGCAGCAGCAACAGCAGGTGTGCCAATAACCGCAAGCGCTAATGCCTCAAAAACAGAGTCTCGCACAGAAGTGGATTTAGTGATGATGGGACCAGAATTAAGTTATCAAATCAGCCAGTTTGGTGAATTAGCTGCCTATGGAATTGACAAAGATTGCGCGGCGGATATAAAAGAAAAACTGGCCATATTGACGACAGTAAACACACCGGTCTTGCCCCATGAATCTAAAATAGCATCTTCGCCGAATAACGCATCTACCCCGAAAACGACCGATGTACCGGAGGAAGTGACGATCGGCAGAGCAGCTATCCAAAAAACATTCGAATCTTTTTTTGAAAAAACAGCAACGGATAAGCGAATTCAATATAAGTATTTTGGTTTAAATAGTGTAGGTGAGTTATTAAACCAATTTAGTGCCATATCAGATAAGAAAATAACAAAAGAGAACGATGGCAGTTTTAATCTAAAAGGATTTGAATTATTTAATCAAAACGTTATAAACGAATATGTTGCAAGAAAAAGTGATGAGGAAAAAACAAGCAAAAATATTTTAAATGCGCCCCCAAAAGAAGATTTTTTTAAAACAATGGGCATAGAGCGATCGCATGTAACATGCATTACTCAATCAACCCATATCTAAAAACGATATGCGACTAGTGAGCGAATTTTTAGCCACAGCAAATGCAGGCGAGCGCATGAATTTCTTTAAGAATACGCCCGTAGGAATGGAGTTATTCAGCGCCTATATTTTGATCCTCAATACCGCTAAAGATATGAAAACTACATTAACCCTAGCAAATCCACTTATCACTGAGTTTGTGAAAAATACTCCGGCTACAACGCAGCAAAATGCTAGCGCGCAAATAAACGATACCCGTAAAAATGCACTCCGCAAGGCTACTAATTTAATCCGAGACAGTTTTAATGCACACACTGATCATCGAAAAAAATCGATAATGGAAAAGCAAGGCAACTATAAAATCATGCCAAATAAAATAACACTGAATCCATCGCAAATCGAGGGACTAAAAAAGTTAAAAGGGGAAATCGCTAATAAGCAAATAAATGCCGCAGCTTAAGACGAGGGTGTATTGATATGTAACGCGAATAGATGAGCAATTAGACTCAACATGTAAGCACTACAAGCACATCTCTCGCATACCGCAGCGAAACCAGACTTATCTCGTTTCGCTGCTAAACAATACGCAAGTAAAGTCATCACTTTTGAAGCACGTCATATTGATGGGTAAGTAATGATTACTTTCTGAACCATACCAAGCCTGATCAAAAACTTGCACTTTGATTTTATGTGCCGTTGTCGCATCAAAGAATGCGGCATTGATTTTCCTAAAAGATGCCGCTAAATATATTAGCTAAGGCCGCTTCTAAGCTAACATCGGTATTTATTCGTCTATTTAAGCCCGCGATGATTATGCAAAGTAAACTCAAACTACGCCCCCTCGAACGTGAGGATTTACGCTTTGTCCACGAGCTAGACAATAACGAATTCGTTATGCATTACTGGTTTGAAGAGCCATATGAAGCATTTGTTGAGTTATGCGACCTCTACGATAAGCATATCCATGATCAGAGTGAACGTCGTTTTGTTGCTGAGTATGAAAACACATCGGTCGGACTTGTTGAACTCGTTGAAATAAATCATATCCATCGGCGCGCCGAGTTTCAAATCATTATTAGTCCCAATTATCAAGGCAAAGGCTATGCAACACCTGCCACCTATCTTGCGATGGATTACGCCTTTAGCGTACTGAATCTATACAAACTCTCCTTAATCGTTGATTGCGAAAATGCAAAAGCAATTCAGATATATAAAAAAGTAGGGTTTAAAGAAGAAGGGCGATTACGACATGAATTTTTTGTCAATGGCGAATACCGCGATGTGCTGCGCATGGCGATTTTCCAGCCCGATTATTTATCTGTACGCCAAGTAGAAAATATCGCTGAGTCTTATCCAGGCCAAAACACCATTTTCTAAAACTTGATTTTCTGATGGGTTTTTTATGATCTCTATAAAATAGATAAACCAATAAATAGAAAAATATACGAAGACCTATTCAATAGTTTTTCGAAAGCAGAAAACGCCGTTGCTGTCATATTGCCCTTCAACAACGTTATTCAAACCCGCTTCTGATCATCCCGTCGTGACACGTATACATGATCGTAACCTGACCTTTTTTCACTCGCATTATGAAATGCGGCAGCTAAAAGGATTACACATGTTTCAGGGGTAGTGGATCATCTTTCACCTAAACCGCTTTGCTTTACCTTCGGCAAGAATACGTTGCCACACCGCCTGTTTTTCTTTATCCGTGAAAGAAACCCATTGTGCAACTTCATGCACAGTGCGCCCGCACCCTTGGCAAATATCATCAAATAAAGTGGTACAGACGCCAATACAAGGGCTGTCGGGAAGATACCGGGAACTACTATCATCGTTTGTAATGATTACACCTTGCTCAAAAAGATTGTCATGGCCTAGATATCAGGCGCTTTACACTCATTAATCAAAATATGCATCGCATGCACACGCTATTTTAACTAAAAGTACTCATTGCCAATATTTAAACACACTGACAAAGCTCATACCTCCGCTCTTGCTCACCACAATTCAAGAAGCAAAAAAGATTTTCAAAAAACATATAGCAGTGCGATTCAAGGTCATCAATCAGCGCATTAACGATAGCGTTTATTGTTCTTTCAAAATATAAAATAAGCGCCAAAAAGCGCTCGAAAAAATATTGAATGAATTTGCAATAATATTGCCACTTGCTTGGCATCATTTGCGCGTCCAAGCCACCACCGTTTTAAAAATACGAATACGCGCGTCAGCGAGATATCAACACTGCCCTGTGTATTGGCATAGCACCTAAAACAGCCATTCTGAGCGACTTATTGAGATTCGTTACTTTGGGGAGGTTCTTGCGTAGCACTCTTAAATTCAGCACCGGACGCACTGTTAACGCTCGATTCTGAAAAATTCCGAAATATCCAGGAACAGCAAACATGAAGAAAGAACTCAATTTTTCAGAGGCGCTCGCTGTATTTCATGAAGCGTTTAAGAAACTTAGCGACGATGAGCAGGCTGAACTTTCTGAAATATATAAACAAAGAGATCGGCTTGAAAATGTTACCTCGACCGTCCATCTGGTAGCTGTATATGGAGGCACCCATGTGGCTATGGTAATGATAGGAAGCGGTGTAGGCGCGCCTTTTGTGCTTGCGCTTGGCATATTTCTGGTCACTGTTTCTCTAGTCGCTCAGTTTGTAAAACAACCCATCCTTGACACCACGGCGGATAAACAGCGCGCACATATGTTGGCTTGGGAAAAATCAAATCCAGGCGCGCGTTATTTCTTAAATATGTTGGATGCCCACTATCACAAACGTATGCCCTCGCTACTTAATGCACTGGCGAGCATACAAAAAATATGGCATGTCGATCAACTGGTTGTTGTCACACAGATGAGGTTCCCTCGATATTTCGTCTGCCATCAGGTGAATTTTATGCAACCATTTTTTCCTGACTTTGCTTACTCCGCCAACATTCGATATATTGAGTTGGCGATTGGTAGCCAAGTGTTGAATGCTG
>JADYYQ010000008.1 GCA_020853585.1 Ottowia sp.
TTACCCCAAATCGGTGAGCTAAATAGCCGTGTGCGCATTCGTCGGTGGCAAGACCTGGCAACGGGAGAGTTTGATATTGTTCAGCAACATGATGAAGGTATTCAAACCTGGGCCCGTGTAGAAGCGGTAGGCGCACAAACTTACTACGGTAGTAAACAGACGGGGGATGGTATCTCACATCGTTTTACGCTGCGATGGTGGCATGGAAAAACAGATGTGAGAGCAATTACCGCTGAGCATATTATTGAATACGATGGTATGCGTTACCGGGTCAAGCGCGTCAATGATTTGCACAATGCACGACGTTTTATTGTTGCAGAAGCAACAGAATTAGGTGCGCTCGATGTTTGAACTCAATGTGCTTTTACAGGGCTATACACGCATCGACTTTGATAAAAAGAAGATTCGCAAAGTCATGCGAAAGATGGGGCGTGATGTTCAGCGGGAAGCGCGTCGTTTGGTGGCACGTAAAGCGATATCGTCAGCAGGCGCTTATCCAGGAAAACAAACAGGACGCTTACAACGCTCGCTCAAATCCAGGGTATCTAAATCCGGTTTCTTAGTACGCATCGCACCACAGAAAAGCAGTGAGATGAAAGATTTTTACCCCGCATTTTTATATTACGGCGTAACCGGCAAAGCGAGGCGGAAAGATCAAAAAGCACAGACCCAGACAGGACGCTGGCGTATCGCCCCTCGGGCTAACTTTATGCAAGAGGCTTTAGATCAGCGTCGTGCAGTTGTGCGTGCCGAATTACGAGATGTGTTGAGAGATGCGCTAGTACCGAGGAAATGAAATTGCTTATTGACACTTTTTAAGGTTCAAAAGATTGTCATTTTTTTCGTCGTCTTTTTGCGTTCTAAGGTAGAGAGTGCCATCGTGGTGGGCTATTTCTAAATCAACGTCATTTCCTGCGTTATTTTTTACAAAGTATACAAATCGATTTTCTTTTATATTCTCAATCGCGATTTCTAAAGAGATTTTCTCCCCTGAGGCGCAGCCAATACTTACGATTCCTCGCAGAGTATCGTCGTCTGCTTTTCTTTCGACGCAAGTCACTTCGAGACTTGGAATATCCATTCTTGCCAGCAAAGATGGTTTTTTGTGTGGTGAGGATTGCGGCATGATGTATCCCTCTATTAAGTAGGAGATGTTTGAGGTGCGGAAGTAAGAGGTAATATTTTGCAAAATTTATCAGCTCATTGGGAAAAACTTCTTGAGGTTGGCGGAAGATGTAGCGATAAGTTGATCTAATAATTTGTGGAGATTTTCTATTGTTTGTTCGTTTTGATCTGAGGGCTGTAGTTTAGCTATCACATCGAGAGATTCAACTACAGATTTAATGCTGTTTAAATCCATATTTATTTGCTCATGAATGTTCATAATTGCCCTTTTAGTTTTTCACGTATTTAATTTTTAATACAACTGGCTCTTTAGGGACGAGGTGTCTGGGAATTTCATAAAAAATACGACACCATATCGGTTTCTCGCTCCTAATTCTGTTTATTAAATTGTCATTTGATTTTGTTTGTAGCCACCAGATTCCCTTATCTGGATAAAGTGCATTAGTAATAAATAATTTGGCTAAATATTTTTTACATAATTTATCTTCAAATATTGCAACAGCGGTGTCCCCATCCGTGGTTATTTGAATTCTTTTTCCTTGTCCCCATTGGCTAATATGAAATGGTATTTCTGGTTTTTCTAAAGTATTTAGGTAAACAGTAACCTCCCATTGTTGACGGTTATCCCACATTTTTTTAGAGAGGAAATACACGGAAATTACGCCAGTTATTGCAGCAAGACACGATGCGATGTCAGTGGCATTCATTGCTATCTCCTAGGCATGCGGTGGGGTCAATACAAATACTCAATTTAATAATCAGTTTAGTTGCTTTTGCGCAGCAATATCCTCTATTTTTATATCGTTAAATAATAAAAAAATGAATCTTAATATCATCATCGCGGAGCTGCGTAAGCGTTGCCCTTTATTTGAGCAAAGGGTGGGTGGGGCGGCTGAGTTTTCGCCTTTGCCCGAGGGGGCTAATTTGGTGGTGCCTGCTGCGTATGTGATTCCACTGGATGATGAAGTTGGCCCGCCGTCCTCGGGGCAAGGTTATCGGCAGACATTGACTGAGGGATTTACGGTGGTGGTGGCGTTATCTAATAAAGCGGATGAACGTGGACAAAGCGCGAGAACAATGCTGGATCAAGTACGCGCTGCATTGTGGCGTGTGTTGTTAGGATGGTCGCCTGCGCCTGAATACAGTGAGTTAGTTTACGAGGGTGGCAATCTGATGTTGATGGATCGCGCACGCTTGTATTTTGGGTTTGAGTTTTCTACGCAAACGCAAATTACGACCGCGGATACGCGGCAGGGTCAAGACATAGATCGCCTTGAACCTGTAAGTGCTGTTGCTTTGAATGTCGATGCGATTGAACCGATGGCTGATCCTAATTATCCACAACGTGATCATCCTACTGACCCTAATGCGTATGCCGGAGGATATCCCGGTGTTGACGGACGTATCGAGCATAGCGCGCATATCAAACTTTAAAAATAACCCTATGTTTATTAAACCGATGAATGGGCAGACCGTGATGCTGCCCGATGGTGGAGTCTTGCCTACTGATGGACAAGAAGTCACGGCGACGCAATATTGGCTAAGACGTTTGTATGACGGGGATGTGTGTGAGGTGCAGGCGTTAGAGGCATTGCCACCTCACTCACCCGTATCGCTAGCAGAAAAGAAAACCATTAAGCCTAAAACAAAGGAGATACAACCGTGAGCGTGAGCTTTAATACTATTCCTGGGAACATTCGTGTTCCTTTGTTTTATGCAGAAATGGACAATGCGCAAGCAAGCTATTTTTCGCCCAAATATCGCGCCTTATTAATTGGCCAAAAGTTAGCCGACGCGCCTGCTAAAACATCTATCCCTACGCTGATTTCGCGACTCGATCAAGCCAAAGAACAATATGGCACGGGTTCGATGTTGACACGTATGTTTGAGTCTTATCGTACTAACGATGATTTGAATGAAGTGTGGTGTGTTGCGGTCGATGAGAGTGCGACGGGCGTCGCAGCAGCGGGCAAGATTGAGATTGTCGGCACTGCAACAGAAAATGGCGCTTTGGCGGTATATATCGCTGCGCAGCGTCTTTACATCGGCGTTACTCAAGGTGATACAGCGGGGTTAGTTGCAACAAAGTTAGCGACAGCCATTAATGCCTTAAGTGATTTACCGGTGACGGCCGCAGCAGTGAACACCGTGGTTAATTTAACAGCGAAGTGGAAGGGCGAGAGTGGTAATGACATCAATGTGATGATGAATTATTTGGGTCTAGCGCAAGGAGAGAAATTACCCACTGGCTTACTATTGACCATCAGCAAAATGAGTGGGGGTGTTGGCTATCCCGATTTGTCTGCGGTGATCGCAAAGCTGGGCGATGAGGAATACGATTTTATTGTGTTGCCTTATACCGATGTGGGTAGCTTAGATGCGATCGGTTTAGAGATGAATGATCAAACGGGACGATGGAGTTATGGCCGTCAAA
>JADYYQ010000009.1 GCA_020853585.1 Ottowia sp.
ACTGCAAGTTAATGCCGTAGCAACTCAAAAACTATCGATCGCCCTAAGCAATAAATGCATATCAGTATATGGATTTAACTGATGAGGCAAGGTTTTTCCAGCTGATGCGCTGCTCAAAGTTTGATTGTTCATATTTGTAGCTTTGCTACATGCCAAGTTAACATCGTAAATTGTTATTGCATTAATGAATGACTTGTCTCCTTTATTGTAACTATTTATTCCACGGCGGGCTAAGTGGCTCTTGAATCTGCTGTGTGTCATTAAATCATCATAGCTAGAAAATGGAGCAGTGTTCTGTTGAAAATGTAGGTATAGCCATAATTCAAAGCATACATTTGATAATGCAATATTTATTCCGTTTGCTTTTGCCTTTTGGTAGGCTTGCAAATGAAGTTCGTCCGAATATTTTGCTGCAGACTCTCTATCGTAAACGACCCAGAAAATATCTTGGGATGGACAATCCCAACTTCTTTGATGTTTTACCGCAACGTCAACGAGTTGGACAGGTGTATTCTTTCGGGTCGGCTCTACTTTTATAACGTTCCTACGCCTATCCCCAGGAAACTTTGAAGCTATATAGCCATTTATATAAACTGGTTCGGTTTTCTCCCCTTCGCAATATATATGCAAGATCGGAAATGGTTTTAAAGGGGTAACTTCTCGTTTTTTAGGCATCGCTCGTACTCTCAAAATTATCACCATTGGAGGACGTAGACCCGACCTCGCGAGAGTAGAGCAATGCGGGGCTGTTAGGTTGCAAGATTCTAGCAATCGCTTGGTAATCAATGCGTGGAAGGGCGCCAAAACGCCCAGCGTCATACCAGTGGCCGTACGGGCTATCTTGTTTGACTATTTGTTTATCGAAGTCTGCCAGACAATATAGCCTCGTAGCACCCCCTGATTTTTCGGTGAACCAAATTTGATCTCGCCTCAGATTGCTTGATGTCATTAAATTGATATTATGAGTCGAGAATATTAGCTGCGCCCCGAGAGTATTTATCTCTGAATCATTAAATAGCTTGATTATTAATTCAGCAATATGCGGATGTAAGCTACTGTCAAGTTCATCGGCGATTAATACACCACCATTTGAAAATACATCAATTAGCAGTGGCATTAAGCCGAACATTCTTTGCGTACCGTCTGACTCAAGATCCTGCTTAAATGATTCGGTATTTCCATTTTCATTCTTATGCAAGAAAACAAAGTCATCACTGTTTCGCTCAAGAATTTTTTTCTTGACGCTGTCTGGAATTCCTTCTGGAAAAAGTATTTCTGGCAACTCCGGTTTTTCGTTTCTTGTAATACCAGCTACGCCAGTGTCAACGTGGCAAAGCAACAAAGACACTTTGTTTAGCGTCTCAGCGTCGAGCGAGAAATCAGAAACGTACAATTCATCTGATGATCGAAGATGAACAATGCTGTTTGTAAAATATTTATAAACGGATCGAATTATTTCAGGGGATGAGGCGTTGTTACCTGCTTTCGATAGGTAGCTATTATTATTAAAAAAAGCGATGCGCTTTTCCCCTCCTTTATATTGGCTACCGAAGCTGATAGTTTCCCATGTGTCAGAATTATTTCGTTTAAATAGATTGGCTTTTTGCCTTGATGGATAAAAATCCAACGATTCTTCTAGAATTGACGTTTGGTCAAAAGAGATTACGTAAATGAATCGGATGCCATCGTTATTTACAAACTCTATCTCGAATTTGACTGGCGAAGTTTTTCCCTGTTCTGAAAGTCGAAATGGCTCGTAGCATGCAATCTTCCTACCTTCTGTAAGATTTCCGGAATGTGTTACTAGGTATTGAAGTGCCCGGAAAGCAAGCAGAACGTTTGATTTTCCAGAGGCATTGGCACCATATATTCACGCGCTTCTCAAAACGCCAATTTTGCTCCCGGTAGGATATGCCACATGGCTTTCAAGGTGATTTTTAGGGTGTTCAACATGCATGCTCAAGATTTGTTCGCTTTTTAATGAGCGAAAATTTGAGACTGTAAAATCGATAATCATGATATTTTCGTCCTTTACTGGATCAATTTTAAGTAAAGTTTACCCTAAAATTGAAGGTTATCACGATTTGGTACCTGATATTGTGGCATATCAGTTAGTGTTTCCCGCTGCCTTTTGAGGAGGGCATACTCACCAAATTTAAAAACACTCTTTGGGGTGGCGCTGTGGCCTTAAGTGCGGCCCCGGCCTATGGCCGGTAATAACGTACACCGGGCGGTCGTAACGAGTGTCGCCAATGATTCCGTTGGCCGACTTGCAGGACTTGCAAGATTTGGCTTAAGGTCAAGTTTCAGAGCGTACCCGCCACCGGGTATCCCGTTGTTAGCAGGCAGCAATCAGTTCTTTGCAGCTATTACTCCAAAAAGCTTCGATGGCCCTTCGTCAAAAGTGTCCCCTCTTCGGCATGCTTTTCTGCGTATTTCCCGCAACCTCTGAGCCTGACCTGTCGTCAGTACCCAGAAAATCAATCAGGCTGTTTTTGCCTAAAGCTTTGAAAAGCTAAAAATTAGCAGAAGCGAATAAGTAGTGAGTGCCGCCGATAGCGGGCGTTATGCCCACTCGCCCTTTGACGGATTAACAACGGGTTTGCAGATTTATTAGATAATTAGCAAACAATCATCTATTGTTTATCCGTCACAACTGAGAGGCTTTTTATGGACACCGATACGATTGATACAGCAATGGCTCGCCGCTTGGCTGAAGCCTGTGCCATTCGAGGTGCCTCGATCATCGGGCGTCCGGGTGGCTGGTCCGTCATGCTCAAACTGGGTATGTCAGAGAAGCCGCTGGGCGTCCAGCGCACCGACAAGCCGCGTACCTGGCGCAGCCTCGACACTTGCATGGACTACCTCAAGAATGAATTACACATCGTTCGTGTCGACATGCTCGATGCCAGCAACCACAGCGCTGGCGATGTGACCCGTAGCACGCGAGCCGATTCGTCAGAACGCATGAAGCGCGCCCACGAAGCCGCCGCTTACGATCAATGGTTTCGTGCCCAGGTGCAGGAAGCGATTGACGATCCGCGCCCGAGCATTCCGCATGAGCAGGTTATGGCCGAGTTCGCAGAGCGCCGCA
>JADYYQ010000010.1 GCA_020853585.1 Ottowia sp.
ACCTTCTCCTCAGATGCTGTTTGGCGAGCCTCTAAACTATCAGCCGCACTGCGAATAGCCTGTGAGCTAAAACTCCGCGTATCGCTCTCCAATATATTGGAAGCCAAGCTTGCCTTATCGTAAGCTGGTTTTACGACTGCGGCATGACCAGGATGACTTGCCGATGTCAACACAGGTGTCGTTGTTCCCAATACCCAAGGAGAAAACTCAACGCGCAGGGCTTTATCTGCGCCTGTCACTTTCCCAAGCTCAAGATGACCTTGCTCTACAAACCCGATCACCGCCTGTGCTACCTCACCCTTACGTTTACGTTCTCGCAGAAGCGAATTTAGAAAGCCGGCAACTTCTTCCTTATTACGCAATGTTGGCACCAATGGCTCTTGGCTTTTGTAACTATTCTGTACTTCGCTTTTTTTCTTTCCCAACGAAGGCCAATGATCAATAAGCGCTTTATAAATCAAATCACCATATTTATTGGTCAAGTTACAGTCGTGATCACGTTTTAATAGTGTTTTTAAGAAATGATCCAAAGCATTCTGCAATCCTTTCTTAGGGACTACCACTGTATTACCCATATCTTCTGATTGCTGCGAACGGGCTGTAGCGTTAGCAGATGGTGTAAACGAATGATTACCCACCCTACCATTACTACTCTCGACTGTACCCTTACCGCTCTCTACTGATTCCGCAAAACTACGCAACTCGGAAGTATTCGGAGACACACGTTCCGTATTATTTTGAGTAAGCGAGGAGGCTGGCATATAAATTAACCCTTAGTTAAACACGACAAACTTCATATAGACAACTGCCGCAACAAACAACAAGCCACGTACACAGTGCATGATGGAAAATAAAGCAAGACGCGGTTTTTATCTGCCAACCCCGTCCTTACTGTTACTGCTTAAAAAACAAACTACTTACTAAACGCGATCAGATCTTTTTAGATGAGAACCAAGCATCCTATTGATCCATTCAAAACATCCGACTCACGCGTCGACTTACTCATCTGATAAAGCCTTATGTGCAGCCATCGCTCCACCTACAACCAAACTAGACATAACTACCGCTACAAAAATAACCGCTAACGGCGTGCCTAATCCTGCAACACCCGCCGCCACAACCGCAACAACAACTGCCGTCAACACAACAACCGCCGCAATAACCTTAGCGATCGTCTTAAGCGTAGACCCATGATCATGAAACCAAGTTTTCACTGCTGACAACCAACCTGTTTTCGCAGGTGCTTTGATCATAGATACGTCTGATGAATTAGAAACAGACAAACGCGAAAGTAAAGTAGACCTTGGGATGACCTGATTTGACTCAGCAAAAGTCACGTGTCTCTCCTGAGCAGGCGCAGGCGGGAACAATAATTTGTTTGGCACCTGAGCAGAAGCATCAGGGAGCAATGATTTGTTCAGCACAATAGTCTCAACGCTTTCGCTCGCAAATGCATCTGCCTTATTTCTTTGATTCAAAAAAATAAATGCGCGCTGCGTATCAGCATTAACCAAGGTATGCACTGAGCCTACGCTACTACGTCTTACTGGATCGTTTCCAGCTAACATCTTCTCAAACTCTGCTTGAGGAGCATCGCCAATACGGTCGCTTCTAAATCTCAGGCTGTTTGCATAAGCAAGATCATGAATATTCTGAAGAGAAAGACGCCTCTGGGGATGAGTAGAGGCCGACGGCGCGCCCTCATTTTTAGGCGAAGACGTATTTAGCTCCGGAATAGAACCCGTATAATTAACGCCCGTTGTACTCATGACCATCTTCTTTCCCCCTCAATACGCGCCCAAAAATGCAGCTTATTAAATCATTATTAAATACATAAAAATTATAAAGTTTCGCGGATTGTAAAACGTTAGGGGAAATAAAACTTCGCAAAAATGACAGAGGGTTTCCAAAAAAAGTATCGTTTTTGCAGTTTTTGTATCGCATTTCTATACAAATATGCTCGCCAAGATAAGAAATACAACAAATCCATCAAAAACTTCTAAATTAGAAAACTTCACCAAAAAACATCTTTTTCTTAAAAAAGAGAAGCAATTTATAGAAATCGGGGATACAGATCTACGCTACAAAGAAAGAACGTAGCTATCATCCCTCCAAAAATACGGCTGACCCACACACCTGTCCCTCCACTTTCAATTAACTATTTTATTGATCGCACTCACCAACATAAGAGGCAGCAAAGACATACCGCAGTTTTAAACCAAACAAGCAAAACCGGGGGAGGGAGAGGAGATAGGTTGCGCGATAACCTAAGGGGTGTGAGTGCGCAAAATAAAGCTAGAGAAGCGGCTGGCGCGCTAGAGGGGGATTTTTAGAAAAATATTCCCGCACGCCTTTAACAATTGCTTCAGCCACTTGGTCTTGATAAGACTCGTTGTTTAATTTAGCCTCTTCTTCTGGATTGCTGATAAATGCCGTTTCAATCAACACAGAAGGAATATCAGGCGCCTTCAATACAGCAAAGCTCGCTTGTTCCACAAAGCGCTTATGCAAACGATTCACTTGCCCCATCGCATTTAACAACGCCCCACCTAACTTTAGGCTATCGCGTATTTGCGCTGTCGTCGACAAATCAAGTAACAAGCGAGTAGTCGCTTTATCTTTTGTCGCTATCGAAACGCCCCCTACCTGATCACTGGCATTTTCTTTATTCGCCATCCAACGCGCTGCTGCGCTACTGGCACCATGCGCAGATAAAGCAAAAACAGATGCGCCTCGTGCATGGGGCATCACAAAAGCATCAGCATGTATTGAGAGAAATAAATCTGCATTCACCCGTCGTGCTTTTTGGACTCGTACATGTAAGGGCACAAAATAATCAGCATCACGCGTAAGCATCGCACGCATATTAGGTAACGCATCAATCTTCGTTTGTAATCGCCTAGCAATAGACAACACCACATCTTTCTCACGCGATCCCGCACGACCGATCGCACCGGGATCTTCACCGCCGTGCCCAGGATCAATGGCCACTGTTAGCAGACGCTGTAACACCGGCTTTTTATTATGCATTGGCCGAGCGGCCCGTGCCGCAGACGCACTTTGTGCTTGCTGATCAATTTGGCGCGTTAAATCAGCAATGGGATCATCCCCCCCCTCATTCGTCGCCGCTGAAGTATCAGGTAAAGCAAGTGGCAAAGGTAATTCAAGCGGAGGTAATGCTTCCATTGCTCGCGATTTAGCCGCCGAATCGCGCAACAGTTTCATCAACGGATCAGGCGCGGTAAGGGGATACAAATCAAACACTAGGCGGTGTTGATATCGATCCACAGGTGCCAAACTAAATAATTGCGGCGCTACTTGTTCTTTCAAATCAAAAACTAAACGCACAACATGCGGACGATTTTGCCCAATACGTACTTGTGCAATATACGGATCATCAGCCTGTACCTTGCCAATCAACTCACGCAAGGTTGGACTTAATACCAAACCATCGATATCAATCATTAAACGATCTGGATCAGTCAGTAAAGCATGATGGGTAGTTAAAGGCGCATCCGACTCAAGTGTCACGCGGGTGTAATCCAACGCTGGCCACACACGCACCTTTAAAAGCTCCGCACCCCATGCCAATTCAGCCCGTCCTAAGCAAAGGACTAAGCTACCTACACCCGCGCGCAACCATTGACGGCGTCCGACATTAATCTTATCTACGAACATCAACGCGTCCTTTCTCTCAAGCCACGCGCAAGTGCATAACTCACATGCAATCTTCGCAAAAGGTTTAGTACTGAGACCCTTGCGCAACTAGGCGAATGCCTCAAGATCAAGGCGGACGGAACACAGAAAGCGGAGTGTACGCACGCGTACATGAGCATTTCGAGTACCGCCCAACGCAGGGATTGGGGAGTGCAGCCAGTTGCGCAGGGGTCTCGTACTTGTATTATCAACCGATAGCCTCTCAACATATCACTGCAAAAGCATCAACAATTTTTGCCCAGCAGAAGTCCATGCATCAATATGCAACTCGCGCGCCAAACCTTGATGCACTAAACGCAGATTAAGATCGGGCCGAGGCAAAGATACCCGTTGCGGCCACTCAACCAAACACAAAGCACCCTGCGAAAAATAATCCCGAAAACCTGCTTCTTCCCACTCCTGCTCATGTATTAAGCGATACAAATCAAAGTGATAAACCACTAAAGGCTGTGCATTAATAACAACCGAATAAGGCTCACATAAAGTATAGGTCGGGCTATTCACGCGACCTACATAACCACATGCACCTAAAAAAGCACGTGCGAAGGTTGTTTTACCTGCACCCAAGTCGCCCATCAAATGCCATTGCATCCCGGGCCCTAGACCCTCTGTCGTACAGTATCGCGACAAAGCAATAGCAAAAGCCGCGGCCAAATTCTGTGTCGCTGCCTCATCTTCAAGAAAAAAGATTTTGCTATCCAAGCTATACATGCCTTCCATTTTCGTACAATGCCTTATGTCTAACACACCTAACCACTCGAGCGCAGATGCCCCAAACAATCTGCCCACACATCCTTCCCCGCAAACCACATCTGTCCCTGCAAACAGCGGGAGTGTACACAAAGCACACCCACAACATGCAGCAAAAAAAGAACCTATCGCGCCCCTAGTTGTATCAACAACTTCGCCAGAGAACATATACGCTGAAACGCCCCTCGCTGAAATAGCAACACAGCCCCCCCATCATATAAACCATATCGACTCAGCGCACAGTGCCCCTATCGTGACTACATCTGCCCCACGCCAAATTGATCTTGTCAGCTTAGCGGCACAAATCAAACAATGGGGACAAGCACTTGGATTTGCCGAAATTCGCATTACCGACACCGATGTATCGCTCGCTCAACCCTATTTGGCCGCATGGCTGGCAAAAGACATGCATGGCGAAATGGCTTATATGGCTAAACAGGGAGAAGAAAATAACTTGCGCACCCAACCCAGCGCACTCGTGCCTGGCACATTACGCATTATTAGTGCACGCATGGACTATTTGCCCAGCACCAGTCAACCCAACTGGCGAGATCATGAATTAAACGCACTTACTCAACCTGATCAAGCAGTTATCTCACTCTACGCACGGGGTCGCGATTACCATAAGACGCTCCGTCAACGCTTACAAAAATTGGCGCAAAAAATTTCTGAGCACATCGGTCCCCTAGGCTATCGTGCCTTTACCGACTCAGCCCCGGTGATGGAAGTTGAGCTTGCACGAAAAGCAGGATTAGGTTGGCGTGGAAAACATACCTTACTGCTCTCCCGCCAGGGAGGCTCACTCTTTTTTCTCGGCGAACTCTTTGTTGATCTACCCCTACCCACCGATGAGCATATTGCCAATGCATGTGGACATTGCACGCGTTGTATTGATATCTGCCCAACCCAAGCGATTATCGCGCCCTATCAACTCGACGCACGCCGCTGCATTTCTTATCTCACCATTGAAAATCCTGGCCCCATCCCTGAAGCACTGCGTCCCTTAATGGGTAATCGGATTTATGGTTGCGATGATTGCCAGCTTATCTGCCCTTGGAATAAATACGCACAGCACAGTCCCCTCGATGAATTTTCACCCCGCAATCAACTTGACAGCAGTGATCTACTCACCCTCTTTGCTTGGAATGAACACGATTTTTCCCATCGACTCGCAGGCAGTGCGATTCGTCGTATCGGTCATATTCGTTGGCTGCGAAATATCGCTGTGGCACTTGGCAATGCATTGCGGGTATGCACCCATCCTGCTCAGGCACAACGCATTCAAAGCGCCTTGCAAAATCAGGCTACCCATCCTTCCGAATTAGTGCAAGAACATGTGCATTGGGCTTTAGCACAAGGATCGAGCACAAAAAAAAGCGCGCTCAAATAAAAACATAGCCGACAACACACTACTCAATATTTCACAACACAAACCTAACACAGCTGCAATACAATCACGCCCGGTAAACTAATCTATCCCTTGCTGTAATGCCAACAACGCTAAACACGCAAAAAACCATGGAGCCTGATCAACTATGCGCGCCCGCAAAAACAATCTGAAGAATTTTTGCGCCATTGTTTCTTCACCTTTTGGCGCGATTGGCATTCGCACGGCACACGATCACGTCTGTCAATTGGTTTATCTCCCGCCGCATACGCCTACGCAACTACCCCGCAGCCCTCTCACCGCAACCGTCACCGAACAGTTACAACATTACTTTGCCGATCCCAGCTACCAATTTTCACTCCCGCTAGAAAAAACCGGCAGCCTATTTAGAAACAAAGTATGGCAAGCAATCAGCGCCATTCCACTCGGTCATACACAAACCTACGGCACCCTCGCGCAACAAATTGGTAGCGCCCCCCGCGCTGTTGGTCAAGCTTGTGGAGATAATCCATTTCCGCTGATCATTCCGTGCCATCGCGTAGTGGCAAAAAATGGCCTAGGAGGATTTGCGCACACGCATACCGCGGGGTATCAACAAGACGCAAAACGCTGGTTACTCACGCACGAAAGTGCTTTAGCAGCATGATGGAGGAATCATCTCCCTCCTTGATAGAAAGTGAATTAGCAATTGACGTGTTTTGCCAAACACTCTGGCTAGAAGAAGGACTCGCGCCTAACACCTTAGAAGCCTATCGCAGTGATCTACAGCTGTTCGCACAATGGCTTGCCAACACTCATACCCTCGGCCTCAATAAAGCAGAAGCACAGCACATTACCGCTTATTTTGCTTATCGCAGCACAGATAAACCCAGCAGCAGCAATCGCCGTCTAGCCGTGCTAAGACGTTTTTACCAACTCGCCCTGCGCAATCGACATATCAGCCATGATCCTTGTCTTAATTTACGCAATGCTAAACAAGCGCCACGCTTTCCAAAATCACTGACAGAGCATCAAGTCGAAGCACTCCTTACAGCACCGGATATCACCACTGCCGCAGGGCTACGGGACCGCGCCATGATTGAGCTAATGTATGCAAGCGGCCTACGCGTCTCTGAAATCGTGAGCTTAAGCATCCTCGCCGTCGGATTTAATGAAAGCGTGGTGCGTATCATCAGCGGCAAAGGCGGTAAAGAAAGGCTCGTACCTTTTGGGGCAGAAGCACACTACTGGATACAGCGCTACCTAAAAGAAGCGCGCCCCGAACTGGCTAAAAGCGGAACCAGCAATATTTTGTTTTTGTCCCCCAGAAAAGAAAAAATCAACACCGGCATGACCCGACAAACATTCTGGCATGCAATCAAACGCTATGCGCACCAAGCTGATATCAATGCAGCGCTCTCACCCCATGTGCTACGGCACGCATTCGCAACACACTTACTTAATCACGGCGCAGATTTACGCGCTATTCAACTTCTACTAGGACACGCCAATATATCCACCACACAAATTTATACCCACGTCGCACGCGAGCGACTCAATGTATTACACGCTACCCATCACCCACGCGGATAAATAAATTTTTTCTATGGACTCTTTCTTCCCTGCCCTGCTCTTAGTACTCACCGGTTATTTATTAGGATCGCTTTCCTTTGCCATCGCCATGAGTCGATGGTTTGGTCTAGCCGATCCTCGCACTTACGGCTCAGGTAACCCCGGCGCAACCAATGTACTACGTAGCGGCAACAAACTAGCCGCCGGCCTTACGCTCTTAGGCGATGCAGCAAAAGGATGGTTTGCCATCTGGATCGCACAACACTTCGCGCCCCAGTATGGCCTTGCCCATAATGGTGATCTCGTTGCGCTAGTTGGCTTAGCCGCCTTTGTCGGCCATTTATTCCCCCTATTTCATCGCTTTATCGGCGGTAAAGGCGTTGCTACTGCCCTGGGTATTTTGCTAGGGATCAACCCTCTGCTGGGTATCGCGACACTCGCTACTTGGCTAATCGTCGCGCTTTTCTTTCGTACCTCTTCCCTTGCGGCCATCGTCGCAGCACTCTTCGCCCCTTTTTACGATGCCGTTCTATATGGCCTGCAACTACAGGTACTGATCATCACGCTTATCAGCGCCCTCATCATTTGGCGGCATAAAAATAATCTTAAAAATTTAACCGCAGGCACAGAAACACGTATCGGCGACAATGCGACACATCGTGACAACGATCCGCCCAAATAAACAATTCCGAAAATCGTATTTTCAGCGCATCGTAAATACCCAATTTAAGGCAAAATTAGATTCATCCCTGTCAAAACCGCTATGTTTGTGTGCGCACACATATTTATAAGTCATTGATTTCATTCAAATACATATTGAATTTTTCCTAAGATATTGATTCTGAGCGCACTTGAGCGTAATCTCGTGGTTTTGCACGCGGCACGACATGCACCTCGTGCCTTACGCCCAACCTAAGATAGCTAGCTAACAAAATTGACAACGACCATTGACGCGGCTGTGCTTGCCCATGTTGGTTGCAATAACCGCATGGAAGGTGAATCCTGGCAAAATTCTCGCAATCTTTACGCAGAAGTCACGCGCGCGTCTCTGACCCTGCCCCGTACACCCATGCCTGCAATGCGCCCTGTTCAAACCCCCATTAACACTAGGCCAGACCACGAAAGTACTGTGACACTACTCAAAGCCGTGCGTATGAACATTGTTCAGTCTATCCGAGCTTTTCGCGCACCAGAACTGGCTAAAGCAGCCGATTTACTCGGTCACCATTTCCTATATGCGCACTGCGCTCATGCCCAAACTAAGGCGGAAGTACTCGAAGCAATTACTTGCTCGTTTTTACTCTCTCCCCCGCTTAATGTTAAAAGCTTTGACGCGTTGTCGGCTTGCTTGACCGATACTATTTCCAAATCAGGAATGCAACCGGGCTTTGTTATCGTACTCGAAGGCCTGCCCTGCGCACCCAAATTTGATAAAGAAGCGCGCGAGACGCTGCTTGATGTTTTCCGTGATGCAGCCGATTTTTGGGCTGAGAAAAAAGTCCCTTTCCGGGTTTTTTATGCTTTTGCATAAAAAACAACGCTAATACCCATCAAAATATATTCAAGCACGCATCAACACGATGTGTGCAGCGCTTTTAGCGTCTACATCAATCACACTTTGTAAATCGATCTACGATATCGCTCAGCTAGCCAAAACGCCCCATAACAACGCTCCGCTTGTTTGCAACAGGGCCATCGATGCAAACAACCATCTCTATAACGTGGAGGGCATCAGCTATTTTGAGGGAATCATACTAATAGCGATGTAAATACACCGTACATCTGCACCCCTATACTTTTATATTCACTTTTTGCAGCAATAACACCAACAAATTTCGATCAGATAGCCACTAAATCACGTTATTACCTTACTCGCCGGAAAAATTAAAAATCACCCCAAATTGTGGCGGCAGCTGCTATCGCAACCAAACCTGCGGTTTCACAACGCAATATGCGCTGCCCTAATTGAGCAGGAATAAATCCGCGTAATTGCGCACGCGTTTCCTCCTCATCAGACAACCCCCCTTCCGGCCCAACGAGTAAGGTCATTGCTTGTTGCCCCATACCTTTAACCACAAGCGAAAAAACAGCCTCCCCTGTAGGAGAAAGCAAAATGCCTTGTGTTTGGGATGGCTGTGCTAGCCATTCGTCCAAACTACGCAAAGGATAAATATCGGGAACACGATTACGCCCACACTGCTCACAGGCCGCGCGTGCCAACGCTTGCCAATGCGCTAAACGACGGCGCGCCCGCTCACCGTCCAAACGCACAACGCAGCGCACAGTATGTAATGGTTGAATCGCAAAAACACCGAGCTCAACT
>JADYYQ010000011.1 GCA_020853585.1 Ottowia sp.
CTAGGGCTTCCGACAACGTCTGTAGCCACTGCCCTGCAAAAATAACCGCAAAGATCAGAACACAACGCTTATGAGACAACACAGCACATCACATCGACTTACATTGCAAGGACTCACCCCAATTCGCGATGACCACTACCAAGCCATTGAACAATATCTTCATCAATCTACAACACAGGTACAACCCAATCTAAGTGAACAAGATAATGCCCATTGGTACCTTAGTAATGATCACTGCCTTGCTTCGATAACCACACCTCCACCCACACCCGAACGCCACACCTTCCTTACAAACTATTGCGCCGCACAACAACTAGACTATGCCTGGCTACCTAAAGAAGTATCCCAAAGCGATTTTCGCTTGCTTGTCATGGATATGGATGCCACTTTAATTACGATCGAATGCTTAGATGAAATCGCTGATTTCGCTGGATGTAAAGCAGAAGTAGCGGCTATCACACACGCTGCCATGACCGATTCCACAATTGATTTTTCTCAAAGTTTGCAGCGACGTGTCGCGCTTTTACAGAATGCGGATGCAGATATTTTGGAGCAGGTCTACCAAGAGCGATTACAGCTCTCGCCAGGCGCCACTCACTTGCTCGCCCACGCACAACAACATGGCATAAAGACGCTCCTTGTCTCAGGAGGCTTTACTTTTTTTACGGAAAAATTAAAAGCACGACTCAATCTTGATTTTGCTTACGCAAATACACTCGAAGTACAAGATGGAAAATTGACCGGACGAATTCAAAATAAGATCATCGATGCGCAACAAAAAGCCAATATTGTCGAAGCAACGTGCACTACGCTGGGCATTACGCCGAGACAAGCCATTGTGATGGGCGACGGGGCGAATGATTTAAAAATGATGGCCATTGCAGGACTATCTGTTGCCTTTCGTGCAAAACCAATCGTGCGTACGCAAGCTAATCTGGCGCTTAATTTTGTTGGACTCGATGGTGTATTCAATATACTAAACAACGCTACACGCACAGACTAATGCGCCACAAACACGCTTAAACAAACACGATTAAACCCACTCGCACTTAATTTTTCTATTCTTAAAAAATCAAGCCGCAAAAATATCGGATCGATTTTTTGGTTTTACCGCAACGGCATTGATCAGCGTGGGCTCCCTCTGCGCATTTTTCATATGTAACGCTGACAGACCAATCCACTCAAAAAATCCGATATCAGGACGACTCCACCAAATATACGGCGTACCCACACGCGTATCAGGCAAATCAAAACCCACCGAGTGAATCATCGATATATATTCTTTCGCGGTCTTTTGTACATGCATCGGGTGCCGAAACAGTAACTTAATCGGTAATGAATGAATATAGCGGCGCGTCGATTCAGAAAGCAGCAATACACCCCCCGGCTTGAGTACACGAAAAAACTCGGCCATCGCCGCCTCTTGCTCAACAATATGATGAAACGTCTGATGGCAAAATACGAGATCAAATTGTGCATCAGGTAAATCCATGGAGGCAGCATTCGCGCAATGCAAATTTACCTGGCACAAGCAACGCTCTGCCGCTTCCCCAGCACGCACAGCCAAATCAGGCGCGATGTCTAAACCCACAATGACATCCGGAGAAAAATGCTGTGCCAATACCGAAAAAGAATGACCAAAACCACACCCCACATCCAGCACCTGGGTATAAGGCCCATAATCAACCGGCAAGTATGCCTGGAGATCATTCAGTGCACGCTGCAATACATGGACCTTCCATGTATTCGTTTTTAAAAACCAATTACCAAATCGAGATTCTTCAACAAAAGACGAGCAGATCTGACTCATTTTATAGTGCCCATATTTTCAAAATCATCACGCTAAAATAAATACGATTTATGAATGCAAAGACTCATGGAATTCCAACACATTATTATCCTGATCGCGAATAAATAAAGATGCGCCCGTTGGAAATACAATAGGGCCCTCTGTAATCGTTATACCCTGATCACTTAGAAAAGCCTGTGTCGCCTCAATATCATTTACCCGCAAGGCAATATGGGTATAGCCAGCGTACTTTTCTGGCTTATCCATCAACATATTTTCAAATCCAGCAGAAGGCGATGCATTCAGAATAAAGTTAATATTCACCCCACACGGGTGTTCCATTACGGCAACAGGCTCAGGACCAATGGGCCCGATAAGAAAGGTAAACCCTAAGCGCTCATAAAATGCTCGAGCCCGAGATAAGTCCCTAACGCGCACTCCAATGTGATCAATTCCGGTGATATGGTTCATAACAATTATTTACTCCATAAAAAATAAACGCACGACACACTCTACGCCAAAGATTAATCCAAATTATTTAAATCAAAAAAAACTGCACGCCATCGTACCTCTATGACCTCCACTGACACTACCCAAACAAGCAAAGATGTGCGTAAGCATACCGCCTCGATGCAACAGTATCTCAATATAAAAGCAGCTTATCCCAACACCCTACTATTTTTTCGTATGGGTGATTTTTACGAGCTTTTTTTTGAGGATGCAGAAAAAGCCGCGCGGTTACTCGACATTACGCTAACCACACGTGGGCAAAGCGATAACCAACCGATCAAAATGGCTGGCGTACCTTACCATGCAGCAGAAGCCTATCTTGCCAAACTCGTCAAATTAGGCGAAGTGATCGCTATTTGCGAACAAATTGGGGACCCGGCCACAACGAAAGGTTTAATCGAACGCAAAGTCGTGCGTGTCCTCACACCCGGCACGCTCACCGATACCGCCTTACTGCCCGACAAAGCAGATGCCTATTTGCTTGCGCTATGCCAACACCTTAAAAAGATAGGCTTAGCTTGGCTTAATTTAGCCAGTGGTGAACTACGTATTAGCGAGTGTGATCCCGCGCAGCTCAACACCGAGATTGAGCGCATTCACCCCACAGAAATTTTACTTAGCGATGAAAGCGCGCTCGCGAACACATTTAAAAACATCACGATTAGAAAATTAGCGCCCTGGCATTTCGATGCCGCACAAGGGAAAAAATATTTATGCGCGCAATTTCGCGTATTGCATCTCGACGCCTTTGGCTGTAGCGACAACCATATTGCGCTAGGTGCTGCCGGGGCACTTCTTAACTACGCTGCAAGTACGCAAGGTTTAGCACAAGGTCAGCATTTAGCGCATATACAAACGCTGATTGTCGAAACAGAAAATACGTATCTAGGACTAGACGCAGCCACACGCCGTAACTTAGAGCTCACCCAAACGCTACGCGGACTAGAATCCCCCACATTACTCTCCCTACTCGATCAATGTCGCACCCATATGGGCAGCCGCTTATTACGCCATTGGATACATCATCCACTCCGTGCACATACGCTGCCGCGCTTACGACAACAAGCCATCACAACCTTACATACCTACGGCTGGAACACCTTCGATAAGCATTTACGCTCCTGCGCGGATATCGAACGAATCAGTGCACGCCTCGCCTTACTCACCGCACGCCCTCGTGATTTGTCGAGTTTGCGACAAACGTTTATGCAATTGCCCATGATACGTACTACGTTGCATACCATGCTAAGTGCAACAGAAGACAGGACCGACACCCCCTTACTAAAAAAATTACACCTTGATTTAGACTGCCCAAGTGCGCTTCTTACCTTGCTACAACAAGCCATTGCCCCAGAACCCGCGGTCTTAGTACGCGAAGGGGGCGTCATCGCCGATGGCTTTGACGCCGAGCTCGATGAATTGCGCGCTATCTCCAAAGACAGCGGCCAATTTTTACTCGCGCTCGAAACACGCGAACGTACGCGTACTGGCATTGCTAATTTACGCGTCGAATACAACCGCGTACACGGTTTTTATATTGAAGTCACACATGGTCAAAGCGACAAAGTACCCGATGATTATCGCCGACGCCAAACACTCAAAAATGCTGAACGCTATATCACGCCCGAGCTCAAAGAGTTTGAGGATAAAGCGCTGTCTGCACAAGATCGTGCACTCGCGCGCGAGCGTCTCTTATATGAAACGCTTATCCAAACACTTCAACCACATCTCGCCGATTGCCAACGCATAGCCAGCACACTGGCACAGTTAGATTGTCTTGTGACACTCGCAGAACAAGCGCAATTATTAGGATGGACTTGCCCCGAATTGCATCAGGAACATGGTATTCATATCATGCAAGGTCGGCACCCGGTTGTTGAGCAACAACTCCAACACGATGCCAAAACATTTATCGGCAATGATTGCCAACTCGATATCACACGCAAACTCTTATTAATTACCGGTCCCAATATGGGTGGAAAATCCACCTATATGCGCCAAGTTGCACTGATTGTTTTGCTCGCGCATATTGGCTCTTTTGTTCCCGCACAAAGCGCGCGCATCGGGCCTATCTCGCATATTTTTACGCGTATTGGCGCATCTGATGATCTGGCGAGTGGACGCTCTACTTTTATGGTGGAAATGAGCGAAGCTGCTGCCATTTTGCATCAAGCCAATGAGCACAGCTTAGTATTGATGGATGAAATAGGAAGAGGCACATCCACGTTCGATGGGTTAGCGCTTGCTGCCGCCATTGCCCATCAAATATTAATTGCCAACCGCAGTTACTGCCTTTTTTCTAGCCATTATTTTGAACTCACCCAATTACCCCATCGCTTTCCACAAGCTGCCAATGTGCATTTGTCTGCGGTGGAACATGAAGACAATATTGTATTTTTACATGCCATCAAAGAGGGGCCCGCGAGCCAAAGCTATGGACTACAAGTCGCCAAGCTAGCCGGCGTGCCTCATGCGGTCATCAAAAATGCGCGCAAAAATTTAGCGCAACTCGAGCAACACGCATTAGGTCAAAACAGTGGACCACAATCTGATTTATTTGCAGCGCCCAGACCCAATGACGACTTACCCATCCATAAGGCACAACAAGAGGAGCCACTACACCCGGCATTACAACAGTTGCATACGATCAACCCAGATAAACTCACCCCACGTGAAGCGCTCGCCATTTTGTATGACTTACAAAAACTGGTGACCCAGCCCAGACCTCTTACCGATGAGCATATACATCATGCCACTTTAGAAAGCGCACCCATCTTATAAAAACATCCAGACAGAAAACGTATACAAAATTGTCTTTGTCTATTAAAGCTTGCCTACAGAGCCATAACGATCGTGCCTCCCTGCATGCAAATGAAGCAACGCGATTATGTCAAGCCGGATAAAACGTAAACCTCAGGCGTACTAAAAGAAAAGCCCACATCAATCAGATTGCAAAATGCAATTTGAATAATGGGGCTTTTATTAAAAAAACAAACTACTCAATAAAGCACATGCCGAACCCTGTTTTGCTTAGTGCAAAGTAGGACCCGAATCAACATCATCATGCACCTCTAACCCAGACTCGCCATGAGCGTGTCCATGCTCCAGTTCTTCTTGTGTGGCAACACGTACCTGAGTCACTTTTAACCAAAAGCGTAAAGCCATCCCCGCTAATGGGTGATTGCCATCCAGCACAACCTTGTCATCAGCTACCTCTGTCACTGTATAGATCATGATGTCGTCTTCATCTTCGTCTTCGTCATCCTCTTCTTCGCCATTATCAGGTACGCCTTCAAACTGCATACCCACTTCAAGCGGATCAGGAAACCGTTCACGCGACTCGACTTTTACCAAATCTGCATCATATTCACCAAACGCATCGTCCGGTTCAAGCTGCAACTGGGTCTCAAACCCACTTTCATGCCCCTCAAGGACTTCCTCAATTTTGGGGAACGTGCCATCATAGCCGCCGTGCAAGTACACCATTGGTGGACCTGACTCTTCGATTACATTTCCTTGTGCATCAGATAATTTGTACTGTACCGATACCACTGTATTCTTTGCGATCTTCACTTCACCTCCCCCATGGATAAGCGCCCATTATACGCATTGCCACAACTACGTAAGCCCCTCAAACTACTTGGCGGCCTTAGCCCACAACAATTTATGTCTGAGTATTGGCAGAAAAAACCTTTACTCATTCGCCAAGCGATTCCTAACTGCGAATCTCCACTCACACCGGAAGAATTATTTAATCTTGCACAATCCGAAGATGTCGAAACACGACTCATCACACAATCACGTGATCAATGGCAGCTATCACACGGCCCCTTCTCTAAACTGCCCAGATTAAATCGCCGCAACTGGACACTGTTAGTGCAAGGGGTCAACCTGCATCACACCACCGCAGATCAACTTCTGCGACTATTTTCTTTTCTCCCTGATGCGCGATTAGATGATCTGATGATGAGCTACGCAAGCCCAGGGGGAGGTGTCGGTCCCCATATTGATTCCTACGATGTTTTTCTATTACAAGTGCAAGGACAAAGAGAATGGCAAATCTCTCATCAAAAAGATCTCACTTTAAAACAAGATATGCCCATCAAAATGTTGAACCATTTCACCCCCCAAAAAACATGGGTACTTGAACCCGGTGACATGCTTTATCTTCCCCCTCACATTGCCCACAACGGTACGGCTGTAGATGCGTGCATGACCTGTTCTATCGGCTTTCGCGCACCTACCTATGCAGAACTGGCGGATGAATTTTTAATGGATCTCGCACAGCAACTTTATGACAAAAGTAGTTTTGCAAAACGCTATACCGACCCACAACAAATGGCCGTTACACATCCAGCCGCACTACCCAAGGCCATGATTAAAAATATTACGCAACAAATAAGTAAACTGCGCTGGCAACCAAGCGATATCAGCCAATTCTTAGGTCGCCATCTATCTGAACCCAAACCAACGGTTTTTTTTATCCCGCCTAAATCCATTACCCTGAAAAAATTTAAGCAGTCTCTACACAACCATACAATCAAGCTCGCACCCAAAATCCAAGCGCTATACGATCAGCATTATTTTTACCTTAATGGTGAAGCTATCTCCCGCACAATCAGTGAGCAATCGGCCTATTTACTACCCCGACTTGCAGATCAGCGCGGCTGGTCTACCGTTGATCAAGCACGCCTTACACTTGACCTCCCCCTAATAGACAATTGTCATCTCTGGTTTAACGCGGGGTGGCTTGAATTATCGCCCGCTTAAAACCCATCCGTAAATTATGATCAACCACCAGCAAAACCAAGCCAAACAGAGCTGTATAGGAATACAAACGCTACACAAGCTTTTTTATTCAAGCTATAATGCCGGACCGAACGGGCTTGTAGTACCGTGACTGTTGTCGTATAAAAAGACACAGCGCCAACGCTGGAGACCTAGAACGGTAATTGCCACTAATTGCTTTTCGATATCCGTGAACTTCCACTTTAAAGGACCACAACAATGAAGAAGTCTCTCCTTGTCGCCTCTCTGCTTGTTTTAACCCTTGCCGCTTGTGGCAAAAAAGCAGAAGAAGCCAAGTCTGCTGATACGATCACCCCACCTCCAGCGACTGAAACACCTGCTCAGCACCCAGCGCCTGATGCAACTGCACCCGCAGTGGCACCCGCACCTGCTACTGAGCCAGCACCTACCACCGAAGACACAAGCAAAAAACAATAATCATAGAGAACTCAATTACATACTCGGTACTAAGCGACAAAAACCAGCCTACGTACTCAGTATAAAAGCGGATCTATTGCTTAAGCTGGCAACAAAAGCCGTCAGAAAATAATTTTGACGGCTTTTGTTTTACATAAAGATTTGATTATTCAACAGACGTCACACGTGCAGAAAATGCGTTTGCCATATCCTAATAGCCGCTCAAAAAGAAGTTACGCTGAATTATCCCAACCTCGGGGGTAATCTTTCGCTTCTTGTTTACGTTCCTGCGCCATTTGTTCTTCTAACTGTAAACGTCCCTGCATAGCAACAGTAATCACTTTGCTGCGGTCTTTGTGATAGGGATACATTTGCTCAAACAGTGCCAGATTATGGTGACGAAAACGCATAGACGCTTGTCTGGCCTCATGGGGCGGTTGACCAAGCACTTCTAACACGGTACGCGCGCTGCGTAAGCTAGACTCAAATACTTCACGCTCTACCCAAACGACGCCGCGATCACGTAGCGCGTTCCAATGAGGTACATCACGAGCACGCGCCACAATCTCTAGGTGCGGAAAATTTTCTTTGACCAATTCCACTATTTGCAAAGATTGCTCTACGTCGTCTACCGCTAGCACTAATATTTTTGCATGCGCGGCACCCGCAATACGCAATAGATCTAATCGTGTCGCATCGCCATAAAACACACGATAACCAAATGTGCGCATACTCTCAACCATATTGGCATCATGCTCTAACACCGTTGCGCGAATGCCCTGCGCCAATAACATACGCCCCACAATTTGCCCATAGCGACCAAAACCCGCGATGATCACGGAGGTTTCTTGTGCCTCTGAAATTTCTTCTAGCTGGGGCGTATTGCAGTGTGCATAACGTGAGAGTAAAAATTTATCATTGGCCGCTAATAAAATTGGACTAATTAGCATCGATAATGCGACAGCGCCTATTAACAAAGATGCAATTTCAGGGGGAAGTACATGTGCGCCACTTGCGCTCTGAAATACGACAAAAGCAAATTCTCCGCCTTGTGCTAGCAGTAATGCAAATACAGATCGCTCTTGCCAAGGTAGCTTTATAAAATAAGCAAGTCCGTAGATTAAGATAAGCTTTAATCCTAAAAAACCAAACAAAATAATTGCCATTAAACCGGGTGATTGCCAAATCACACCAAAGTCGATACTCATCCCTACCGCCACAAAAAAAAGTCCCAGCAGTAACCCTTTAAAGGGTTCGATATCGGTTTCGAGTTCGTGACGATATTCGCTTTCAGCCAGCAGCACACCTGCTAAAAAAGCGCCTAGCGCCATCGAAAGCCCCGCTTGCTGCATCAACACAGCGATACCCACCACCAATAAAAGTGATGCCGCAGTAAAAATTTCAGGCGTGCTGCTATTAGCAATCCAGCGTAATACTGGCCGCAATAACAATCGCCCACCTAAGATAAGCCCCGCTATCACCGCCACAATTTTAAGAAATTCAAACCATCGGGAAGGATGAATAATCGCAGCATCATTCACAGTAGTGGTTGCCAACAACGGTAGAAGCGCCAAAATTGGAATAGCCGCAACATCTTGAAAAAGCAGAATAGAAAAACCCGCTTGACCACTAGATGTCGACATCAAATTGCGCTCTTTAAGTACTTGTAACGCAACCGCTGTTGAAGACAAAGCCAGACCTAAACTCGCTACCAAAGCAGTCCGCCAGTTGATACCAAATAGCATCGCCACACTTGTCAGTACAACCGCACAGCCCATTAACTGAGCGCTTCCCCAGCCAAAAATAGGTCGTCGTAAATTCCATAATCGTCCAGGCTCTAACTCTAAGCCGATTAAAAACAGCATCAGTACCACACCGAATTCGGCAAAATGCAGAATATCTTGAACATTGCTAATAAGCCCAAGCCCCCAAGGACCAATACAAATACCAGCGCTCAAATATCCCAAAATAGAACCCAAACCAAGCTTTTTGGCTAAAGGCACCACGATAACGGCGGCAGAAAGATAGATAAGACTATGGATAAGCCAAGTAGGCGCTTGTTCTATCAAGATGAGAGCACCTCGGGAATGTTCATAATGTATGCCGCCTTGTTTTATTGACAGCTTATCTCAATGAGATGCTATGTTTTATATCAATGCTTATTCACGACGCGTATCTGTTTTAGTATCCGCTTTTATATTTTCTACAGTGGGGCGATCTTCTTTGGGTACCAAGCAATTCGGACAAGAACCCAGCTTAGCTAACTCAGGCCATTCAGGATAGTTTTGCAAACAGTGCGTAAACGTATGTAGATGTTGCGCAACCGCCTCTTTTTCAATGCTATGCACCCCATGCAGTATTAAGGGGGGCAAAAACCGCATTCCACATAGCGTGGCACTTTGTTCGTATGCAGGAAGAAAAGCATCAAAAGAATAGCGATTATAGCTTTGGGGATGATAAGAACTTTCAGGTGCACCGGTGGTCGCTGCTAACCATAAGTCTTTATCTCGTAAGGCATTGCCGGACTCCCCATAAGCCCATCCATAGGTAAGCACCTCATCTAACCAAAGTTTTTGCAACGCTGGCATGGAATACCATTGGATCGGGTGTAACAGCACCACTAATTTGGCTTTGGCAAGAGATGATTGTTCTCGCGCAATATCAATTGCATAGTCTGGGTAACTAGAATAAAGATCGCGCACCTCTACTCGCGGCAAGGCCTTGGCCGCCTCCATCAGTAAACGATTGACGCGCGATTTACCCCAAGTAGGATGTGCAGCAACTAAATAAATATCAGTGCTTGTCATGGTGTGCAATCACATGGATAGAGACGATTAGGTATTTTATTTTCTTGACTACTTAACATAGCTTAATGGCAAACGCTGCGCAAAAACAAAAACTAAGCTTTGTATGCCGATGACCTGGGGTCTAATTTAACCGATAGCTGAGCAGTAAAGGGAAAATATAAATGTGTTTAACTAACCGTATGATTTTTACCGTGTGGGTATTGATTTCAGTTTAAGTATTACCCAGGGCTGCTGAAATTGGCTCTACTGGTAACCGTCCATGAAATCGAGCGGGCGATTCTTTATTCTTATGCAATCGTTGTTGGTAAAGCTGAAACAAAACCGTGTTGTTTATTTTTTCACCCCAATCCCATGTGAGTTTTTCTCCTTTTTGCGTGAGGCCACCCGCCGTCGCACGTTGTACAAGCTGACCAAAAATAGGTATTGACCAAGAAACAACCGGATGCGCCTTAATCAGCCCATGTTTAAGAGGCGGGGAATAATGGACCACACGGTCAATCGACCAAAGTTCGTCAAGGCCAGGCAGTTCCGCCGCACACGTAATACCTATCCAATTCTGAGCTTGTTCTAATCGATGCGCGTCAATAACAGCAGGACCATAAGTTAACTTACCCCAAGTAAATTCACCATGGACAATGGCACCCCGTATAGGAAATGATTTTTCTATGCCATCGGTAAGAAGGCGAGAGGAGAAGTCAAGCAGTTTGATTAACGCGCTACGATCAGATGCAACCGAAGCAAAAAGTGTATCTGAGATCAGTTGAAATTGTTCGATCCCAAATTCTTCCGCGATTGATTCAACAAGACTCACCCAGTCATAAATGCGAGTATCTCGTTCTAATGCAGTTGAGTTATCGATTATTTTCCCGAAGCCTAAGACATCTGCCATTAAAAAATAGCCCGTATCTGCCATATCGTGCTCCGGTTATCTAAGGATGTCTGCTAATAATATCAGCCCGCAATATGAGAAGCTGACTTCCCTATTTCACGTACTGTATTCAAAACACTCACAGAC
>JADYYQ010000012.1 GCA_020853585.1 Ottowia sp.
AAGCACTGAAATTCATGAGAATCTCCTTTTTCAGACAAAGAAATCCCATTAGTGCTTGACATCAACTTTTTAAGAATCTATGATTCCTAAAACCAATCGTCTCGGATTGAGGTGTTGATTTGTCAGACACCGCAGAAGCTCAAGGCTCCAACCTTGGGCTTTTGTTTTGATGGGGTGTTTGGTTTCTGTTTAGGTCTAGTTTATAAGTTTCTCCATGTTTATTTTTGAGGATTTGTTTCTAAGCTGAATGAGCAGAAGTTTCTTTCTCTATAAAAGAAATTAGTTTTTTGTGCCATTCATGAGAGTCAAATCCCTTGTTAAAAGTGATTACAAAATCCCTATTGTTTTTGTTTTTTAGGGTGCATATAACTTGCTCCCCTTTCTTGAACACTTTTTCTGTTAATCTCGGCACCAATTTTTGTTCATTGTCTTTTAAAAAAGCAATAATGCGTTTTTGATCAAGCTCGCCTGATGCTACCTTTTGTAGAGCGGAAATTATTTTGTTTTCGTCAGCTTTAAGCGATATTATTCTTTGTGCGGCAGTGGCCCCAATCAATCCTGGCATTGTATCCAGAAGATTTAGCGCTGCTTTTGGTAGTTTTTCAAAAGAAAAATAATACCCAATGAGCGCTTTAGAAACGCCTGCATCTCTTGCGAGCGCATCATATGATTGGCCTGTGCGTTTTCTAAGTGCTGCGAAACCTTTGTATTTCTCAAAATCAGGCAGATCAGGTGCCATAAGATTATCAAAGAAGATGCTTTTTTCTGCTTCTTCATCATTCATGGGTCTAATGGTTGCTTCTATTTCTAAGCGACCTAGAATTTTAAATGCTTCTACGCGGTGATGTCCGGCAACAATTTCAAATTTACCATTCTCTGGCAACTGTGGTCTGACTATAATGGGTGTTGTTAGTTCGTTGTTAGTAAGGTGTTCCGCGAGGTCTTTAACTCGGGTTTTGTCTAATTTTCTAGTTTGAAGAGGTGACTTTAAGAGTGAGCTGATAGGTAAAAAAATTGGTTTACCTAATTTATTTTTTAGCTCTGTTTCAAGAACCTCGACCTTTATTTCGGCTTCATCCATTCTCTTTGTGGCATCTAAAAACATAGCTGGTGCGGTTTTCAATGGCTTGTCATCTGGTTTTTTAATGTCTCTAGCTCGTATTCCTGCGGTTTTAGCTCCAAGCTTATCGTAAATATTCACTTTTGACCCTCCCAGGCTGAGGCAAGCTGATCAATAACGAAGTCGGTAAATCTGTCAATGGGTTCTTTGTAGCGGCGGTATGCTTCCGGACTTCCGTCTGGTTTTGATAAGTCGTAAATTGTTTTTAATTGTGCCGACGCAGTTCTTGCCACTGTGCTATCAGGGATTTCAATTCCACTAACATGTATTCCATATGCTTGTTTCATCCAGGTCTTGACGAGTCTCGATATTTCGTTTGCTTGAACTTTTGTAAACAAAATCGAAACGAAATCGTATATTTTGTTTTTTGCGTCAGGTAGGGTATCCGTTAACTCAGAAAATATTCCCCAAAACTGCACACTTGACGCGAAATCAAGAGCATCTGGTGGGCAAGGCATAATGAGTCCATCTGCGGCTATCATGGCATTTACAGTTAAATGAGAGAGACTTGGCGAGGTGTCAATTAAAATTATGTCGAACTCTGCTCGAAGTGGTTCTATCCCGTTTTTAAGTACCTCCCAGAATTTAAACCCACGATGACTCATTGCTTTCGCAGGTAGGGCAAACTCAGCGGCAAGAAGTCCGCTAGATGCGGGGATGATCGATAAATTATGCCAATAAGTTTCTTGTGTAGCATAACTGAGGTCTGGGTAATCTCCATGAATGTAGGGCATGATGGTTTGCTCTATCCCAACATCTTGTTCTGGACTAATTCCTGCTAATTGCGTCGCTGTACCTTGTCCATCACAGTCGATAATAAGGGCTTTAAACCCGCGTAATGTAGTTCCTTGTGCTAAATTTACAGCTGTACTCGTTTTGGCAACTCCGCCTTTGTAGTTGCAAACAGCCACGACTTTACCCAATTTCCCGTGGGGCCTTACCGGATATTTCCCAATAGTTTTTACCCATTGAATTGCGTCTTGTAGTGAGTACTCTTTCGCCCTGGATCCTTCATTTTTGAGGCCGCTTGGGAGAGAGTATTTTTGTGCAAGATATTTGATTTGAGTTTTATCCACACGACAAAGGTCGGCAATCCCTCCGCTCGTAAAAGAGGGGGCAATTTTCCGTGGGTGTGGCTCTATCATTGCATCGCGTACTTGGGCCAATACGTCCGCTGCATCGTTAGCTAACTGCTCAAGATGCTCCATGCTAACTTTTTCTATAGACATAGGTAGAGTCAATCCTTAGAAATTTCCTTGTTTAGCGGAATGTACCACAAATAGTGGAAATTACCATTGAATTCTGTTGTATCCGCTTTCATTGGAAAAACTCTATTAAAATGCGTTTGCGATAGGTGCTGCAAGTTTATTATCT
This sequence comes from Ottowia sp., assembly GCA_020853585.1. Taxonomy (GTDB): domain Bacteria; phylum Pseudomonadota; class Gammaproteobacteria; order Burkholderiales; family Burkholderiaceae; genus JADYYQ01. The sequence continues at coordinate 2,495 of JADYYQ010000012.1, forward strand.
TTTTTTGATATTTTTGTTTTAATTTTCATTAATCGATATTAAATTAGATGATATCCTATTTAGATGATGTTTTTGTGTGTTTGTGGGGACAAAATGAAGCGGCTAAATTTATTGCTCCTTTGGGGAGTATTTGTTTTTGGGTTGGCTCATGGAAGTGAGCCACTTATGACGTTGAAGGTGTCCGGACGAATTGGTTCCTACGCTGGTGCCGAAGAGCGGACATACTTATTTTCTGAGGCGCAACTATTGGCTGAACCAATTCATACGATTACGACAAGTACGAGTTGGACTCCGATAGCAAGTTTTGCGGGGCCACGTGTCACAGACTTAATTAAAAAAGTGGGTGTGAAGGGTGAGATTGTTGATTTTCATGCGCTAGATGGTTATTTCTATAGCATTCCTTTATCTGAGCTAAAAAAATATCACGTAATACTTGCATACAAGATGAATGGTAAAAGATTAAAGATTAGGGACTATGGCCCACTTTTTGTTGTGTATCCCAGAGATCAATATCGAAAAGAATTGAATGTTCCTACGACAGAAGGAAAGTTTGTTTGGCAGGTTTTCCGAATGGTTGTTCGATGAGATTTTTTGGGAATCTTAGTGGTAAGAGTACCTATATATTTTTTTCCCTTGTGATAACGCTTACCGGTTTTGTATCTTATTACTTGCGTGATGTCTTGCTTTCACCTGAAAGCGTTTCTTCGGTTGTTGGGCCTCAGGAGGGCTACTATTGGACGGTTGCTCAGTACCAAATATCGTACGAAAGACTAGAGAATCAAATTCTTCTTTATTCCATAAGGAAAGATAAGAGTTTTGATGAGATTTGGATAAGGCACCAAATTTTAGAATCAAAATTTCAAATTTTATCTAGTCCATCTGATTTAACATCATTTTTTAAAAATATCCCTGAGTATCAAGTGCTTTTAAAAAAAATAGCCCTTTTCATGCTTCAGTTAGACATAGATATTTCAAGCATACGCCAAGGAAAGACAAGTATTGAAAATGTTTTGTCGAGATTTGAATCAACAAGAGATGTTGTTAATATATTGGCAAACAATGTACGCCATGCTGAGATACAGCAACGTGATGAGGTTTTGGGTGACTTTTACAAAAAACGCGGCCTTGTTTATATGGGTTGTGTGTTGCTCGCAGGAGTGATTTTCTGTTGGATTGGGATGTTGTTGATTAATGGGCTACGGTACAAACAATTGCTTTTGCAGCAAAGTAAAGCATTAGATGCGGAGCGCGAGTCGGTAAGAGCAAAAAATTCTTTTTTAGGTGCTCTTGGGCATGAGTGAAGAACACCGCTACAAACTATTTTTTCTGGTGTTGATTTATTTGCTTTGCGCCATAAAAATGATCGAGATACGCCAATAATTAATCGTTTGCTAGAAGCGGTTAAAGATTTAGAACGGCAAATGCGTGATCTTGCTGATTATGCAAAGTTGGACTCTGATGTGTTGGAACTTAAGAAAGAAATTTTTAAACCATCAGATCTTATTGCGAATGTTGTTGTTGATGGGTGTGTGCGTGCAAAGGAAAAAGGGCTATCAATCCTCGTAGATTTGCCTGGGAAACATGAAAGTATTTTTTCTGATCCGCACAGAATAAAACAAATTGTTGAAAATTTACTCTCTAACGCCATTAAATACACGGAGAGAGGTTATATTTCCTTGAAAGTGGTAATTCGTCGTGATGTACGACAACTAGAAATCAGTGTCGAGGATACCGGGACAGGCATTGCGGATAAAGATATAGGGAAAATTTTCGAGCCGTTTACACAGCTTGATCAGTCTATTACTCGCAAGTACAGTGGTGTTGGTATGGGATTGGCAATTGTACGTAATCTTGTGGATCGTATGGGTGGTTCTATAAATGCGACCAGCAAAATAGCAGTTGGAACGAAACTTGATGTGCGTATTCCAATAGAAATTTGCTCTCATCATAAGAGCAAAACTATTAAAAATGAGCCAGATATTTTTCGTTCTTTACCGCGAATTCTTGTTGTTGACGACCATGATGATATACAGGAAGTATTTCGGGCGATGCTTGAACAGCTAGGGTTGGCATGTGATGTCGTTGGTAGCGCAGACGCTGCATTAAATAAGTTACTTCATACTCGCTATGACGCGCTTCTGTTTGATATTAATATGCCAGATAAAGATGGTCTTTCTATGCTCGCTGAACTGAGAAGGACTTCATGTATAAATCAGCATATACATGCCATTGCGATCAGTGCATATCAGGAAAAAATTTCAGAACGTTGGAATTCTTTAGCCATTTCAAATTTTCTTGTGAAGCCGGTAAGGTATGAGGTATTACAAGATGCGATACATGCTCTCTTGCCATAGCATCTCCAAATGGCACAAATATGAATTCAGTTGTTCCAAAAATATCGATACTCACGGCGACATATCAATCACCCACGTTGTTGGAGAGGGCCATCATGTCACTACTTGCTCAAACTAGGCAAGACTGGGAAATGGTGATATCGCCAGATGATGGTTTATGTTACGAGAAATTTGCGTGTGTAGATCAGCGGATACGTTTAATACATTCCACTGAAATAAAGAGCGGGCCTGGTGCAGCTAGAAATAGGGCGCTCAATGTGGCGGCGGGTGAATATATTGCAGTTCTAGATGATGACGATGTTTTTCCTCCAAATTTTGTTGAAAAGGTTTTATTTTCTTTAGAAAATACAGATAGCGTGACGGTGCCAACAGCTTATTTTTCTGAGTCTGGCAGATTAATCCGTGAGATTGGTCATATGCTTAATCATCTTGGTATTTCTGACTTTGCTCGGGAGCTTGGTTCTATGCATGTGATTGCTAAGAGGAAGGGCTATCTTCAGTGGAAAGATGGTTTTGCAGAGGATGTCTTGCATACCTGTGAAATGATTGATTTAGCTGGGGGCCATATTCCTATTCAGCGTGAAACTCGTTATATCAATGTAGTTCGTTCTGGCAGCTTATGTAACAGTAGATTAGATATCGATTTTGCATATGATGCTTTGTTATCGGACAAGAGCTTCTTTCTGTCTGAATATGGCAGAAAAGAAACTGAGGGCTTATTTAAGTATCGACGGCAAGTGAATGAAAGGTTCAACTCACGAATGGACAAAAATGTTGGCTATCACGATTTCCTAAGTGATGATCAGGCGAATATTTCATCCTTATTTTTAAATAAAGGTGGTTTGCATGACCCCTCGTAAAGTGGTCTTGGTTACTGGTTCTGCAAAGCGCATTGGGCGCGCGTTGGCAGAATATTTTGGGAAAAATGATTGCGATGTAATTGTTCATTACAATTTATCTCAACGTGATGCGCAGCACACGGTTGAAAATATTAAGCGGATAGGGTGTGCAGCTGTTGCTGTGCAAGCTAATTTGAAGAATAGCGACGATATTAAGCGAATTATTTCTTTTGCTTATGATTATTTTGGGAGATTAGATGTACTTGTTAATTCTGCGTCCGTGTTTGATCAAGATCACTTCAAAGATTTTTCTTTGGAATCGTTTGATGACTCTTGGCAAGTAAATTGTAGGGCACCGATTCTTTTAACAAAGGCCTTTTATGAAAAGGCTCGCGCAAATGAGCAAACAGGTGTGGTTATCAACATTGTTGACCAGAAAGTGAGAGACAATTTCCAGCCCGATCATTTTTGTTATACGGTCGGGAAAACTGGCATAGGCTATTTAACCAAGATGCTTGCGATTTCAGCGATGCCAGTATTAAGAGTAAACGCAGTTTACCCAGGGCTTCTCCTTCCTTCTGGGGGTCAAACACAAGCCGATTTTGTTTTTGCGCAATCGCAGACAACACCACTTGGATATACGGCAACTCCTGATAACATTGCTGAGGCTGTTTATCATCTAACATCGCCGCCGTACAATGGGGTTGATCTTGTTGTTGACGCAGGACAAAATTTAATCAGAGTTGATCAAGATGTAATTTTCAAATATAAAATAGCAGAGGAAGCTTTATAGTAATCCGAGAGCTTTAGAAATCTCCGCTATTACGATATGCAATCGTACAGGCTTTTCCTGTGTAAGTACGCCAAAATTAATAATTGCATTTGCAATTTCAGACTCGCTTGCTTTGCCTGTTGACAGTTGCCCAGTCATCAGGATGATGGGGACGTGTACATTGCTTTTGCGAATTGTTTTAATAAGCGATTCAGCTGTTTGTTTTTCAAGAATCCAATCTACGATATAGCCGTCAAAAGGATTTTCCTGGTGAGCTACCAAAAGAGATTCTGGCTCATAAAAAGACGTTGCACTAAATCCGCTCTCGTTAAGGAATGTACACAATACATCTGCTGATGCTTTATCGTCATCAATAACGGCGATCCGTGCTTTTGGTGGTTTAGGTTGTTGAAATTCTATTCTTGTAATAAAGAATTTTTGTTCTATTTCTTCTGCTTCGCTATCAATAACAACCCATTTTTCTTTTCGGTTCACCGCAACAAAAGGGTATGGGTGATGTTCGTCTAGAGAATGTCCGAGCCAAATAAAGCAGGGAGATTCTTTGTTATTAGTTTTTATTGTTGCCGCAATCCCATTGTTGCCTAATAGGTCATCAAATATGGCACTTGGGGATTCCTGAAAATGATCTAGTACAGTCTTTAATTGATCAAGACTCCACCCAACATTCCCGGCTAATTTTTTGTGGGCGTGAGAGTTACTTAACCCCAATATTTCGACGAGCAATTTGCGGTGATTACGTTTAGTCACCCCGTGGGCTTCCATGATCTCGCGCACGCGTCTGGTGGCGAGGTTTTCTAGTTCTAGTTGGTTTTCTATTTCTATTCCCCTTTGAGCATGAATTCTAGCATTTAGCGGTTAGATGCTGTTTTCGGGCTTTCCCTAATTGGAAATTTTTTTAAATTGTATTCTTCTATGATTTTTTGTTGTATGATTTCTAAAAAGAGTTGTTTAGTAATTTTAATCTAAAATTGATATTTTACTATGAATGAGGAGATGTCTGAATGAACAAACAGCTACACGTTACGGTAGTGAGCTTGATGATGGTCACTGCGCTGTTGACCCCGGAACTAGCGATGGCTCAGTCTTTTAGCCCGGTCACATCGTTTCTAAGAAACATTGTGCAGTTCGTTATTTTTGATGCGGGCTATTACATAGGCGCGCTGGCGCTGGCGATTGTGGGTTATAAATTCAAAGCGGGGGAAATTAACATGATGAATGCCCTTCGCGTGGTGATCGGGATTTTCTTAGTGTTCTTTGCTCCAAACCTTGTTGCAACAATTCGCAGCACTGTTGGTAGCACGCTGCAATGATGGTTGAAGAACTCCTTGAGCAAGATGACTTGGCTAAGGCGATGACCAGGCCAACGATGATTGGTGGGTTTTCGTTAACCAGCCTATGTTTTAGTTTTTATGTGCCGGTGATGACAGCAACGCTGACGAAACAAATGATTTTGTTGCTGACCGTACCTGTGTTCTTGTTAGTGAGTTGGGCAATTTGTCTTAAAGATGTCTTTTTGTTTGAAATCGCAATCGCGATGATGCATAAGATGAAATCTTGCAGTAACAAACGTCATTGGGGGTGCCGCAGCTATGCGCCTTATTGATTTTTTTACTCGCACGCTTGATATCAAACTCCAACGCTATGTTCCCAAAGGCGCGGCACTTGATGCGAAGGAATTACGCATTAGCGATATGTTGCCGTATACCCATCACTATGATGTGCATACGGTAATGACAGTCGATAACGCTTTAGTGCAAGTGATTAAGTTGGATGGTCTGCAATTTGAAGCGTTGACTGATGCACAACTCAATCGCTTCAAGCATCAGCGCAATACTTTATGGCGCGCCATCGCAAATAGTAATCGCGGCATTTATACGCACCTTATACGTCGGCGTAAAACGCTTTATCCAGAAGGTGAACAGCAGACTTGGTTTGCCAAGTATTTTGATGGCCTGTGGAAAGAGCGCTTTGCTAAAAAAGAAGTGTTCGTGAATGAGCTGTATATCACCATCGTTCGTAACCGCTATAGACAAGGTGCTGCTGGCTGGTTAGATCGGTTTTGCAATTTGTTTAAGCGTGGTGCTACTCAGGGTAGTGAGACTTTCGATGAGCAGATAAAAGATATCGATGCAGCGGCACATTTAATCACAGAGGTGATGGCGGACTATGGCCCTAAGCGTTTAGGAATTGTGACGCAAGAAGATGGTGAGTACTCAGAGATAGGGCGCTTCTTTAATTACCTATTTAATCTTGAAGATGTCCCTGTGCGGGTTGCCAGCGTGCCATTGAATATCGCTTTACCTAAAGCACGCATTAATTTCTCCCGTGACGTAGTGGAAATAAAAGGCAGTGCGACCCATCGTTGGGGAGCGATGCTGAGTATGAAGGAGTGGCCAGAAAAAACCGATCCGAAGATGATGGATAAGTTTTTGCGTATGCCCGTGGAATTTATTATCACGCAGTCCTTCTTTTTCTTGGATCGTATTGCCGCAGAAAAAAATATGAAGGAACAAGCGCGGCGTATGCAACAAGCCGATGATATTGCTTCTGATCAAATCGCGGGTATTACCGAAGAGCTTAAAGAGTTAGGCTCTGGTCGTGCAGTAAATGGCTTACATCATTTGACGATGATGGTACACGTGCCTTTTATTAATCAAGACAATGATTATCACGCCGGTGCAATGGCGACTCAAGCCTCTTTAGAGACAGCGGTTAAAGCTGTAGAAAATGGATTTGTCAGTTTAGCGGTGGTGCCTGTACGAGAAGCATTTGGTTTAGAGACATTTTTCTGGTCGCAACTTCCTGGGCAACATCAAGGCATGATAGGGCGGCGTGGGCGCATCTCGACAAAGAATTTCGCGGGCTTTGCTAGTTTGCATAATTTTTCCTATGGCAAATACAAGGGGAATTTATGGGGGCCATGTGTCACGGTACTGGAAACCGAAGGCGGCACACCCCATTATTTTAATTTTCATCGTGAGATGGAAGGGGTGGTCAGTGCCCATACAAAAGTAGCCGCAGAAACCGGGGTTGGTAAGACCACCATCATCGCTGCGTTGATCGCGCAAGCAGATAAATTCTCTCCCAAGGTGTTGTGGATAGATCGCAATTTTGGTGCAAAAGTATTTATGAGTGCTATGGGTGCATCGCACACCGTTTTGACTACGCAACGGGAAACTGGGTGGAATCCTTTACAGCTACCCGATACGACCGCGAACCGTGCTTATTTGTTAGACCTTCTTGTCGCTATGCGCACTTGTTATGGTGGTGTGAGTACAGCGGCTGAATTAGATACCTTTAAACATGCCATTGAAGAAAGTTTCCACTTAGCACTTGCAGATAGACGGTTGCGCAATATTGCCTGGGTGTTTGGTCAAGGTGAATTAAACGATGCGATGAAAATCTGGTACGGCAACGGCGCGAATGCTCAGGTGTTTGACAACGCGCAGGACAGTATTGATTTTACAAACAATCGATATTACTGCTACGAAATGAATGAGTTGATGCGTGATGCAACGGCGCGCCCTGAGTTACCTGTCTTGTTGTCTTATGTTTTTTATCGCTTTGAAGCCAGCATGGAGGGATCACCTCATATTATTGTGTTGGATGAGGCACAACATTTAATTAAAACGACGTTCTGGTTGCAGAAGATCGAAATGATTTTAGAGCAATTTCGTCGCCGAAATTGTCTGATGATCTTTATCACCCCGGACGCAAAGGCTTTATATAGCTATACCACTGCGGTGAATAAACAGTGCGCAACCTCCCTGTATTTGCCTACCTCTGGGGCTGATAAGAAAGACTATATCGACAACCTCGATTTAACGCCCAGCGAGTATTTGTTTATACGCGACACCCATCAATCAGAGCGCAAGTTTCTGCTGCGCCGAGGTCGTGAGTCCGCCCGAATTGTTTTCAATTTAAACGATGTTTCGCAAGTCATTCCGGTGCTGTCTGGTTCGGCGCGTGGGGTGGTGTTGATGGAAAAAATTATGGCTGAGTTGGGCACGCAGGAACCTGCGCAATGGGTACCTGAATTTATTGCTCAGGCGCAGCTGCACAACACGCATAACTTAAAAGCTGCTTAGGAAATGCTATGAAATTTTTTCTAATTCTGTTGGCAGTATTAACGAGCCGCGTTTTTGCGGGGGGTATTCCGACATTTGATGCGGCCTCTATCGTACAACTCAGATTATTAATTGATGCGCAGCAAGCACAATTTAGCAAGTTACAGCAGCAGTACCAAGCGATGACAGGAGAGTATGGTCGCGGTCATATCGCGGTTGACAAAATACGCCAAGCAACAGGAGTGATGCCAGGCACTTGGCAAGATGTTGTCAGACAGCAAGCAAATGGCCGTTTTAATATCCAAAAGGGCCAGTACGAACAGCTGCTTAAAACGTTACCGCAAGAATTGTTTGCCAAACAAAACGCGCAGGCGGGCACGACCTATCGTATGAGTACTGACTCAGTGCGAGCCGCCATGGCGGGGGGCGATGCGCTGTATGGCTCGGTGCAGACTCATATGCAAAACATCACCCATCTGATTGGACAAATTGATACCACTAAGAACGTTAAAGATGCGGCGGATTTGCAAAGCCGAATTGCCGCTGAAAAAGGTTTGATGCAAGTGGCCTTGGGTAAGTTGAGTGTGATGAATACGAATTTGCAAGCCAACATGCTCAATCAGTCTAATCAAGACCGAGCATTGAATCAGCGCTTCTTTTCTAAATAAGCGAAAGCACGCTGCCATGCTCAAAAAAATAGCCTATCTGTTGTGGATCGTAATTAAAGCGATAGGACGCTTTATCAAAGGCGCGCTCAAGATCGCTGGATTTCTCTGGCTGATTGTCTTGGTGAGTAGTGGTTGCACATCGATGAGTCATATGCCTAAAAAATCACCGTGCGCTTGTCAATATAGCCCTCTTAATCAGGCCGCATGATGACAAACGAAACGGCCAACATGACTTCTTCTGGTATGACACCGAGTCGCTTCTTATTGGACTTTGATGCAGTGCCCACTGCCTTTTTAAATGAAGTGTATCCAGCCATTGCGCAAGCAGTGAGTATGCCCGTGTACTACGCAGTTGTTTTGTATGTGGCGCTGTATGGCATAAAAATTTATAGCGGCAAAGCAAGTTTGACCCCTCTGGATATTTTTCAGAAAGTGCTGACGATTTTCTTGGTTTTTATGTGTCTGAATTGGCATAGCTTGCCAAACGGGATTTACACCGTCCTGCTTGATGTGATGGAAAGCACGCGCAATGTGATTGTTGGTGGGGTGAACACTGATAATTTTTTAGATGCGATATGGAACCAATGTAGCCAGTTGGCCAAAGCACTGATGTCGGTGGGCCTAGGCAGTATTTTTATCGGCTTAATGGGGTTGTTGATTTATCTGATGATGTCATTCGTCACGATGATTGCCATGATGAATATTGTCGCTTCAAAAATGATGTTGGCGATTGCAATGGTGTTGTTGCCATTATTAGTGGCTTGTCTGTTGTGGGCGAATACGCGGCAATTTTTTATGAATTGGGTAAGCAAAATGCTCAATGCCGTGCTGATGTATATCTTAACCTTCGCGATGCTCAAGTTTGGCTTTCAGTTTGCCAACGGTTATTTGCAGCAAGCGACATTAGCGGGCGATGGGATTGATCTAGCCGCGATTACTTTTTCTCAAATCGTATTTTTAGTGCCGGTGTTTGGGGTGTTGGCGATGTTCCTATTGAAAGTCAAGGAATGGTCAGCGTCCTTGTCTGGCGGTGTGGCTGTGCAGGGTCTTTCGGCAGTCACAAACTTTGCGCGTTCATTTCTTAAATTTAAACGCTAATGCGAGCGCTGAACACCATGACAAAAACCTATACAGACGACGAATCGATCCAACGTTTCCAAGAGAAGGCGACAAAGGATATTGAGATTGAGCGTAATCGTGCTTATCTCTTTGCACTGGTTTCTTTGGGATTAGCGATTACCGCCGTGATTGCTTTGATTGCCATCACGCCATTAAAAACGGTTGAACCTTTAATTGTGACGGTTGATAGTGCGACCGCGCGGGTACTCAAAGTACAAGTGGCTACACCTGATGTGATTACGGCTAACGATAGTGTGATCCAGTCTGAATTAGCTAAATACATCATGGTACGAGAAACCATCGA
>JADYYQ010000013.1 GCA_020853585.1 Ottowia sp.
TATGTCCCGGTGATCTCAGACGCGATGCCGCAAGACAATTGGCAAGGACGCATCGGTTTTGTGCACCAAGCAGTATTAGATGATTTATCCGATCTCTCTGGCCACCACGTTTACGCTTGCGGCGCACCAATCATGGTAGATACAGCACGCGCTACATTTACCACCCAAGCTGGATTACCCGATCATGATTTTTTTGCTGACGCATTTATTTCTGAAAACGATTTACAAGCAGTCTCTTAAGCAGTCTCTTAATCAGGTTACGGTGTCAACACAGCGTCGCTATCTAGGACAACAATACATTAGGACAACAAAGTGATGTTGTCCTACCCCTGCCATCGGTCCCTTCACAAAGGCTCAGGCAATACCCATGTCCAGTATGATTACCGACTGCTCCACATTCTGCACATGCAACTTATCGAAATCCAAATAAAAAACGAGTAAAAGACCCATTCGAGAAAAGACGTGGTACACACGACCAATCCGTTTACTCTTAATATGCTTAAGCACTTATTTTTTCAAAATCTTGCACAATCAACCCAAAAAATTGGGTATGCGCCTCACGGAGATGTTAATAATGTCCAGCTATCCATTTGAATCGCTATTACACATCACACCCCGCCCCGAGCTTGTCTTTGTAGAAGGGCAAGGCTCCTGGCTCGTCGATCATCAAGGAAAACGCTATTTAGATTTTCTACAAGGCTGGGCGGTCAATTCACTGGGACACTGCCATCCCGCAATTATTGCCGCCTTAGAAAAACAAGCTCGTACCCTGATTAACCCCAGCCCAGCGTTTTACAACGCTCCGATGCTCACGCTAGCAAAATTACTCACCGATCACAGTGGTTTCGATAAAGTGTTTTTCGCGAATAGCGGTGCCGAAGCAAACGAAGGCGCCATCAAACTCGCACGCAAATGGGGGCGGATTCATAAAGAAGGTGCATACCAAATCATCACCTTTACCCAAAGCTTTCATGGGCGCACACTCGCAACGATGAGCGCTTCCGGCAAAGTCGGGTGGGATACTTTATTTGCCCCACAAGTCCCGGGCTTTCCCAAAGCAACCTTTAATGATCTAAGTTCGGTCGAAGCTTTAATCAACAAAAATACTGTCGCGGTCATGCTTGAGCCTATACAAGGTGAAGGCGGTGTGATTCCGGCCACCCCCGAATTTATGCAAGGCATCTGTGACTTAACAAAAGCACACAAGCTCCTCTTTATTGTTGATGAAGTGCAATCAGGATGCGGCCGCACCGGAAAATTATTTGCGCATCAACTCAGTGCTGTACAACCCGACATCATGACCTTGGGAAAAGGAATCGGTGGTGGCGTTCCCCTCTCCGCACTGCTATGCACCAACGAGTGCGCAGTATTCGAATCAGGTGACCAAGGGGGCACCTATAACGGAAATCCACTGATGTGCGCTGTCGGTATCGCAGTCTTTGAAACGCTACTCAAGCCGGGATTTTTAGACGAGGTACGCAGCAAAGGAGAATATCTTCAACGCGCACTCCTTCAGCTATGCGAAGAATTTGATCTGGTTGGCGAACGAGGTAACGGTTTATTACGCGCACTCATATTAGGTCGCAACATTGGCCCCCAGCTTGTCGAAGCTGCACGCGCACTGACGCCTACAGGCTTATTAATCAACGCACCACGCCCTGATTTACTGCGGTTTATGCCTGCTCTAAATATCAGTCACGAAGAGCTTGATCAAATGATCACGCTATTGCACACGCTATTGAAAACACATAAAAAAACTAACGATACCGCTTAAGCTTTTAGTGACGCGTGTACAAAATCACACGCGCCACTAACGAACAGTGTGCTAATAAGTTATACGACGCACGTGCGTAGAAATACCGCAGCTTTACATATCCAGAGGTGGTAATCTTTCAACGTTGTTTCACCCCCTTTTCTGGTAAATTTTACCCGCCGCTTGACAGTCACGTTAGCACGACGGAAACGCCCGTCAGAGTAAGACACACCATTGATCCAGGCTTTAGGGCTATCGCATTACTAGCAGCGGTTGCTTGATGAAAGCAAAGTAAGCATCATCGCCGATATTGCATGGAAAGAACATAAACGTACGCAGGTATGGCGCCTAGTGCGACTGACTCTATTAGCACCAGTAATCGTGGAACAGCTAGTGGAAACGTCAGGGATACTACTTGAGCAAGTAATTCACCGCCCCATCCACTGATGTGGACAGATCAAATTCAGATACTCACGTGTACATCCGAAGCCTCTACGCTCTAACGATACCATTCGAGGAATTCCAAAAAGACAAATTTAGCCCCGAACAGATATAATGCCGTATTTCAAACGTTCCACCAAATGATATTTTTTCAGAGAAACCTCAAGAAGGTTGCCGCTTTGATCAATCCGTATACTCATGACCAGTTTCTCTAGAAAAAATAATGCGTAGAAAAGACTCTCAAAAGAATGCGGAAAGCCTTCTGGTCGATCCCCAATCAGCGGGTCCAGAGGGGATCTCAGCTAAAACTGTGCTTGCCATTAAGCTCAATGAACTAATCGAAAAGAGAGAGCTAAGCCAGATTGAAGTAGCAAGCATTACTGGCATGACGCAACCGAAGGTATCGCAAGTACGACGCTACAAACTCCAGAACATTTCTCTCGAACGCTTGATGCAAGCTCTGGTAGCGCTCGACCAGCGGATAGAGATCATTGTTCGTCCCACTCACCGCACACACATCGCAGGCATTACCGTTGTAGCATGAGGTACGCCCTTGAACAAACTCAAACTACGGAGCGTTGATGAAATTTGCTTATGAAGATTTGAGCGACGAACAGTTCGAGAGCCTAATTGTGTTCTTGTGCCAGCGGCTGCTCGGCATTTCCGTGCAAGGTTTCGCAAAAGGTCCGGATGGTGGACGCGATGCAAAATTTGTTGGAACAGCAGAACTCCATCCAAGCAAGGCCGCACCGTGGGTGGGAACAACAGTCGTCCAGGCCAAGCACACCAACGGCTACAATCGGAATTTTTCAGAATCTGATTTCTTTACTACTGCGGCGCAAAGCACGGTGCTAGGCAAGGAAATTCCACGCATCAAAAAGCTGCGAGAGAACAAACAACTTGACCACTACATGCTATTTGCCAACCGACGCTTGGCTGGTAATGCCGAAAACAAAATACGCGGGTACCTCGCGGCACAGTCTGGCATTCCCACATCATCGATCTATTTGTGTGGCATTGAGCAGCTGGAAATCTGGTTGAAGACTTTTCCCGATGTGGCGGAGAAAGCCGACCTAGATCCAGTCGATTCGCCACTAATCGTTAGCCCCGATGACCTATCCGAAGTCGTGCAGGCATTGGCACGACAGAAAGAGGGGATATCCGCGCTACTTGATGATCCACCAACCATACGTGTAACGTTTGAAGAAAAGAACGTGCTTAACAATATGAGTGCTGAGTATGCAAAAGTTCAGCGCAGAAAGTATCTGAAAGAAACAACCCAGATTCGAACATTCCTCGCCGCGCCGGAAAACCTTGAACTGCTACACATGTATGAATCAGCGGTCGATGAATTTCAGCTCAAGATCGTCGCCAGGCGCAAGAACTATCAAACCTTCGACGATGTGATGGAGTATCTGGTGGACTTGCTGTTTAAGCGCGACGCCGTCTTGCGTCAGCATGCTCACAAGCGTTTGACCCGCGCTGTACTGTTTTATATGTATTGGAATTGCGATATTGGAGAGGTGGGCGATGCTGAGGCCAACTAAACATTCCCATCCTGATCGTACAGTCATCAACGTATCACTGCTGCTGTTAGTACGCCTCAAGGCGTTTCGCGTGGACGAATACGATATTTTGCGCAAGTACACCAAGAGGCTAGTCGTCGGTGGTGATGTACTTTTTCTACCGGCGCTGAATTTTCTTTATCTGATGGGATTGATCGACTATCACCCTAAGACTGATTCAGTTGAATATGTGGGGGCCAATGAAACTCTCTAGACTCTATTCGAATAAGCCAGACCAATTCGAATCGATGGACTTCGCTACAGGCTTAAATGTTGTCATAGCGGAAATTCGTTTACCAGAAAATCGCGACAAGGATACCCATAATCTTGGCAAGACTATATTAGGGCGACTGCTTGACTTTTGTTTTCTCTCTAAACGTAAGCCAGAGTTCTTTCTCTTTAAGCATCTCGATCTTTTCAATGACTTTGTTTTTTTCCTTGAGATTGAACTGCATGATGCCTCTTATGTAACCGTGCGCCGCAGTGTGGAGGAATCAAGCAAGATCAGTTTCAAGAAACACGAAGCTAGGCATCAAGATTTCTCAGTATTACCACTATCCGAATGGGATCACCCAGACGTGCCATTTGAGCGTGCACTCGATCTACTCGATGGTTTACTAGACTGGCGAACCCTCAAACCGTGGGGTTTTCGGAATGGTCTAGGTTACTTGTTGCGGTCACAGAACGACTTCTCTGATGTTTTCCATTTAAGTCGATTTATAGGTAAGCATGCGCACTGGAAACCTTTTCTAGCGCATATGCTCGGCTTCAATGCGCCTTTGATCGCGCGGTATTACGAGAAGGAAGCCGAACTCGCGACGAAACAGTCCACTGCGCAGACTATCAACGATGAACTGGGCGGCTCCATTGAAGATATTAGCAAGATTGAAGGCCTTCTTTTACTTAAACAAAAGGATGCCGAAGAGAACCAGAAGTTGCTTGATGCTTTTGATTTTCGCTCGCAAGATAAAAGTCAAACAAAGGAAATAGTCGATGATCTTGATGAACGTATCGCTACACTCAACGCTAAACGTTATTCGCTGAGCCAGAACAGGAAGAAAATTCTATCTTCCTTAGAAGAAGATAAAATTTTGTTCAATCCCGATGAAGCACAACGACTATTCGAGGAGGCTGGTGTATTTTTCAAAGGGCAAATCAAAAAGGACTTTCAGCAATTGATTGCCTTTAATAGAGCGATCACTGATGAACGTCGGGGCTAC
Source organism: Ottowia sp. (assembly GCA_020853585.1). Taxonomy (GTDB): domain Bacteria; phylum Pseudomonadota; class Gammaproteobacteria; order Burkholderiales; family Burkholderiaceae; genus JADYYQ01. The sequence goes on from JADYYQ010000013.1 coordinate 4,980, forward strand.
CTCCAGGAAGAGCGGATAGAAATTGATGCTGAGCTAAAGGGTATCAATACTGCACTCAATATGTTAGGCAAAAAACGCTCGAGTATATTGTCCTTCCTCAGCGACACAGATGTATTCACCAAATACAGACAAGTATCAGATGACATCGTAACCCTACGGGCCGACATCACCTCGTTGGAACGAAAACGGGGTGATCTCCATCGGCTACAAAAGTTACGCAGCTCCATCCGTGTATTAGAGGAAGAACGTGGGCAACTGCAAGGGCAAATCGAAGCGGACGTTGAAAAGCAGAATTCCGATAAGAGCAGTTTGTTTTCGACCATTCGACTTTTCTTCAGCGAAATTGTCGAAGAGGTCATCAACCGTAAAGCATTGCTCAGTGTGTCGCCCAACAAAGAAGGACATTTGGAATTCAAAGCTGAAATTTTGGACGAGTCGGGCAATGCAACAAGCGCTGACTTAGGGCACACCTATCGCAAGCTACTGTGCATTGCCTTCGACATGGCAATTTTGCGTGCATACATCGACGAGAAATTTCCTCGTTTCGTTTATCACGACGGTGTATTTGAATCTCTGGACGATCGAAAAAAAGAAAATCTCTTAGCAGTCATCCATCGGTACGCAGAATTTGGATTACAGCCCGTCATCACCTTAATCGATTCCGACTTACCTAGCCGAATTGATAAGGGACCGGTATTTACCCAAAGTGAAATTGTTTTGACATTGCACGACGAAAATGTACAGGGGCGTTTATTTAAGATGAAAACATGGTAATACGCAACCTGCTTGTCCTGTAATTATCAAAAATATAGGTTCTTCTCCATTAATTGAGAAGAACCCTTTTACTTTTCAACTTGAAATTTAGCTTGGAGGGGGATTCGGCAAAGTACGCGCTTAAGTTAGTAATCAATGGACGAGTATCTGCCTAAAATATCTGCAAAACAGTACGTTTGCCAAATTCGCAACAATCTCCATAAAAGAAACGACGATACGTTCACACCTGTTTTGCACAGGCATAAAAAACTAAGATAGATTCACTTTAGATATTGGTGGAGACGAGGAGGATCGAACTCCCGACCTCAGCGTTGCGAACGCTGCGCTCTCCCATCTGAGCTACGTCCCCGACAAAGCAAATACAACTGCTCTACTTCGCTACAAAATAAGCATACAGCGCAATACATACTCTGTCCTACAACCCGAACGTTGCCCCGGCTAACTCCCCACGCACCGTAATTCACTAAGCCGCAAACGTAAAAGCTTAGGCATATCACTATATCGCAGGTCTTAAGCAAACCATTTCCCCCGATACCCGATCCTTATCAAGTTAACAACGGCGCGCAGCACCTGTACTATTTTTTAAAAGCAACTTATCCAGAAAAAATCTTTATACATGCACTTTTGTGAACAACTTAAATTTAAAGAAAGTATCTCACGCGGCAACATGCATAACAGCTAAACTGTCTCTCCTCTTTATGCGACCCAATAGGAGACACAATGAAAAAATCATGGATTGAGTTCTACGCTTTAGCAGTATGTTTTGCCTGTGTTATTTGCCTCACCATTACCACCATTATTGGCCTTAACACGGTCGTTAAAGTCTACAATCCTGAGTTTGCGTTACCGAGTTACCAATACAGCATATTGAACAATAATGACGCTTATTGGAAAAACCAACAAAGGGGCGGAGAAAGCCCCCGTGACTATGATGATCAACACAACTACGAAGGCCCACGTAAAGAACATCGCTCTACAGAAGCCCAAAAAAAGCGACCCCCAGAAAAAGAGCTGACGGCATTACGTGAGGCAGAAAAACTACAAATATTCCATCAAGATGCCCATGGAAATCACCAAACATTGGTGTGCGTCTTTATCGTTTTATTGGTTACAACATTCATACTCTGCCTTCATATTCGACTCGTACGAAAAACGCGTAGAGGTGACTAAGCACATCGCGCCATCTGAGAGTGGATAAATATATTAAGCACGTAAGGGGTGGATATTATTTCGATAAAGTCCGTGCTGTTCGTTTTATAAAGATCAACAGTCGGACTTGAGGGACAATCGTATAAATCGTATTCTTGTCTTGAGGCCTTGCGACACACCCACACGCTACTCATCTCGCAGCGCGCACAACGAAGAGATTCATCTTAACGGTTGACGATAACCCGTCAACCGTCCTGCTTAAAAAAACTTTTATTTTTACAGCGCACTCATATCTGATATCTACTATGCTCGCGAATTATGCGTGTGTTTCGTAAAAAATAAACGCTGTGCTAATTCTTCTGAAATTCTGCCACGATACAACTCAACATCACGACCTTGCTTAACCGCATCAAGCTCCCAAGCATGACCCAAGCATCGCTGCGCATCATTTTTTAAGTATGCAGCAGAATACTCCGTGAGCGTCGCACCAATATGCCGATAATGAAAATGCGCATACCAAGATGGACTGCCATCCGCAAAAGAGATTTGATACTCATCTAAATAATCGGCAGAGAAGATACCCATCTCGCGCTGTTGACGTGTGATATGGGGAGGCAAAAGAGGAACGCGCGCTCTGATTTTGGTCACCTCAAACGCAAACCCATTTTTATCAGCCAGATAACGCAATCCTGCTTCAGTTGGGTTTTGTGCCTTAATCATACGGACGCGGGCATCATATGCTTTGTGCTTAACCCAGGCCATATGGCCACGTAATTTTTTCGCCCACGTCATCGCCTGATGTTGCCCTGAAGGGGATATCACTGAGTTAGACGCTTCACTTGATAATAAATTCAGCTGATCTTGCAATGTTTCAAATGCACTTACATGGGTAGCAAGCATCTCAGCATAGGGCTTTAAGCAACCTTCGACGTAAACAGGCAATACCGTATTATTTTTTTCCAAAAAACGCGCCAACTTTACACGGCCAGCCATCTCTTGTAATACGCATTCCACTTGCGCTGTTAACTGTACAAAATCACCATTACCTTGCTGTATTGCAGACATCACGCCATCACCTATCGCAAGCATTTCCATACGAGATTTATCTGCAAGCGTATCAACGAATTGGGATGACACATCACGTAACCACACAGCGCGATCAGGTGCATAGCGGTAAGTTTCCAGAACTTGTCCTTGGCCACTATACACATCGGCAACGCCTGTCTCACCACTACGTAGTTTTCCAAATATAACGCCATCAAATTCTGTATCAATCACATGTAGTAAGGTATCTGAGGGTTCAATATTGGCAACAACCGCATTGCTCTCGTGAGTGGTATGCATACCTTTAGATTGCCAGGTCGCTTCCATCCCTAATAAACGACGCAGTGCTGACTGTGCAATATGGCTCAGATACTGCGCCAGCATCACCAGCTCTTTAAATAGATGCTCTTCATTGAGTCCATGCTCGGCACACTGCTGAGCCAACCAGGTATATCCCAGTGCAATATTTGTATACTGACTGCTTAAGCTATCCAAAAGGCGTTTTTGATCATCAACAGATAAGCTCGTTGGATGTTCAAAAAAAAGATACCCTGCAAACGGACTAGTAATCGCCTGGCTTTGTGTACTTAGAAAAGTCGCATTGGATAATCTAAACAATCTATCCGAATACGCTTTCACACAAAGAAATGCGGCTGACACGGGATGCGCATTCTCTTGAACACCCCATAACAAATCTGCTTTGCAGCACAATAAATTTGCCAACACAATTTTATTGCCAATCAAATTGGCAGCAATTGATGCCGCTGTCTCGGCTTGTGTAGAACGTGCTTTTCCCGAAGACAATATTTTTTCAAGAGGCGTTAACGGCGGAATATCACTAATACTTGTGTGATAGCCCTGATATTTTTCACATAACTCACAGGCTGCATAGCTCACTTCTAATGCTTGCTCTATGCGTGCCAACACATCTGCTTTATCGATCGCACCATTTGATGCAAAAAAATCGGCCAGCAACATATGCATGCCACCTTCTGGCAAAGACAACTGCAATGCTTGACGATATACGGCAAGTAATTTATCTGCCATCTCAAGACGAAGCTGACCCAGGTGACGATATTTTCCCAACAAATTTTGTTTATGAATACCAATGGCCACAGAATCAACTGTAGACAGCATATCCAACATTTGATTACAACTCGTAATAATGTCTTGCATGTGCTCGATATACTTACCACTCATTTTTATCCAAGCAGCATGGCTCGTTTGACCGCGCGCTAAAAATTGTTCTAATTTTTTCTCATAGCCAATACCGATTTTATTGCGTGCATCTAATTCTGCAATGCAATGCGTCACCGTCGACTCAAGTCCACTAAGCGGCGCATGGTAATTTTGCGTTTCCCATCTCGGCGCTTTTACAGCATGGTCTGAAGTAAGACCCATAATCTGATTAGAAATATTTTTAGGCATGACGTTCTCCATGTGGAGAGCAAAAATTAAATGGACCGTTGGCGCTTGGTCGTATAGGTCACATTTTCGTTCCATTTCCACAAAAAAGCACGTACACAATTGAAATAAGGATGTAGCAAAAATGTAGTGAACCAAAAATCACATACGCATCACGACAAACGAAATAAAAGCACTAGTAGAAAACCCTTATGTAAAGCAAAAAAACGCCTCCTTATCGTGACAAAATCGAAGCGATGTCAACGAGAAACAACACACCGCAAACCTTTACTAGATAAGCATCCAAAAACAGTTAGAAGCAAATTCAATATCAATCTATAACCATCAAAGAACAACGCACTAAATTTATCTCGATTGTTAATTGAAAACGCACTCACGAGATAAAGAAAAAATATTTTTAGCAATTTTCTTTGATCAACGCATCCACTGCCATTACATCGACAAGATGTCTATTTTCAATAAATACGCTGTACTTTTTTCTGAGTCGCCTCTAATCAAATCAGCTATACGCATCACTCTTAAGCATGTTTCATCAACAGCGCATGCGTGGCTTTTACTGAAAACGCAAACTGATCTTGTTCTTCTTCGTCTTCTAATACTTTCAGAGCATGCGCATAAGTCATCATGGCCGCGTCAAATTTTTCTTTTTCCTCAACCGAAAATTCATCAGCAAGATCCTCATCGCTTTGCGTATAAGGGTTGACGAGCGCGTCTTTTCGCGTAGAAAATGTGTAAGCGAGTCGCGCAAAATTAATGGCATAACGCTGAGCCAAATAAGCTTTCCACACAGGTTGATTGATCAATGATGTCGCAACAAGTGATGCATCGTTTTCTTGTTGCAATACAAATGCGTGGGCTTTATCTTCTATCACAGCGATGACGTATATTTTTTCCTCATCTGTAATCAGATCATTACCATAACGGCTTTGCACCATATAGTATTCAGCCAATTCCAGATGCTTCATGTGTTTTATAGGAAAAGGCAAAGCCAACGATTCGCCTAGCTTGTATCGCAAGGCAAGTTCAACCTCCAGCGCTTCTTTTAGATGAGGCGCTGTTTTCTTATCCTCATCATCTAAGGGCACACCTTGTGCAGATATTTTTTCTCCAAGGACATGCCAACGCTGACGCATGATTTGTTCCGTAAATCCACCCAACATCTGTTGGCGAAACACCCCTTTAAGCAAACTTAATAAGGCGTGTTCTTTATCTATAAGCGTGTCATCGGCCATGATTACAGCGCATTGCGCTTGCACCTGCATATTATTAAAGGTGATCACACGATTGTCTTCGCAATTATTGATACCTTCTCGTGCGATATCGCATAACTGTTTCAGCAACACGTCATCTTGTGCAGCAATCGCTAATACATCCGTAACATGTTCGGCTGGAATAGCACGGGGCACCCATTCCTCTAATACCTTGTTGATATAGTCGCCAAAGATTTTGAGTTGATTGGTGCGTATTGGATCACCTTCTCTCTCACTGATTAGCCTTTCCCATTGCGCTTGAATGATGGAATCAAACTCAAGATTCGCTTCTTCATAGCAACGCGCCACGACAATTAAAAGTGACGGGGATGGATCTAATGAGAATATCGTATCTTCATTAATAGACTCTATACTTAGTCTCATCGGATTTAATAAGGGCACTGCTAAACTGATTAGGCTAGATGAGGAGGACTGCTCATCTGTACTTGCAAAATGCAAGGAACGATCTACACTCCCCGAACTCGTGCGTCGATCTAAGCTAGGCATACTCAAATAACGATCAACACTAGGCAAACTCAAAGACCGAGCTAGGTTAGGTAAACTGACGGATCGATCTAAATTCAGGACGCTGGATGGCTGATCTGGACTAGGCGGATAAACATACTCATTATCTTGCCGTGCCTCATCCACATTGGATAAATTAAGTACGCTGGGTGACTGATCTGGGCTAGGCGGATAAACATATTTATCGTCTTCCCATGGCTTATCCACATTGGGTAAATTGTGTACGCTAAATCCATCGGGGTGAATAAAATCGGCAAAGCGTGGCGCCACACGGCGTAATTCGGCAATATCCCTTTGCGAACAACCGGCCATATTCAACAGCGCTAAATGTCTGTTTAATAACGGTTCAAGCTGGTCAGAACTTACCGTCAGCCGAAAACAAAAACTTAAATCAAGATTGCGCACATTGGGTATTTGGGCAGCAAATTCAGTAGGCAATATTGTTAGAGCAGGGCACCCCACCAAGCGCAGCTCTTCTAACCCGAGCATTGGCCTCGTTAATACAGGAAAAGTAGTGATGTGTTCGCGCAGCACACTTAGTTTTTTGATGTGCTGTAACTCACCTAAGGCAGAGGGAAGCTCACTTAACTCAACATCGTAATCACAATCAAACTCAAGCTCAGTAATATTTCGATCACTGAAAGCGGCTTTCATTTTATCTGCCGCAATCACGCGTGAAGCACCTTCAGCAGCAGGCGCCTCATTCACCCATATATTCATCGCATCATAAAATTGATCGATCGTCATGGGCTCAGGCAGTGCAATCTGTGCCAGCAGATCCACATTCCCCTGGATATCACCATTCGTATACGATGGCACCAAGTTAAGTGTCGTTGGTCTATTGTGATTTACTTCGTTCCCAGGCATAGCCCATCCCTCTGGTGATGAGATTAATGACTGGGATTGTCTGGCCTACCGAGAAATCGTGCTTCTTAAAATAAATCTATTTTTCGCAAAAGAGGCGCAACCAAGTTTGGCGTGCGACTGCAATCGCCTGACGCACTTGTTCAGGGGCCGTACCCCCAATATGATTGCGTGCAGCAATGGAACCTTCTAAAGTTAATACTGCTTGCACATCAGCACCAATTAATTCTGCTTGCCCACCCAAAGAAGTTGCATGGCGCAAAGCATCTAGTGATAAGTCAGCTAGATCACACCCTTGTGCAACGCACACTTTAACGGCTTGCGCCACAGCCTCATGTGCATCACGAAAAGCTAATCCTTTTTTCACCAGATAATCAGCTAAATCTGTCGCTGTTGCATAGCCTTGCAAAGCCGCTGCCCGCATCGCATCGCGCTTGACAACAATGCCAGGAATCATCGCTGCAAACACACGTAAAGTGTCGGAAACAGTATCCACGGCGTCAAATAAAGGCTCTTTATCTTCTTGATTATCTTTGTTATACGCAAGTGGTTGCGCCTTCATCAACATCAATAGCGCCATCAAATCACCGACAACACGACCGGTTTTACCACGCGCCAATTCAGGCACATCGGGATTTTTTTTCTGCGGCATAATCGAGCTGCCGGTACAAAAACGATCAGCAATATCAATAAAACCAATGCGTGGACTTATCCACAGCACCAATTCTTCTGACAAACGCGAAATATGGGTCATGAGCAACGCGGCGGTGGCACAAAATTCAATCGCAAAATCTCGATCAGATACCGCATCTAAAGAATTACGACACACACCGTCAAAGCCTAAGGTGTGCGCCACACGCATCCGATCAATTGGATAACTTGTCCCAGCCAACGCAGCCGCGCCTAGTGGTAACTGATTAACCCGCGCGCGACAATCCATTAAACGTTGTTGATCACGCAAGAACATCTCAACATACGCCAAAAGGTGATGACCAAAAGTAACGGGCTGAGCGACTTGTAAATGCGTAAAACCCGGCATGATCGTATCTGCATGCGCATGCGCAAGATCAAGCAATGCCATGCTCAGGGTTTTTAGTAAAAAGCCAATTTGATCAATCTCATCGCGCAACCACAGACGCAAGTCCGTCGCCACTTGATCATTGCGCGAGCGACCCGTATGCAAACGTTTACCCGCAATACCGATCAACGTCGTAAGTCGCGCCTCAATATTTAAATGCACATCTTCTAAATCTTGTTGCCAAACAAAGATACCTGCTTCAATTTCAGCGCGAATGCGGGTTAATCCATCTTGAATTTGGCGCCAATCATCTTGGCTAATAATGGCTTGTGCCGCCAACATCTCAGCATGTGCCAAAGATCCCCGGATATCAACCAAAGCCAAACGTTGGTCAAAAGAGACGGAAGCGGTATAACGCTGAACCAATTCAGATACAGGTTCAGCAAAGCGAGCGGACCAAGCCGCGGTTTTATTATGCAAAGGTGAGTTCATGGCTGCAATTATAACGATCCTGCCTCTCGCAATCGTACTTTTCCCCGATACAAAGAGATCAACACACCCAAACTCACCGACACAATACACACGATAAACAAACGCTATTGATTACCGTCGCACCGCCTATTGCCTATCCAAACCGGGTTAAAGGATTGCAAACAGGGTTGCAAACGCGTGCTAACATCGCCGCCATGTTAATCGTTACCGCCCCTCCACTACCTGCCCCACAACGCCTGATCATTGCCTCACGTAAGAGTCGACTGGCAATATGGCAAGCAGAACATGTACGCAGTCATTTGCAAACGCATTACCCCCATTGCATCATCGAAATTTTGGGACTCAGTACACGTGGCGATGAAATTTTAGATCGCTCACTCTCCAAAATTGGCGGCAAAGGTTTATTCGTTAAAGAGCTAGAGCAAGCGCTCGACAATGGGCAAGCTGATCTCGCTGTGCATTCACTTAAAGATGTACCAATGGTGTTGCCACCCAATTTTTCTCTCACCACGATTATGATGCGTGAAGATCCGCGTGATGCGCTGGTTTCACCTCACTACAAAAGCCTGGCTGATTTGCCTTCTGGCAGCATAGTCGGCACATCCAGTTTGCGACGCGAAGCATTGATTAAGCAACAGTTTCCACACTTAAATGTACGACCTTTACGCGGCAATCTTGACACGCGTCTTAATAAACTTGATCGAGGTGAATACGCCGCGATTATTTTAGCCGCAGCAGGCCTTAAACGACTCGGTTTAAGTGCGCGTATTCGCACTTTACTTACCCCCGAACAAAGCTTACCGGCCGTTGGGCAAGGCGCTCTGGGTATCGAAATTAGCACACATCGAACCGAACTTGCCGCATGGTTAACACCCTTACATCATCAACCCACCGCACTTAGTGTCACTGCTGAGCGCGCACTCGCACAAACACTGGGTAGCTCTTGTCAACATCCTTTGGCTGCCTACGCGGACTGGCAAAGTCCAGATACCTTACGTTTACGCGCGATGGTAGGCTCGCCCAATGGCACGACACAAGTGCGAGATGACTTACAAGCGCGAGTCATTACACAACAAGATGCCCATAGACTAGGCGAACAACTTGCACAACGACTGATCGAAAAAGGAGCAGACCGCATCCTTGCTTCATTAGGATCATGAGCGTACATGCCACCCCAACTCGGCCACTCGTTATCATTACGCGACCGCGCATGCAGGCGCAAACACTGGCAAACGACTTAAAAGAGCAAGGCTTTCATTCTCTTATTTTTCCCTTACTGGAAATAAAAAATGTCCAAGACGCGGGGCCATTAGATCAAGCACTGATTGATATCGCGCAATTTTCTTTAGTTATTTTTGTTAGTCCTAATGCGATTACCGCAGCGCTCAACGCTTATCAACGCCTCCATCAAACCACGCAGACCATAGCGTGGCCCAGCTCTGTCGCCATTGCAGTGCTAGGCCCAGGCAGCCTAAACACATTAGCAAGCTATGGCATTCACGCAGATCAAGTACGTATCATTAGCCCACATCGTGAGCATGCCAACACAGCTGCTCAATTTGACTCCGAAGCCTTGCTAAGCGCATTACAACTATCGGGTTTTGGCCCACATCAATTATCTGGGCAGCGCATTCTACTTGTGCGGGGCAATGGGGGACGTGCACTCCTCATTGAATCGCTACAAACAGCGGGTGCACACCTGCACATCATCGAAGCCTATCAACGCATCGCCCCTAAGCCGGATGACGCTCTCTGCAAATTGCTAGAAAACGCACTCACACAACCCCATTGTTGGCTACTTACAAGCGCAGAGGCCGTACGTAATCTACATGCCATAAGACAAAGCCACGCGCATTTACTTATCTCCCCATTAGGTACAGCACTCGTATCGCATCCACGCATCGCCGCAGCTGCATATCAAGCCGGATTCACATCCTGTATAGATATTGGCATGGGCCATCATAATTTACTCAACGCTTTGCACGCTTTTCCCTTACTACGATCAACATCTATTTAATTGACCGCCCATGTTTTATCGACAACACAAACGAGCGATAAAAATTACACCGCATAACCTCACACACCTTTACAAAGACCTCTGCACACTATCGCTAATGCGCTTTGATCTGGGCGAACGAAACACGGAACGCAGCGTGTACACAAGCATATATGCGCATTTCGCGCATCGTCCAACACAGAGATTGGGGCGTGCAGCCAGTTGTGCAGAGGGCCCTTATATAAAAACGCTTACTATATTGCTCATCTATTCACAAAAATTGCTACACCACAGTCCGCTTTCATCACACTCACCACGGCCACGTAACCACGATTTAATCACTTGATTTTGATGACTATGACCGACTCGCAAATTATCCCCCACGCGGCCTCCGCGGCAGCCCCACTAGCACAACGCCTTATACAACGTTGGCTAATAGGTCTAACGCTAACCACACTGGTTCTGACTCTTTTTGTGCTGTATCACAGCATTATTTTTTGGAATACCTCTACCCAACAACACACTCTCCAGACGGAGCTAGAAGAAAATCTGTCACGCAATCGCACACTTCATCAAAAACTAAATGACATACAAATCAAACTTCAAACTTTAGCAATCACAGTAGACGATACCCAAGCACAACAGCGCGGCCTATTACAATCCTATCAAACGCTTAATCGTAATCACGACGATATCATCCTTACCGAAATTGAACAGCAACTCACTATCGCTGAACAACAACTGCAACTGACCGGAAACCCACGCAACGCCCTCATCACATTACAAACTATTGATCAACGTTTGGCGCCTCTATCCAAAATGCACTTTAGGGCATTACGTAGTGCTTTGGCTCAAGATCTGGCTCAACTAAAAAGACAAGCGCCAACTAATCTTGCCACGATGCTGCTTAAATTAGATCAAATTATTGTCGCCGTGGACTCATTGACCTTACTGGCTGAACCCCGAATCATCGATACCAATACCACGCCGCTAAAAAAACAAAATCCATCATCGCAAGCCCCTGTGTGGCAGCAAGGATTACTCAATGCATGGCACACAATCAAAGAAGAAAGTCTGCGTTTACTACAAGTAAAACGCGTTGATAATGCCGGTATGCTGCTCGCCTCACCTGAACAAGCGTGGACCATTCGCGAGCAAGTCAAATTACGTTTACTCACTGCGCGCATTGCATTACAAATACGCAGTACATCCCGCTTTCGCGATGATTTAGCTTATACAAAAAATATGCTTTCCCATTACTTTGACAACACCGCACCTGCCACACAACAAATATATACCCAGCTCAAACAGATACAGCAAGAAAGCACGCTCCTGACGATACCATCGCTTGCAAACAGCGCAGCGGCCGTACAACGTCTAAGGGAAACCAACAAGGAATAATAAAATGCGCAGTTTATTTTGGGCTCTTTTTTTGCTGGCAATCGCCACCATGCTCGCCCTACTTGTGCAATTCAATCAGAGTAACGTGGTGCTTTTTTACCCACCTTACCGGGTTGATTTGTCACTCAATTTTTTTCTCTTACTTCAAGTTATCGGATGGATCTTTTGCTATTTTTTTGTACGCATGATTCATCACCTATTCACACTCCCCAAACGTGCACGTCAATATCGCCATCATCAGCGGCAACGCCATGCAGGTCTCGCGCTCTGTGAGGCTTATACTAATTTAAGCGCAGGTCGCTTTTCACGCGCCGAAAAAATGGCGCAAGCAACACGCGTCTACTCTGATTATGCACAAGTCGGGGCACTTATCGGCGCACGCTGCGCGCATTATTTACATCAACCTGCCCGTCGAGATAGCTGGCTAAAACAAATCACCGCATCCGAGCTACAACAAGCGCGTGATGTGTCATTAGCTGAAATGCAAGTCGAGTCAAGAGATGCACATGGGGCGCTTAACACCATTGCCCAACTACATGCACAAGGGGGTAGGCAAATTAAAGTGCAGCACCTCGCCCTACGTGCACATCAACAACTTAAAAATTGGAGCGAAGTACTCCGCCTGGCACGCAGTCTGGAAAAACACAATGCCCTCCACCCTGCTGCTATCCGTGGGATCAAACAGCAAGCATGTCATCACCTTCTTAAAGAACATCGCAACAATGCTCACGCATTACTAACCTTATGGCACACATTCAGTGCTGCCGAGCGGCGCCTCACAGGCAACGCCCGCCTCGCTGCTTATTTATTTATCGAGCTTGAACACCCAAGCACTGCTCAAGAACTACTTGAAGAAGCGCTAGAACATACGTGGGACTCACAACTCCTATTCCCTTACGCCGAATGCGTCTCGCCGACCCATTCAGCCCGTCCACTTATCGCTAAAATCGAAAGCTGGCTATCGCTATATCCTCGTGAAGCAATACTTCATTACGCATTAGGACGCTTATGCATGCATCAAAAATTATGGGGGAAAGCACAAGCCAGTTTTGAAGACTGCCTTATTTATGCAGAAGATAATCAGACGATCCGTCATCGTGCTCATATTGCACTTGGAAAACTCAATGAAAGTTTAGAACGCAATACACTCGCTTATGAACATTACCGTGCAAGTGCACTCACTACCCCCGCCGATCGCTGGGAAAAGTGACTACGGTAGAATACGATCCTTTAAATCATGCTCATCTAAGCCAAGCGTACGTACAACGGGTACCGAAGACACGCATACTGCTCAGTTACAGCAACATATTCGCACGAACCGTCTCGCAACAACCCTCATCGCGCTTTTGCCCATGAGTGTAAATTTGCATTGGCACAAATGAGAAACCAAAGGTATTTATGACACACCCACTCATCGGCGTTGTAATGGGCTCAAGCTCTGATTGGAACATCATGGCACACGCTGTGAATGTCCTTAATGAATTCCATATCCCCCATGAAACCCGCGTCGTCTCAGCACATCGCATGCCAGACGAGATGCTGGCTTATGCTGCCTGCGCTCAAGAGCGAGGACTGCGCGCTATTATTGCGGGTGCGGGAGGCGCTGCCCATTTACCCGGTATGCTTGCTGCAAAAACAACCCTTCCGGTCTTAGGTGTGCCCATTCCCTCAACCTATTTACGGGGCGAAGATGCACTACTTTCTATTGTGCAAATGCCCCGAGGTATTCCTGTTGCAACCTTTGCCATTGGCGAGGCCGGCGCAGCAAATGCAGCGTTATATGCAATTGCCATGCTCGCCAGCACAGACAAAACACTGGCCGAACAATTACGCACATTTCGCGCTCACCAAACCGCAAAAGCACAAGCAATGACCTTACCGCCTAACTAACCAAGCGCTGCCGTACGATCCGACGAGCAGATAAAGCAACACGCAAGCCAATAAAAATTTGGTACAAGCTTGCGCCCATGACACTTAAGATCGATCGCTATCATAGGCAACGCTCTATTTTATTTCTTAGAATATTTTTATGTCACTTTCTCCTATTCTTCCCGGTCAATGGCTAGGCATACTCGGTGGTGGACAACTCGGTCGAATGTTCACACACGCTGCTCAAGCAATGGGCTATCGCGTCTGTGTATTAGACCCTGATGCACATAGCCCAGCGGGCATGGCAGCAGATCGTCATTTATGCGCTGCTTATTTAGATGAAAGCGCTTTGCGCATATTCGCAGACCTATGCGCAAGTGTCTCCACCGAATTTGAGAATATCCCTGCGCAAACCCTTGAGCTACTACAAGGCTGGGGGGTATTTGTTGCACCGAATAGTCGCTGTATTGCAATCGCACAAAATCGCATTAGCGAAAAACATCTACTTAATTTATACGCCGATGAGACGGGTATCGATACAGCGCCCTACTGGGTCATTACAGAGCACGCGCATCTCGCACAAACCCCCGCCCATTTATTTCCGGGCATTATCAAAACCGCGCATATGGGTTATGACGGTAAAGGCCAAATCAATGTTGCCACGCATACCGACCTCGCACGGGCATGGGTCGCACTAGGACAAGTGCCTTGCGTATTTGAACAACGATTGCCACTAGCTTATGAGATTTCTGCCATTACCGTACGCGGTCATGATGGTGCATATGCACAATATAATTTAGTCGAAAACAATCATCGATCCGGCATCTTGCATGCATCGTTATTGCCAGCCGTCAGTCCTAACACATTGCTCGCACAAAAAATGTGCTACGCCGCGCGCTGTATTGCGGAAAAAATGGAATATGTAGGGGTGCTCTGTGTTGAATATTTCGTCTTAGACAATGGGCATGTGGTCATCAACGAAATCGCTCCACGACCACACAACTCAGGACATGCCACCATCGATGCGTGCTATACCAGCCAATTTGAACAACAAGTGCGTGCAATGGCACGCTTACCGTTAGGTAACGTACATCAATTCTCACCGGCACTGATGCTCAATTTATTAGGTGACTTATGGTTTCCTGTAGACCCCACTCAACCCGTCACACCTGATTGGGAAAAAATACTGGCGCTACCCCAAGCGCAATTGCATCTGTATGGCAAACATACGCCTCGAGTGGGACGAAAAATGGGCCATTTAAACCTACTCGATAGCGACACTGAACATATCAAACAAGCCTATCGACAAGCGTGCATTACCCTGGGCATACAACCGTGACGTATCAACAAAATATCACCGAAGCAGTTGATCGCACTGCGATTACGCAAGCGGTTGTCCAACTTGAGGCCGGTGAGCTGGTCGCTTTTCCAACCGAAACAGTGTACGGACTCGGCGCCGATGCGATGAATCCTGCCGCAGTCAACAAAGTGTATGCCGCCAAAGGACGACCCACCCATCATCCACTTATTGTGCATATTGCAGCTCAAGCATCACTGACCACATGGGTGCGAGAGATTCCCCCTTATGCGCAACAACTGATCGATACGTTTTGGCCGGGACCATTGACCCTTGTGCTCGCACGAGCAGCCGGCGTACCTTTATCCGTTACAGGTGGACAAGACAGTATCGCCCTGCGCAGTCCTGCACATCCTTGCGCACAAGCTTTACTCACCGCGTTTAGACAAGGGCAAGGTGGCATCGTCGCTCCCTCTGCCAATAAATTTGGCAAAGTTTCCCCCACCACCGCAGCGCATGTTCGAGAAGAATTTCCTATCGATCACCAACCCTCGGTCTATTTATTAGAAGCGGGGGCTACTGAAGTCGGTATTGAGTCAACCATTTTAGATTTATCACGACTCAAACAAGGGCGAGGTCCTGTCTTATTACGGCCAGGCATCATCAGTGCACAAGATATCGCCGCTATCATCGGCGTAATGCCCGCACATATAGACGCACACGCACCACGTAGCTCTGGCACACTCGCCGCACATTACGCACCTCGTACACCCTTGCGGCTGTTACCACGCGAGCAATTAAACCCCTACATACAACAGGCATCGCACCAAAAAATCGCGCTTATTTGTACCGCACCCAGCAATGTTTTTGCTAGCACAAGCTATACCGAAATCGCACCGACAACATCTACCGCCTACGCGCATTATTTATATGCCATCTTGCGCCGCCTTGATCGACAACAGTTTGATCAAATACTGATTGAGCAGCCACCACAAACCGCGGACTGGGACGCGGTAAATGATCGACTAAGCCGTGCCGCCGCGGCATTCTCAACACAATAGCGAAGAGAGACTGCGGCATAGCGGCACTCCCCACACTTTTATGCTTTGTAAGCGCCCCAAGCTTTCATATCAACCTAATTTTTTATAGCAAAACTAAAAAGGAACGAGAAGATTGGGGCGTGGTTCAAAAACAGCCATTTTGATGTTACAAAGACAAGCGCAAATAGCCCGCTGATGAAGGCGGGATTTTATTTTTGCTAAAGGCCTTGATGCGCGGCAGTTGCCGGGCTTTGTTCGGCAGGGGTGAAAGCAGGGGTTTTGTAAGGTGTGAAATTTTGAGTCAATGAGCATGGTTCAGTTATGTAATAATTATTCTATTTACAACTTAACAGAACAGTCATGCCATTTAA
>JADYYQ010000014.1 GCA_020853585.1 Ottowia sp.
GATGCGAGTTCAACTGGACGCGGCCAAAGTTTGGCTTACACGCTATCGGGAAGAGCTTATTGATGCCGAAAAAAGAGATGCACAGCAAAAAAATAATGGCACCAAAGAATTTGGCAGATTCCCCATACAGCCAGATAAATTTCTTCAACGGCTCAAAATCAGTGATGCCACCCGAAGAAAAATGAAAACGAACGATATTTACAAAGAGATTTTTCCAAAGGAATTTAAAGAAATGAATGGAGACAAGGATGCATTGCACGATCGCTTTCATGCCGAAATATCCAAGGCAAAGAGCATGGTAGATAAATATCTAGAGATTGCAGCCATTGGCTACAATCCAAATAAAAAATTGGAATAGCCCCGGATTTCAATGATTAACCAGGGCACTTTTATGAGGATTAATTTTCCTACTAATTCGGAAGCTTGGTGACTCCAAGCTCTATAGCCTTTCTATTCTTCCCAAACCGCAGGCTGTGAATCAAGGACCGCACAGGGATATCTGACAATAGTTGGACTGACCGAGGAACATTGATATTCAAACCAATTTTATTGCGGATTGTGGTGGCATGCGTCTTCAGTTGGCGCTGAGTGAGACCAACAGTGCGTAAATCCACCCCTGCAGCATGCAGTGCAAGAATACAGTTCTGTAGACTACCCATATTAGGGTGATGCTCAAAATGCTTCAACGACACATCGGTTAAGCCCAAATCAATGATGTCTGACCGAAGAATACTTCGCCCAATTTTCGGCGTCCAATCTCGCACATACTTGATACCTTTAGCCTTCAAAAATCGACGGCGCAGTACCAACTCCAAACGAAATAGATCCTCGCAATATCGCTCAATAAATTCACGATGTGGCAAACTTTCATTCAAGGGGCGATAATTAATCTCTGCAGCCTTTCCATAGAATTTTAATGATTTCCAATCAGAGTTCTGCTCAATATATAGAGTCTGGTCCTTGTAGTTGCTGGTTGTTTTATCCAGGAACATGATCTGCATTTTGAGGCTTCTAAGCAGTTTGCCAACCATGTCCGGGTTTTTCATTTTTAGATGCCCGACAACATCAACCCGATGAATAGCCACAAGCCCATCTTCAACTTTTCGCCACTCTTGCGGCGAAAGACGGAGTACCAAGTACTTGCAAACTTGCTTTACTATGGCCAGGACTTGCGGCTGCAATTCTTCCGAACCAAAGACATTCTGGCCGGTTAGAAATTTTGGTGCACTACACTCAATCACGAGTTTAGTTCCATTTAGCACGGATTTAACTTCCGCACGTGCTCCGTAAGCCCCTGGTACATTAATCTTCTTATAGGGGCTAGAAGTGGCTTTTGTTATTAAATTCTTCACTCCTAAATCATGCTGCTGCTGATTGTTTTCAAGCCATCCTCGATGGTCACAATCAACGACGATCTTTATCGTGTCTAGTAATGATGACGCCATGATTTTTCTCGGTATATTCCATTTGCCCACAGTACACAAAACGGTGTGTTGGCTTGGTATTACAGTGGTTCGAATGCGATTCGACTACGGGTACGCAGTCATCACATAGCCATGTCACAACATTTGCTTGTGACATGGCTTCACGCGAAGCCTCAGCGGGACTCAGGTTCCAGGATGGCGGCGCGGATTGCGATGAAGTCCTTCAGTTCCTCGCCTACGCGTTGCTGGTAGTGGTAGCCACGCGCTCGACTTGTCACCAAATAGTCGGCTGCACGTAAGTCCGCAAAGGTCTTGTCGTGGAATTTATCTCCCAAAATTGACTTGAAACGATACGGTTCAATCAAATACAAGATGTCACCAGTTTTCTTGCATTGTTTTGTGAAGCCCATGCATTTTTTTGATCCATCGTGAAGCTTCTGATTCACCGGGAAAAACTTCTTTTGGTTTTTCGCTATCATTGTCTGCACTGCTTTTTCAGTAAGCGTGGGCCGCTCAGAGTCAGACAAATTGACCTGTGATGCGAAATAATCAACCCTTCCTTTGAAAACCGTACCGAAGGCTTCGTAAATTCGATTGCGGCTTACAGGTAGCACGCCTGCCACCGACAGTTGACGACCGATAAACGCGCAAAATACCAGTCCGTTTAAAACTCGCGCGTCAACTCCGTCGAAGTTGTCCTCAAGCTGCGCTGAAGAAATTATTTTCTTCCGAATCGTGTCTTTGCGTTTTTCCCATGACTTTTTGTGCGTATTCAAATTTTCAGCAATTTCTGATATCGCTGCATCACCAAGTACACCTGCATATTTCGGCGCTTGTTCATCCAGATACTCAGAGAGTTTTGCACCAGATTTGAATCCACATAAATCCTCGAATGCCCCGTAATTGGTCTCGTAAATCCCGATCGACCGACCATCTACACCTTTATCTAGCACCAGTCGATATCGCTTAGCGATGTTATGAATAGACATTTCGCTCGATACAATTGGGACACCTGTCATTTTTTTATGCTTATCATCTTCTCCATTTTTTCCGTATGTGCTACGAAACCTACCTGAACCATTGCCTGATTCCATTATGAGATCTAACGTTGCTTGCCCTGCCTTATGAGCATCTTCTAAAAATATCGGAAGACTTCCCTGAGCAACGCAGTAATCATGCATTCCAATGGACGTGGCATTAAAATCTCTAAGCGTATTCTTTCCATTAATCAGGTAGGAAGCAAAACGCTGAATAGTTGACTTCCCACAGGATGTTCTTCCGACAAGAAAAAAAGCAAGGCGAGCTATATTAAACGTATGAAAAAAGTGCGCTGCAATCGCTACGACCAAAATCACTAAAAATCGGTCTAGTTTCGCAAGAGGTTCATAAAAATCCTGCTTGAAATCTTCGATTGTCTTGTCAGAAAACACCTTCTCTGCAGCTCGATCACTTAGATAAAATTTTTCTGCACTAATGCTTTTATCAGCA
>JADYYQ010000015.1 GCA_020853585.1 Ottowia sp.
ACACCGTACCAGAAGCATCGCTTACTTCAATTTTGTCACTCCATCCCGCTAACTTACCAAGCAAATCTTGGCCACGTTGCGCACAATTTTGTAATCCTTCACTACGTTGCGCTTGTTGTACTAATGCTTGCGTTAAATCACTGAGCGATTTTTTAATCTTAACGATGCTGGCAAAAAATGGACTATCCGTAGGTAACTGAATGGCAGCGACTTTTTGATTCGCTTCGCCCAAGCTAAGACGACAATCACGCGCAGCGTATTCAAGTTGTGCCGCCAGCTCCGCCCAAGGATAGGCATCCCGAGCCTGCGCTAAACCTTCCACCACCGTATCACGGCATAGTTCAAGCAATTGAGAAGTCGACAGTGTCTCGCCAAAAAAAAGTGTGGCAATTTCGGGAAGTTGATGAGCCTCATCAAAAATAATCGTATTGGCATTAGGCAATAAATCAGCCATGCCCGTGTCTTTCAATAATAAATCGGCAAAAAACAAATGATGATTCACCACCACGACATCTGCTTGTTGTGCAGAACGCCTGGCTTGCATTACAAAACATTTTTGATAACTCGGACAATCGGAACCCAAGCAATTATCGCGAGTCGATGTGACTTTACTCCAGACCGGTGAATTTTCAGGTACTTCAGCAAGATCGGCTTTATCTCCCGTTTGGGATAGCTTAGAAAATTGAACAATGGCACGCAGCGCTACGATATCTTGACGTGCAGCAAACAAACCTGTGTCTTGCGCGCGCTCAAGATGGTAATGACAAACATAATTAGCACGACCTTTAAGCAAAGCCACACTCACAGGAACAGCCAATGCTTTGCGAATCGTAGGTAAATCACGCGCAAACAACTGGTCTTGTAAATTTTTTGTACCCGTAGAAATAATCACTTTTCCACCGTGCAACAAAGCAGGAACCAAATACGCATAGGTTTTTCCTGTACCTGTGCCCGCTTCTACAATAAGGGTATCGTTATTTTCAATGGCAGCAAAAATAGCTTGCGCCATATCACGCTGCGCGGCCCGCGCATGGAAATTTGGAATTGCTTGCGATAATCCCCCACCCGGTGCAAACCATCGCTGCATCTCGGTATCGTGTGCTGCATCTTGCATTACTGACCTGTCTTGGTATCTGGAAAAGAGAAAGGGGCGGGCACCGTCGGTACACGCTGTTGCTTTTCTGCTTGATCCTTTTCGAATGCTTGACGCCGCTGCGCGGCTTCTTTTTGTTTTTGCTCAAAATGGCGTCTATTTTTTTCGCGCTCAGCCGATCGCTTTAGGCTATTCATTTGTGCCTGGCGGTCTTTCGCATCCTTGAGTTTTTGCTCATAGTTTTCACGATTTTCCACACGACGTACATCCTCTTTCTCACGGTTATATTCACGCGAAATAAGTTCATGTGCTTTGTCATCTGCTCTTTTCTGTGCAGTGTAATCACGCTGCACTTGATTATTCCGTATCTCACGTTGACGCAAAGCGCGCATTTCTTGTCGACGTTGTTCGGTATTTTCATCCAAGCAATGCGTTACAAAAAAATTTTGATAGCACGCAATTTCAATTTTGCGATGCCTATACGTCACCCAGTCACGCGCATTATCAATCGCCTGCTGCTCTTCTTTAATTTTCACCAAAGCCGGGTCTTCTGCCTCTTCACTCATCGTCGTTGCAGTCAACGCCTCATCGCGTTCTGCTTGCGCAGCACTCAACAGATTCATGCACAACAACACACTTAAGCCAAACCAACGATTTCCTTTGAATATCATAAGCACACTTTAAATTTCCACTTTGGCGCCAAGCTCAACAACCCGATTACTCGGAATCTGAAAAAAATCAGATGGCCTCGCAGCATTTTGATACATCCAAGCAAAAAGATATTGTCTCCACCGAAACCAACCCACACGCTGAGTCGGAATAGGCGTATCACGAGAAAGAAAAAAAGAGGTATCCATTAAATCAAATGGCATCATTAACTGCTGCTTTGCCAATTTCAAGACACGCTGCACATCAGGTGTTTCTTTAAAACCAAATGCCGCACGTAATAAATAAATATTTTCCCCCACTTGCTTAGTGGTAAGACGCCCGACATCATCAACATAGGGCACATCCCAAATACTAAATTTCAAAAAAATAACGCGTTTATGGAGAACTCGATTGTGCTTAAGGTTATGCAACATCGCAATCGGCACATGGCGCACATTCCCTGTTAAAAACACAGCCGTACCTTCCACACGGTGAGGCGGATGGGCCAATAGACTGTGCAAAAAAGGCTTAAGAGGTGTGCCTTGCTCATGCGTGCGTTGCCGCAATAATTTTTGTCCAGAATACCAAGTAGCCAATAGCAAAAAGGTCACCCCTCCCAACAGTAAAGGGAACCATCCACCCTCTCTAATTTTGATCAAGTTCGCACAAAAGAAAGCCACATCCACTGCTAAAAATCCAAAACTGACTAACGCCACCAAAGCAGGATGCCACTTCCATAACGAACGCATCACCACACCGGCAAGTAAAGTGGTAATCACCATCGTTGTCGTGACAGCAATGCCATAAGCCGCGGCAAGATGCTCAGATTTTTTAAACCCAATCACAACAAAAACAACCAGCGCAAGTAACATCCAATTGACAACGGGTATATAGACTTGGCCGATTGCACTTTCAGAAGTATGGTGAATCCGCATACGAGGGACGAAACCCAGCAAAATAGCTTGACTCGTCAACGAGAACGCACCTGAGATCACAGCCTGAGAAGCGATCACCGTCGCTAATGTCGCTAACAACACCATCGGCAAACGAAACGCCTCAGGCACCATATGATAAAAGGGATGCGCAATCGTACTAGGGTGCAACAGAATTAATGCGCCTTGTCCAAAATAATTAAGTACAAGCGTGGGCATCACCAAAAAAAACCAAGCTCGGCGTATCGGCGATGCGCCAAAATGGCCCATATCAGCATATAAAGCTTCCGCACCTGTTAACACTAAAAAGACCGAGCCCAACACAATAAAAGATTGAACTGCATGCTCATGGATAAATGCATAGGCATACATCGGATTAATCGCAACTAAAATTTCCGGCGCCTCAAGGATATTCATCACGCCAATCACACCCAATACGGCAAACCATATCAGCATAATCGGGCCAAATAATTTTCCAACCCATGCCGTACCACTCCGTTGGATAAAAAACAGGGCGATTAAAATCACCAGCGTAATGGGCAACACATAACTTGCCGTACCCGGTAACGCTACCTCAAGCCCTTCTACTGCTGATAACACCGAAATTGCTGGCGTAATCACCGCATCACCATAAAACATACATGCACCCAACATACCAAGCATGATGTATAGCAATGCGCGACGAGAGTTGATTCGGGTAGTACGTAAAGCAAGCGCCATAAGGGCAAGTACACCCCCCTCGCCTTTATTATTAGCACTCATCACAAATAGAATGTATTTCAGTGCCACCACAATAACGATGGCCCAAAACAGCATTGAAAGCACGCCCAGTACCGCAGCAGGGGTGACAGCGATACCATGATGCGGATTAAAACACTCTTTAATCGCATAAAGTGGGCTCGTACCAATATCGCCAAACACCACGCCAATCGCAGCAAGCATTAAACTACGCAGGGGGCCAACAGGGTGTTGAGAGTCGCTTACGCGCATCTCTGGAGTGGAATGCAATGTATTCATCAATTAAGGAAAAGCGACAGGCTCAAGAGATTGTACGCTTAAGCGTTCCTTCCTAGTTTGGTCAACAAAGTTCTATTCTGAAAAAGTAACACTTTCTGTGTGCACCTACCTCGCCGCTATGCACTACGCGGCGTGACTAAATTTCAATGCCAACACATAAGGCGCACCACTTAAATTCCACAAACAAAAATCCGCCCTCCTTAAGCACGTCCCCATACCCCGTCAAAATAAGCGCACTCAGCTCAAAGGCAATTCATGCGCATATGCCCATAACAATGCTACTCACGCCACATCATGAAAGATGGTGAGAAAAATGAACCCCACACATCCTAGTCAGTATAGGCAAACAGAGATATTAAGTTTTATATTGAGAAGGTGCCGCGCGACTGAGTGCGCGCGGCGACCAGCAACATTAATGCAAGTCGCCATGCTTACAATCATCTGCAAAAATTACAGCGAGTAATACATATCAAATTCAATGGGGTGCGTTGTCATCCGCAAACGTGTTACTTCTTCCATCTTTAAGTCGATATAGGCATCTAACATCGTGTCGCTAAATACCCCACCACGGGTTAAGAACGCGCGATCTTGATCAAGATATTCCAATGCTTGATCGAGTGAAGCACACACCGTTTGAATATTGGCGTCTTCTTCCGGAGGCAAATCATACAAATTTTTATTAGAAGCTTCGCCCGGATGAATCTTATTTTGCACACCATCTAATCCAGCCATCAGTAACGCGGAAAACGCCAAGTATGGATTGGCCATTGCATCAGGAAAGCGCACTTCAATACGTCGCCCCTTTGGATTAGAAACATAAGGAATACGAATGGAGGCCGAACGATTGCGTGCCGAGTATGCTAATTTAACCGGCGCCTCAAAACCAGGCACCAGACGTTTATAAGAATTTGTTGTCGGATTGGTCAATGCATTTAAGGCACGCGCATGCTTGATAATGCCGCCAATGTAGTACAACGCGAATTCTGATAATCCCGCATAACCATTGCCCGCAAATAAATTGTGCCCATCTTTCCAAATGGACTGATGAATATGCATGCCTGAACCGTTATCCCCCACAACAGGCTTAGGCATAAAAGTCGCGGTTTTTCCATAGCGATGCGCCACGTTTTGCACAACGTATTTGAGTGTCTGCGTCCAATCGGCACGCTGCACTAAAGTACTAAACTGCGTACCAATTTCATTTTGGCCTTGGCCGGCTACCTCGTGGTGATGCACCTCAACAGGTACACCTAAAGACTCCAATATCAAGCACATTTCTGAACGCATGTCCTGAAAAGTATCTTGCGGCGAAACCGGAAAATACCCACCTTTTACGCCAGGACGATGTCCCGAATTACCGTGTTCGTATTGTTGATCAGAAGACCAAGGTGCTTCTTCAGAATGAATTTTCAGGGAACAACCTGACATATCAATTTGCCAATTCACCGCATCAAATATAAAAAATTCAGGCTCAGGACCAAAATAGGCGATATCCCCTAAGCGCGAACTTTTTAAATAGGCCTCAGCACGTTTAGCCAAGGATCGCGGATCACGGTCATACCCTTTACCGTCAGAGGGCTCAACCACATCACACATAAGTACCAGCGTATTTTCCTCGTAAAAAGGATCTAAGTACGCCGTACTTGGGTCAGGGATGAGCAACATATCAGAAGCTTCAATTCCCTTCCAGCCAGCAATAGATGACCCATCAAAAGCATGACCACTCTCAAATTTATCGACATCAAAATGGGAAACCGGCACGCTGACATGCTGTGCTTTACCGCGGGTGTCAGTAAAGCGAAAGTCGACAAACTTGACATCTTGTTCTTGGACAAGTTGCATCACATCAGCAACATTTTTCGACATACCATCTCCTTATTGAAAACTGTTAGACACACGCGAAAAGACAGAAAACATCAGGCAAAAGCGCTCATCTTAGCGGAAGAAATCTTAACAGAAACAAGGAAGATAAAGGGCCTCAACGCCTTTTTTGTGGCCACAAAAAACAACACTTCACCTGCAAATTTGATATAAACAGCAACTATTTCTAACGCACCTCGCAAGACTGAGGGTGATTTATGCTCGCTCCCCTAAACTCATCAACGCACAAATCAAGCTATCGTCAACGCCCACATACAAATCTACGCTGACATACACCCGAGCATGACCCATTGTTAACGCATCAACACACATGGCACAACGCTAATCAAATACGGGTTTAATCGCCTCAGCAATTTTTTTCTACAAAAAATGTGTGCCTTGTCTTACTTTCGTCGCTAATGTGTCTCCCCACCTCAACATACTTACGACCCCCTGGCCTAATCCATTTTTCATGCGCGACAGCGTAGGTTCATAAGTAGCAGAAGGACGCTGCGCAAATGCGCAGACATATGGCTTTGCTGTCGTCAAGGTTTTTTTCATCTCTTTCGCTGTGCACAAAATCAACACATAAGCGCCTAATAAACTCATGCCGGTGGGATCATCGCGAAAAAAGGCCATACGCTGATCTGCGTTCGCTGTAGCCAAAAATTCACCAACCGTTTTACCTTTTGCAGGTGAAGTCTGCTGTAATAATGCCATTATGTGCGCGCGTGTCACACCCATCTCTTCAAAAATATCTGTCTTCACAGGATCACTAAACATATTTTTAGCGGTTTTACCTTCATCTTGCTTTCTTGCAATATAGTCCGCTACAACTTCTGGGTTAAACAAATCAAATCCTTTTAATGTGTAAGTGCCATCCCCCTCTTTTTTAATGACTTTGTCCGGCACTTCACTAAACTGACTTAGTAACCCTCCCACGCTATTTAAACCAAAGTACATATACTGAATACGCTTGTCTGCCTCTGTACTTTTAAAAAAATCTTCGAAGGTTTTTTTTAATTCATCTTTTCCTGACAAAAACTGATCAGTCAATATCATTCTCTGTTCTTTGATTTTTTTTGCTGCATCTTTGTCAATACCATATGCTGCCAACTCGCCTAGTTGACTAATGTTGTAACTTAATTCAGGTCCCATCATCACCAAACCCACTTCTGTGCGTGATTCTGTTTTACCCGCACCGAGCTTGACACTGACACCCGTCGCCCCACTTAATTTGGCAAAATCCACATTGCTTTTTATCGATTTACTAATCGTGGTGTTCACAACCAGTGCTTGCAAAGTCGCTTCATATTTTGTTGCAACAACCGATATTTGTTTGCTCTTATCTCGCTCTAACGCACGTGTGGCCATCCTTGCTGACCCACCTAAAGTAAGACTCGTTGGATCAATATCTTGATAGATTGCAGCGCATGCATTTAAGAGCGCCTCTGAAAAAATATTATCGGGGACAAGACAATTAATCGTTTTTGGATTTTTTGAAAAACCATTCAGCGCGGTCATCAAACCACTTAATGTTCCTGTATAGGTCACCGTCTCAGACACGCCATTACCTAAAGGATTATTTGCACCAGATACGCGCGTTGTTTTTGTCGCCACGCTTCCGCCCAAAGCCAAAGCCTGTGAGGAACTCAAAATAGAGGTTAAACCTAAGGTCGCCGTGGGCAATATACTTGACACATTGGCTTTTGATAAAGCAAGCGCTGCTTCACGCTTGGTCGCTTTCACATTTTTTTCACTGACATCGGGCGATTCAAGTGCCGCATGACGATATAAGCTATCCAGACTCAATCCTAAATTAGGGTTGGCTAATTTCTCGGCAAGCGCTGTATGCACCTCAACAAATTCTGTCAGCATATTTTTTATCGGCGCATGCTGATCAAGATTTTTTAATAACGAAGAGATACGACCCAGGCCACTTAACTCAATCATGCCTAAAGCAGCGCTATAACTATCCCACACGCGACCTACAATTTCTCGTGCTGCTTCGTGGGTATTAGCGAGTTGACTGGGGCGCGTTGTACCACCCGTTTCATTAAGATGGTCTATTTTTTTAAGTGTTTTATCACCATCGAGTTGATGAGAAAGAATCGTCGTCAACGCTTCGTTATAAAAATTTTTATCGTAAGACAAAGAAAAATCAGCGCTATTTTTCGCCGCCATCAACAACAGGGGCGCCGCTTTTTCAAACTGAGAAAAATATTTCTCAAGCGTACGTAGTGCATTGAGAGCGAAAGCAATATGCTGCACCACCTCTTCTTCAGCATGTAGCGGCGCATCAATCCGTGCCATCAATTGACACGCGCCATCTAAATGCTTAGGCAACGCGCTGCCTTCCTGTGTTTTCGCTTGCCAAACTAATTTTTGAATATCATTGGCCATACTAACGCTATGGGCATAAGAACGCGTATGTGCCATCGACATCAAATCATGCGTTGGTTTTAAGGTTGTACCGTGAAATACGGTTTTTACCCACTCACCCGAAGCACTTACATTCGCATCGATAGAGGGCATCATCACGGCCGCTTTCTCATTTCCAGACATCAGCAAATTTGAAATAAACGCTGTGTTGGTACCCGCTGCCGCAGAAACAGATACGCTCTTTACCTCATTTGGATTGGTACGTGCTTTGGCGATCCCTACTTTAGATGCTGCACTTGAGCCGGTTGTTAACGGATTAAGCTCATGAAGCGAAAACACAGGCTCTTGCTGCACTGAATCCATTCCCAATTGTTTAAGTGCATACGCCATCACGATTTCACTTCCACTGGCCATCTCAAGATTTTTAATGGTAGTGTAAAGACGCAAATTGGGATCTGATTTACTTAAGCCAACAATATTATTCAGTGCATTTTCACTGCGGACAAGTGAGGAAAAAATATTTTGTACCGCTGGTGCCAATAACATCGTGTCAGGCAATCGACGATGGCTATTCTCTTCAAGTGCAATATGTTTGGAAATACC
>JADYYQ010000016.1 GCA_020853585.1 Ottowia sp.
ACTGGCCATTCATGACTCGCGCCTTCGGTACGATTAGCTAGCCCATAGACTTGCCCATGCGCGAGTCGACTTAGCAGTGCAGACTTAAGTAATCCCTGTGCATCAATGATGGCGTGGTAACGGGTACTGCGCAGGGTATGAAAAAATTGATTGATTTCACGCCAGGTGCTGGGTCTACATAATTGATGTCGCCAGCGACGCAGGGCAACCGGGATGACTTTGCGCACGCCGCGCACGCATTGCACTAAATTAGCAAATGCTTCTTCAGCTACCCAGTCAATTTTTGCATGCGGGTACGCATGCAAAATATCAGCAACAATGGGCATGGCGTGCACAATGTCGCCTAAGGAAGATACTTTAACCAGCAGGATATTCACGGTGTAGATGGATGGGTGTGTGTGCCAGTCAGTTGTTCACACATAAGTAAAGCGTTGATAAAAACATCGTCGCGTTTTGGGGTAATCCCTGCCGCCGCTTGATGTAAAAGACGATGCATACTTTGTTTAGTGGTTTCTAGGGTAGCGTATTCTTGCGCACCTGCCAGCGTAGCTTTGGGGGCCATGAGCGCGATAAATAATCGCTCTAAGGCATTGGCAAGTGTCGCAAGTAGTTCAAAGTTGACTGTTGTAGCAAGCGTGTGCATTGTGCGTGTTGCCTTGAGTACCGCGCTCAGTGGGGGCGCGTGGCTTTGTTCTTGCCAAAGTGCACACGCTTCATCCAGTGCTTGCAATGCTATTTCGGCTTCGCGTAAAAAAGCATCTTCTAGCGGCGGGACCGTTACCATGGTGTGCTGTTGCAGCGCTAATGTGTCATGCCAAAGCTGAGCTGAAATTAAATGTCTATGCTGCGTTTTTTGTGCCAGCAATAGGTTGATCTGTGCAAACACTTTGCGGCAAGGAACCTGGTCAGCCAGTTGGCCTTGCAATAGCCCAGATAATAAAAATTGACTGTGTGGCCAATAGGGTTCGTGGGGTTCGCTGATAGATAATTCTTGCACGCAAGTAGTTAAGATTTGCAGCGCGTCGTGCTTGCTACCGGTCAAAGGCGCATTGACAGAACTGCGCAGCCAACTGAGCAAGGCTTTTTCAAAACGTAGTCGTAGTTGACACAAAGCGCTTGTCATCGTGTGTGCATCCTTAGATTGCAATCATTTCGAAATCATCTTTACGGGCACCGCAATCAGGACATGTCCAATTGATGGGTACATCATTCCAGCGCGTGCCGGGCGCGATGCCATCTTCCGGTAGTCCTTGTTCTTCGTCATATATCCAACCACAAATGAGGCACATCCAAGTTTGAAATTCCATAAATAAATTTTATCTGTATTCCGTTAAAATGATTCTTTAAACACAATCTCGCGCGTGTGTTTTGCTGATTCCTCTGTGTTTTTTTAGACAAAGCCGAAAAATATCGGCAGCGTTCAGTGGAGTTGGTTTTGTACACGCAGTCCGCCATTCTAGCTTGTCAACATTGATCCGACTATGCAAAACGACCCGCCACCATTGATTCTTTGTTTTGGAGCTAGCGATCCGACTGGTACAACAGGAATTCAGGCCGATATTGCTGTATGTGCAAGTTTCGGTTGCCATGCTTTAACGGTGGTCACCCGTTTATTAGTACAAGATTCTATAACTGTGGAGGCGGCGATGACGCTGGACGCAGAATGGGTAAGCGATCAAGCACGCTACCTACTTGAGGATGGGCAGGTCTCTGCGTTCAAAGTGGGGGATATGGGCAGTGCAGAAAATGCAGCAGCAATTGCTGAAATTGTTGCTGACTACCCAGATGTGCCGTTGATTCTTGCGCCGACTCAACGCCAGATTGCAGGTGAAGTGCAAGATAGTGAAGAGATTGACTACGCGATTGCTGAGCTGCTAGTGCCACAAACTTCGTTATTAATCGCTAAATATCGCATGCTGGGTGCGTATATGAGTGGCTATGAAGGTAGAAAGAGCCGGGGGGCGCACGATCCGCTCACGACTCTTGCGCATCTTTTAAGTGTGGGCTGCGAGTATGTGTTGACCACGGAGAGTCATGAGCAATCGCTGCATATTCATCAAAGTCTGTATGGCTTTGATGAGCACGATGCGATTACCTTATTAAGTAAAAGTCAGTGGAATAAAGTGCCGCATCATTTTTTTGGTAAAACAGACACGTTGGCTACAAGCGTAGCTGCTTTATTGGCCAATGGTTTTGTAATGCCAGAAGCGGTAGGACGAGCACAAATTTATCTACAGAAAACTTTATTGTCTGGTTACCGTTTGGGGATGGGGAAGCTCACGCCAGATCGTTTATTCTGGGCGCAAGACGAGGAAGAGGATAACCCTCTACCCTCCTTACATTAGGGTTGAGACCTTTGCACCCCGGGGTGCACCCCCCGATCTCTGTGCTGGGCGGCACTCGAAATGCTGATGTACTTCTGTGTACACTCCGCTTTTTGCATTTCGTCCGTTTTGATTTTGGGGCGTTCGCGAGAGTGTGCAGGGGTTTCGGGCTTTGTGTTTATCGCGTTTGTTTTTTGCTGCTGTTATCACTGAGATTACTGAGAATCGATTTATGTCGTTGACTAATGAAACATTATTTGCACGTGCACAGCGTGTGATTCCGGGTGGCGTGAATTCTCCCGTGCGTGCATTTGCTGCTGTGGGTGGTACACCGAAGTTTATTACACGTGCACAAGGCCCTTATTTTTGGGATGCGCAGGGGCAACGTTATATTGATTACATTGGTTCATGGGGACCGATGATTTTGGGGCATGCCGATCAAGATGTGTTGCATGCTGTGCATGAAGCGATGTTGATGGGATTTTCGTTTGGTACACCGACCGAAGCCGAAGTGTGTATAGCTGAGACCCTATGCCAGCTTATGGCCTCTATTGAGCAAGTGCGATTGGTTTCATCTGGAACCGAAGCGACGATGAGCGCGCTGCGCTTGGCGCGGGGATTTACGCAGCGCGACAAAATCATCAAATTTGAGGGCTGCTATCACGGCCATTCCGATAGTTTGTTGGTAAAAGCGGGTTCGGGTTTACTGACTTTTTCTGAGAAAAATGCACAAGGTGCGCCCAGTTCGGCGGGGGTGCCGGCAGATGTTGCCCGGCATACTTTGGTATTGGATTACAACGATAGTGAGCAGTTAGAACAGGTATTTGCTGCTTATCCTGATCAGATTGCGGCCGTAATTGTTGAGCCTTTGGCGGGCAATATGAATCTTGTCCGCGCGCATGCTGAGTTTCTAAAGACCTTACGTCGTTTATGTGATGCGCATGGCACGGTATTGATATTTGATGAAGTGATGAGTGGTTTTCGGGTCGCTTTGGGTGGTGTGCAAGCATTAACTGCGATTCGTCCCGATTTGACTTGCTTGGGGAAAATTATTGGTGGCGGGTTGCCGATGGCCGCATTTGGTGGGCGTCGCGACATCATGGCGCATCTTGCTCCCCTGGGGCCGGTGTATCAGGCCGGAACTTTGTCGGGTAATCCGATAGCGGTGGCGGCCGGATTGGCAACGCTTAAAAAAATTCAAGCACCAGGTTTTTATGATCGCTTACATGCGCAAACGCGTAAATTGGTGGATGGGATTATTTTGCATGCGCGCACCGCAGGAGTGGCGTGTTGTGCGGATCATGTCGGCGGCATGTTCGGTATTTATTTTTCCAAGACGATCCCGCAGGCTTATGCGGGTGTATGCGAGAGTGATATCGATATGTTTAAGCGGTTTTTTCATGCCATGCTCAGTGCCGGTGTATATCTTGCGCCGTCGGCTTTTGAAGCCGGTTTTGTGTCTATTCAACATGATGATCAGGTGATCGAAGAGACTTTGCTTGCGGTCGAGCAGTCTTTCGCCTCTATGCAAGTTGTGTAAGACGTATGCAAATAGTACGAGCGCTTTTTGCGGTACTGTCGTGCTGAGAGGGCCGCGCCAACAAAGGGTGTAGTGTAGCCGTGCCATTTTTTTCTTTGTGAGTGAACGGATACGACGCGGCGCAGATCGCACTGACTTCATCAGCAAGCAGTGTCAGATGATTTTGCGGAAATCGATTAAGGGCGTGTTAATGAGTCGGTATTGCCGAGTCATGTCATCTTAAGTTTTTAATTAAAGCGAACACTATGACCAAAACCCATTTTGGATTTGAGTCGGTTGATGAAACCGAAAAAGCAGGCAGAGTCGCTGAAGTATTTCACGCGGTTGCGGGTAAGTACGATGTGATGAACGATTTAATGTCGCTTGGTTTGCATCGCTTATGGAAAAGATTTGTTATTGCTCAGGCAAATGTGCGGGCAGGTCAGCGTGTGCTTGATATTGCTGGGGGAACCGGTGATTTGTCAAAAGCATTTGCGCCTAAAGTAGGTGCGTTGGGCGAGGTTTGGTTAACCGATATTAATGCTTCGATGTTGCGCGTGGGCCGTGATCGCTTACTCAATGAAGGGCTTGCGTTGCCAACTTGTTTATGTGATGCCCAAGCCATTCCTTTTCCGAACAACTATTTCGATGTGGTAACGGTGGCTTTTGGTTTGCGCAATATGACCGATAAAGGTCAAGCATTAATAGAAATGCGGCGTGTCTTAAAACCGGGCGGCAAACTGTTGGTTTTAGAGTTTTCTAAAATTTGGCAGCCCTTAGAAAAAATTTATGATGTGTACTCTTTTCGCGTTTTGCCCTGGCTGGGTGCGCAGGTGGCCAAAGATGCGGCAAGTTATCGCTATTTGGCAGAATCGATTAGACAGCATCCCGATCAGGCGACACTCAAGGGTATGATGCGAGATTCGGGTTTTGATCAAGTGGATGTATTTAATTTGTCATTGGGTGTGGTTGCTTTGCACCAAGGTATTAAATTTTAATTTTTTGGAGAAAATGAATGAAGTCTTTTTGGCACAAACGTGTAATGCTTGCCTGTTTGGTTGCCACCCTTGCCTTGGCAAGTGGTTTTGCTGATGCCAAACGCATGGGTGGTGGGCGCAGTATGGGCAAGCAATCTAATAATGTGACGCAGCAGCGTCAACCTTCTCAGGCACAACAACAGCCAAGTACTGCACCTGCGCCTGCACAAGCTGCGCCTGGTCGTAATTGGGGTGGCATGTTAGGCGGATTAGCAGCAGGTTTGGGTTTAGGTATGCTGTTTTCTCACTTAGGGGGAGCGGGCATGATGGGTGGGCTTGGTAATATATTGATGATTGCTGCGCTTGCGATGTTGGGTGTGTGGGTATTTCGTAAATTGCGTGGACAAAGTGCACCCTCTTCTCCGTATGCGGCAAGTACGGGATCTACGAATGCCCCTTTACGTGCGGTGCAACCAGAGCTCGGTGCGGCACCTATATATTCCTCGCCTTCCGCGTTTTCCACTGCACCCAATAGTTTTTCGTCTGGGGCGAATGCGACTGCTTCGGTTGCTTCTTCACCGGCAACATGGACGATTCCCGCTGATTTTGATGTGGATAATTTTATACGGCATGCCAAAGTTTATTTTGTTCGTTTACAAGCGGCATGGGATAGTGCAAATGCCGACGATATTCGTGAATTTACTTCGCCTGAAATGTTTGCGGAAATTTATGCAGATCTATCTGAGCGCGGTAGTGCCACAAATAAAACGGATGTCGTGACTTTAGATGCGCAGTTATTAGGCATTGAGCAAACAGGTAATTATTATCTAGCGAGCGTACGGTTTTCGGGCATGTTGCGTGAAGCACAGGCAGCGGCACCGGAATCTTTTGCCGAGGTATGGAATTTATCTAAGCCTGTCTCTGGATCGGGTGGCTGGGTGTTATCCGGTATTCAGCAACTGCAATAAGGGTTCGAAGGCTGGCTAAAAACCAGCCTCAAACTGGCCCTGCTCGCCGGGCATTCAATAGCGGGCAGTGTTTCCAACGCTTCTGTCTCACGGGCAAGCACCTGCGGGGACAGACCGCTGTCTTATTTTAAATATCGAGAATGTTTGATTGCGGCAGGCAGATTGCCGCTGCCGCAATATGTGATTTTTTTGTTAGCGACGTATAAGCGCCATCATCGCGCCGAAGCCGATAAATATGCTGCCGGTCAGTCGGTTAAATGCCTTCGCAATAGGAGGGTGTTTTAATTTTCCGCTGATCTGGGTGCCAAAGCTTGCATAAGCGAGATAGCAACTTGTCTCGATGACTGAGAATGTGGCCACCAAGATGCTGAACTGCGGGAGAGCCGCATGATCTGCATCAATAAATTGCGGCAGCAATGCTGCGGCGAATAGAATCGCTTTAGGATTACTACTGGCGATCAGAAATCCGTTACGAAAAAGAGCAAGCCGGGAGCGGACTTGTTTGGCTGCGGGCTCATCGCTTGAGTGTGCAATATGTTCAATGGGTGCGCGCCAGGTTTTAATCCCCAAATACACTAAATATGCTGCCCCTATTATCCTTAGGGCGTTGAACATAGCGGGCCAAGCTTCGAGGAATACGCCAAGCCCTGCTGCCGAAATGGAAAGCATAAGTACAAGGGCTAATAAGCAGCCTGCCATCGTCGCACTTGAACGACGTAGACCATATTGCGCGCCGTGTGTCATGACAAGCAACATATTGGGTCCGGGAATGGCAGAAACGATGGAGACGGTGATAACAAATAGCCACCAAGTATGCAGACTCATGATAATCGACTTAAGAAAAATCGTTATCTTACTATGTGCATCAATACACAATTATATTTTATAAGTATGTTTTTCGGATCAGTGCGCCGTGACGATATCGGCGTTGTAAGCTTTATTCTATTGAAGAGATGAGGTGCTAGCACACGGCGTTGTGTTGCACGTATTGATTTGATGTCGGATTGCAGTGGGGAGGGCATTGGCATTTAATCCAACTGGCCCGATTCCCTCAGATACAAGATCATCGGCGGCGGCGCCGTGAAGCCAGACAGCCGCACAACAGGCTTTATACCCGGACATCCCTTGAGCAATGAGTGCCGCAATTAGGCCGGCTAATACATCGCCACTGCCTGCTGTGGCTAAAGCACCGCAGCCGGTGGGATTGATCACAGGTCGTTGCCCTTCTTCGTCAATGACTGTACCCGATCCTTTTAAAACGATGATTGCACCAAATTGCTTTGCCAACGTGGCGACGGATTGTAAGCGTGCATGTTGAATATCATCGACTGAGCATTTCAGTAAGCGGGCTGCTTCTAGGGGATGAGGGGTCAAGATAGTGGATTTGCCTTGCGCATGTCTTGCTGTCACCGCTTTTTGCATCGCCGTAGAAAGCGCTAACTGATTCAAAGCACCGGCATCGAGAATGCATGATTTAGCAGAGGAAATCGTGAAGATGATTTCTTCGGATATGTGCGCCATACCTGGGCCTAAGAGCCAGACTGCGTTTTCGTTGTGAGCGAGTGCAGAAAATCGCATAAGCATCAATTCTGGATAAGCCCAGTCGATCACAGGAGGGGTTGAATGCAGCAAGCCAATCAGAACTTTGCCGGCACCACTTAACAAAGCGGTGCGTCCTGCTAGTAATGGTGCACCGAGCATTCCCTCGCTGCCCCCGACAATATGGACTGTGCCATAGCTGCCTTTATGACTGTGATGGTGTCGCCTTGGTAGGACGGTGTTAAATAGCGCAGGATGATTGAGTATGGCAATGGGTTCAGGTAGTAAATGAGCGGGTAAATCAAGATTTGCTAACACAATTTCACCGGCCACATCGCGACCCGAGTGCATATATAGACCTGGTTTATGGCCAATAAAGGTGAGGGTGTAATCAGCTGCTAATACACAGAATTCATCGGTGTTTGGGTGATCCTGCAACGAAGCAATATCCGCACGTAAAGAAGCACTGATATAACCATGATCGGCATTTAAGCCACTGGGTACATCAAGCGCGAGGATTTGCGTCGTCGTATGGGTTTGGTTGCCGATATGGTGTAGCAAATGACTATAAAAATTGTCTAAGGGGCGAGTGAGTCCGATACCAAATAAACCATCAATGATCCAATCAGGCGGATCAATATATATCGGTAGACGCGTGGTATTTCCAATCAGCACGATTTGAAAAGTCTCAGATACCACTTGTTGTGCGAGTTGATAAGCTTGCGCGGCTAGCGCTTGTAAATGATCAGGCGGTACGGTCAGCCATAGTGTTATCGAAATAGAGGGCAAAGTTTGTTGAAGCAAATAGGCGCTGAGTAGTGCGTCGCCGCCATTGTTGCCGGGCCCGGCTAGAAATAAGACAGACGCGTGAGTAGGTAAGTGTTGGGTCAGCCATATACAGCTTGCTTGCGCTGCCCGGTGCATCAATTCCCAGGGTGTGAGCGAGGTGTTTTTTTCTATTTCTCGAATTTGGGCGATTGAAAAAAGAGGTGTGAATGATCGTTGAGAAGAGAGGGCTAATGTCATGAAAATATTTGCCTAAAATGGGATGTATTGTTTGTGGGAAATGTCCCGGTGGGGGAGGCGGTTCTAAAAAATAAGGCCTAAACACATAGCGTGACAGAATAATCTCGTTGCCGTTGCCATACCGTTTGCCTCAGATTAAGGCGATGGTAGACAGGAGTTGTGCAACAAGATATGAATACAACTTAATCAAGTTGCATCAAATTGAATAAAGCTACAACACGCCTAGTCTTTGTCGCGCTATTTCGACCGCTTTAAGAGCGATATCGTTGATGTCTTTGCGTTTATCCATCGCGATCTTCATTTTTTCCGGCCCCGCTAACTCAAGCGAACCCATATTAAACGGAGGCGCGGGCGCATACTCGATCAATAGTTCCACTGATTCGGCAATGTCCCTTCCTTGTAATTTTTCTAATAAAAGCAAAGCAAAGTCGATACCCGCGGTGACACCGCCACCCGTCATACGATTTCTATCTATAACAACACGCTCGTCACTTAGTACGGCACCCATTAAGGGCAATAAATGCTTAACGCCCCAATGCGATGTGGCTTGGTAACCCTTTAGCAAACCTGCCGCCGCTAAAATCAGTGAACCCGTGCAAACGCTGGTTACCCAGCTTGCTTGCGCCCCTTTTTTTTGCACAAAATCCAAGACCTGCGGGTCGTTCATGCAGGCAATGCCCCCCATAAGGCCGCCCGGTATAAGCAATACATCCGGGGCGATTGCATATTCATCAAACGTACAGGTTGCCGTGATGGGAATACCTAAATCAGTTGCAATAGGCGCACGATCTTTCCATATCAGATCAATGTTGCACTCCGCTTCATTGAATACCATCTGCGGGCCAATCATATCTAGCATCACCATCTGTGGATAAATAAGTATGGCGATATGTTGTCCAACCGCATGATTTTTTCTTTTAGAAAAAATAGCGCTGTCTTGGGGGGTGTAGGGGGGATTGATCTGACTCGTGGAATTAGCCAAAGCGGGTAGGGTCGTCAAGGTACTTAATGCAGCTATATTTATTAACAGCGATCTACGGTATGTAGAGAATTTTTCACGATCATTTTGCATAAAAATGGCGTAGTTTTTTATGATGAAACGTTTTTAGGGGGCAATATCCATATCATCTTATTTGGCAACGCAGCATTAAAAAAAACTTCTCTATTATTGAAAATTAAATAAGCGCATTGATATTTATTCAAACGAGTCTAGCAGCAAAAAATTGCTGATTATTGTTACAACTGTGGAGAGCATATTATCGGTGCAGTCACTCAATGTAAAGCGAATTTTTTGTTTTTCCTTTTTGTAATGCGCGTAATAAAACGGGCTTTTTATGATTGATTTGTTTGCAGCGTTACTTACTTTCCGGGAAGCATTGATTAAGAACGTTGATTTTTAATATCGTATACATTCATTCATGTAAATTTTTTAAAATGAGCGGCTTGCTTTTGGATGAGTGCCGTGATTTAAAGTGCGGATAAGCGAACAATATGTAGATCGTGGTTTACCCTATAACAAGCATTTTTGAGAAGTTTTGTTGTCTTTTTATAAATTTTATTTATTTGAAAAATAGATAATCTGTTTGGTTGATGATTTTTAGGGTAAAAATTACATCCCTAATTTTAATCCTTAGCTTGATTTTAGAAGCGGCTCAGAAAATAGGAAATAAAGCATAAGCAAACTTATCTTTAAAGTATTTCTGTAGGATTAAATTAATCATGAAACTTCCTTTGCTTACGCCACAAAAAACGCAGAGTATTCCCGTTAATAGACATACTGTGTCCTATGGTCTGGACTCTTCATTTAAAAAACTAGCAAATAGCGTTGAAAAAATGGCGAGTTATGGAGACAAAATACAGCAGACCAACGATAGGGTTGGAAAAATAGCCGCACGCTATCAAATACAAACGAATAATCTGAGTAAAATTAAAAATGCACTTTCTGATCTTAAAAAACAGAATTTAGCGCAAGGGAAAAGCTTATGGGAAAAAATGAATTTTAATGAAGGAACTTTAGATGAAGTGAAAAAATATAAAGAGTTAAGTAAATCCTATAAGACGATTTCAAAAAATCTAAAAATCGTACAAAATTACGAGAAAAAAATAGATAAATATACTCAAAAATTTAATCAATATTTAAATAAAACAACAAATATTGCTGAGCGTATTAATCCCTCTTTTCCAGATTCGATAGGTGAGCGATAAAACAAAAGGTTTATCGCAGGCACATAAAATACTTAAAAATAGAAATGGAGTAAGGGTAAAAAAGAGGTGCAAAAACAGGCATTTTGCTTTTTTAAAATTGAATGCACACGCGTACAGTCGGCTTTTGAGCGCGTGAGGGAAATGTACAAAAGTGTTGGCGATGTGATGGTGATTTCTCAATTACATTACGTTTACGTTATTTCTAATAAATAGTGCGATATAGCGCCTATTGTTTGCGCACAGTGCTCTTTTAATCGTGAGCCGTTACACTTACCTTTTTTAGAGTTTTCATTTATGCAATAACGCTAAATGAGGTGTGAGGTGTACTGTCAATAACGGACACTCGCATTTCAAAAAACTACTTAAGCTGCATGAAATTTTTTAGTAAATGCAGCGGGAGACAAGTAACCTAATCTTGAATGTCTCCGCTGCCGGTTATAG
>JADYYQ010000017.1 GCA_020853585.1 Ottowia sp.
AAGTACAAGAAGGCCGAGCTATCGGCATCTTGATTAATATCTGGAATTCATTTGGTCAGGCCAACTGCGTTAAAACAGCCTAATTGCGTCCGCAAGGAACGTACTTGCACCCTGCCGAACAAAGCCTATTAACGCAGCGGCTTCTTGAATACCAATAAAACGCGACGCGGTCTGAAACAAAAGCGTACTCAAATTATTGGCTATCTCAGATAAATCTTCTTGCTCAAAGCTCCCCTGTAAATGAGGTACCTCATAGAGACAAAAATGAAACATACCTGCCGGAATACTTGCGTGAAATTCCACTTCCAGTGCAGGCAACATCAACCCATAATCAGCGACAATTTTATTGCGTGCAGTTCGCATCACATCAATAAAGTCACGTGTAGCAAAACCATTCTCACTTTCTAACGGAAAGCGCAACAAATAAGGACGCACAGGAATAAATCCACGCTGATCAGCCACCGGCTGAAAATAATCCGCCTTCGGTTCTTTTCTTTGTTTCCAGTATTGCCTGCCAAAAACAGTACCAATTACCCCTGAGATCAATAGAAAAACAACGGTCGGCATACCCGGAATCCAGGCAAAACCAAACATCGTCACACCCGCTACTCCCCACGCACGAGGCTGACGCGTTAGTTGATCCGCAATATCGTGCCCCAAATTAGGAGGCACTTCGCCGGGTGCTAAATCGGGTGTCACCCGCGTAATCACCACACCCGCAGTCAACGCAATTAATAGCGCAGGAATTTGCGATACCAATCCATCACCAATCGTCAACACGGAATACAACTTGATCGCCGCACCCGCTTGCATCCCTTGCTGCAAAATCCCGATACTTAAGCCACCCACCAAGTTAACAAACACAATCACTAAGCTAGCAATTGCATCGCCCTTAACGAACTTCATCGCGCCATCCATCGCGCCGTACAACTTACTTTCTTGTGCTAGATCCAAACGCTTCTTACGCGCTTCGTTGCTGGTTAATAATCCTGAGCGCAAATCACTATCAATCGACAATTGCTTGCCGGGCATTGCATCTAAGGCAAAACGTGCGGACACTTCCGCGACACGCTCGGCGCCTTTCGTGATCACCAAAAATTGCACCACCACCAAAATTAAAAAGATCACCATACCGACGGCAAAATTACCACCCACCACAAAGTTACCAAAGGCTTCAACAATATCTCCGGCATCACCTTGCAACAAAATCAGGCGCGTCGTACTGACAGAAATACCCAGGCGAAAAATAGTGGTGATAAGAATAATGGCAGGCAGTGTCGAGAAAGCCAAAGGTCCTGGCAAATACAACGAAAACACGACAAGCAAAATAGAGGTACATAAATTAAGACCAATCAAGCCGTCCACTAAAGGTGTGGGTAAAGGCAAGATCATCATAAAAACAATACCCATTACCAACACAGCCAATGCAACTTCAGCATGGCCAGCAAGTAATGCGGCAAAACGAGTCAGTCGAGCGATCAAGGAGTTCATTTCATCAAAA
The DNA here is from genome assembly GCA_020853585.1 of Ottowia sp. GTDB lineage: Bacteria > Pseudomonadota > Gammaproteobacteria > Burkholderiales > Burkholderiaceae > JADYYQ01. Next base: position 1,502 of record JADYYQ010000017.1, read on the forward strand.
CCTATCCAAAATAAACACCCCTGACCACATAAAAAGTACGCAAATTAATACTGCAATTGTTTTGTGGTCGCTGTCATTGCATTGAGCAATTTGAAATGACTGTCGCGATTTTCGTTGGCCATCTTACCCAAAGCATCCGTCATCTCTTTATGCTTATCAACCTCTATTTGTTGCATCTTAATGGCGTTGCTGTGTAACTGCTGCCCGGTTATAGCCGCCTGTAAGTCCGCATAGCTTTTCTCTAAAGAAGCGGGGTTACTCCCAAGACCAGAAATTGTGTCAGCCATAATTTTTCTCCCTAAGTGTTATGTGTGTAAACAGCGAACATCCCAAGAAAAACCTGAGATAGCCGCACGATTGTTATGTGACACGTGCAAGCGTGGAGTTCTGCTACTAAGGTGAGGGATTGCAAACTACAGAAGAGAGAAGAAAGAGCGCGTATTTTTCGTAGCAAGCGATGTGGCAAAACAAGTAAGTCGTGCAATCAAGGAGTTCATTTCATCAAAACCTATCCAAAATAAACATCCCTGACCACATAAAAAGTACGCAAATTAATACTGCAATTGTTTTGTAGTCGCTGTCATTGCATTGAGCAATTTGAAATGACTGTCGCGATTTTCGTTGGCCATCTTACCCAAAGCATCCGTCACCTCTTTATGCTTATCAACCTCTATTTGTTGCATCTTAATGGCGTTGCTGTGTAACTGCTGCCCGGTTATATCCGCTTGCAACTGAGCATAACTGGATTCTAAAGCTGCTGGGTTACTACCAAGACTGGGCCCGGCACCTGCCAGCGGAGTCAGAGTAGAAAGAGACGTAATTGCGTCAGGCATGATTTTTCTCCCTAAATTGTTTTGTGTACAAACAGCGAATCCCTCAAGAAAAGCCCTGAGACAGTCGCACGGTTGTTATGTCGCTCGCGTCAGCGTGGAGTTCTACTACTAAGGTGAGGGATTGCAAACTACAGAAGAGGGGGGAAATAAAACTTTATAATTTTTTGTATTTACATAAAATTAAAGTAAATACAAAAAATTATCTATTTAACTAGCAACAACCAATACGACCTTTTTTATTACCATAGCGCGCTTCTTGGCGCTCACGAAAAAACTCTTCGTAAGTCATCGCCACCTGATCAGGATGCGCTTGTTGCATATGATCTAAATAAGCACGATAACCAGGCAGACCCACCATAAGCCGCAGCGTCTGCCGAACGCGCTGACAAAATATTTTTATTTTGTTAAGCGCGCTCATCATTATTTAATCGACGTAGCGTGTTGTGGAAACGACTCAAATGGGGTCTCCTGAGCCGTCGGATAATGCACCTGTCGAGACACACGAATGGCACGTATGCCATAAAACAAGATGACCGTCGTCACCAGCATAAACACAGCTGTCAGCGAAGCATTGACATAATCGTTAAAAATGACTTGCTGCATTTGGGCAAATGAATGTGTAGGTGCCAACAGTGTGCCATGTTTTAAGGCGGTAGCAAACTTTTCTGCATGCGCAAGAAATCCAACTTGCGGATCGACATCAAAAATCTTTTGCCATCCTGCAGTCATCGTATTACCCATCATCAGCACCGCGGGTATTCCCGTCACCCAGGCATACTGAGTACGCTTCATTTTAAATAACACGACCGTACTCAGTATTAATGCAATTGCCGCCAACATTTGATTAGCAATCCCAAATAAAGGCCACAATGTATTGATACCGCCAAAGGGATCGACAATCCCTTGATACAGAAAATAACCCCAGGCGCCCACGCACAATGCCGTGGCTAAAAGATTAGCGGGTAAAGAATCCGTGCGCTTTAAAGCAGGCGAAAAAATGCCCAGCAAATCTTGCAACATAAAACGCGCAGCGCGTGTACCCGCATCCACTGCAGTCAAAATAAAAAGCGCTTCAAATAAAATCGCAAAGTGATACCAAAATGCCATCATGCCCGGGCCACCCACTACTTTTTGCATGATGTAAGCCATACCCACGGCAAGGGTGGGGGCACCACCCGTACGAGACAAAATAGTGTGTTCACCGACATCACTGGCCGTCTGAATAAGCACTTCAGGCGAAATATGAAAGCCCCATGAAGACACCACCTGCGCCACAGCTTGCGGCGTCGAACCAATCAGTGCCGCTGGGCTATTCATTGCAAAATAAACACCCGGATCAATTACAGACGCAGCGACCAGCGCAATCATGGCAACAAAGGATTCCATCAACATGCCACCATAACCGACAAAGCGCACATGTATTTCATTCTCCAATAACTTAGGCGTCGTACCCGAAGCAATCAAAGAATGAAAACCAGAAATCGAGCCACAGGCAATCGTAATAAATAAAAATGGGAATAATTTTCCAGACCAAACCGGTCCACTCCCATCAATAAACTGCGTCAACGCTGGCATTTTTAGCTCAGGGGCAACCACAATAATGCCTAAGGCAAGCGTGCAAATCGTCCCTATTTTTAAAAATGTCGATAGATAATCACGAGGCGCAAGCAATAACCACACTGGCAGCACAGACGCTAAAAAACCGTAACCAATCAACACCCAAGTTAAAGTTTTACCATCAAAATCAAACCATACTGCCAAACTTGGGGTGGCATGGACATACTGCCCAAACAAAATAGCCGCCATTAACAACACAAAACCAATCAGCGAAATTTCACCCACTCGGCCCGGGCGAATGTAGCGCATATATACG
>JADYYQ010000018.1 GCA_020853585.1 Ottowia sp.
AGTACAAGAAGGCCGAGCTATCGGCATCTTGATTAATATCTGGAATTCATTTGGTCAGGCCAACTGCGTTAAAACAGCCTAATTGCGTCCGCAAGGAACGTACTTGCACCCTGCCGAACAAAGCCGGGTTGGTCCCTTATTTTTTGTGTGCATGTCAAACAAGTTTGCCGCCGATCTTGCTCTGGCAGTAGAATGGTGGCCTTCAAAACTGTTGATAGCCGCGTGTCCCAATACGAATATCCTTTTAATGAGCGCGTCCGAACTCTCCTGAGACTTGAGCATTTGTTCGAGCGCTTTGCGTTTTTTTTGCGTCAAGAAGATGCTTATCAGCACCATATTGCGATCACAACTTTGTTTGAAATTTCTGATGTGTCGAGTCGAGCTGATTTAAAAGTTGACATGATCAAAGAGTTGGAACGTCAGCGGATTCATTTAGCTGCTCTGCGTAATAATGTGCAGATTAATCTCACACTACTTGATGAAACGCTTGATAACTTTGAGCGTGCGCAACGTAATATTACTGATATTCAAGGAAAAGCAAGTCAGCACTTGACGGAGAGTGAGTGGCTGTCGGCGTTACGGAGTCGTACGATTATCCCAGGAGGTACGTGCGAGTTTGATTTGCCGGCTTATCATGCTTGGCGGCGTACCAGTGCCACTGTGCGTCGACTTGATATTGAAAAATGGGCGGCGCCCTTTTTGCCTCTGCGTGATGGTACGTGTTTACTGCTACAACTTTTACGGAGCAGCAGTAGGCCCAGCCAAGAGTTGGCTATTCGCGGAAATTATCAGCAAACATTAGCAGGAAAAACTTATCAATTAATGCAGGTGGTATTAGATGATGCCAATTTAATCCCCGAAATTAGTGCTAATAAATATATGCAATGGATTCGTATTATGCAACTTGATGGGACTGAAAAACCTAAGCAAGTTGACTATGACGTGCCATTTCAGTTGACGCTGTGTAGTTATTAAAGCTGATGCCTATACTTACGGTGAACTGTCCCTGCTGTGGTAAATCGATTCCATGGCAACCCGAGCAGATTTTTAAGCCATTTTGTTCTGCGCGTTGCAAAGAACAAGACCTGGGTGCCTGGGCTACAGGTGCTTATGTTATTGCGACACCCGTAGAAGATATGCCTGAACAAGACTATCAAGTGCCGCCACAGCACGATGATTATAACTACTGAGGTATTCTCTCAGTATAGATTCAACAAAATGATTTGATGTTCTCCACATTGCGTGTGGCCAAAAATGATGTACCCAAGATCTGGATGCCAGGGTCTTGTCAGATCCTTCTCTTCTTATTTTTTTGTCTTCAAAACAGTGATACCGCTATCCTTCACAATAAAGTAAGCGTAAGTCAGAACTGCGCTACGCTCGAGGTTCGCGAGGTCTGCCCATGGGTTAAATCCTCAAACGGTGAGCAATAGAACATCGCTTAAGTAGATTCGAAAAACGGAGTGTAGGGATATGCTTGCGCCGCACCGTATGAAAAAGCAGGAAAAGGTTGAGTCACCATGGCGATACATTTTTATCGATAGAAAATTACATATACTGCTATGTTATTTTGTGCGTGCACCACCGCATAAAAGGGTTGAACAACGCTTTTTTTATATGTTTCTTATTCGATATATTTAAGTTGTCGTATTTGCAAAATTTGGGTGTGTGTTTTTAAGTGGTTATCGTTATGCTGTATTTAACATGACGGGTGATATGGCTAACGCAAAATGATGGTTGGTGAGTAAAAATAAAAATACCGAATATTGATAGGGAGAGATGCATGGAGCGGGCACCACAATCGGTTTTGTCAGTGGCGCAAACAGTGGCTCCGCAATCGATGTTACGTGCACAGATTACTGAAGCGTATCGTCGTTTGGAGCCAGCTTGTTTGTCTTATCTTTTGACGTTTGCTCGTTTAGATGCAGTACAGGTACAAGCGGCGCGTACTTTGGCTACGCGCTTAGTGCAGGCCTTGCGTAATAAAAAAACATTTTCAGGTAAAGCCGATTTAGTGCAAGGTTTGATGCAGACTTTTTCTTTATCCAGCCAAGAAGGTGTGGCACTGATGTGTTTGGCCGAAGCATTATTACGTATTCCTGATGATGCGACGCGTGACTTATTGATTCGCGACAAGATTGCTCAAAAAGATTGGTATGCCCATGTTGGGCGTTCTTCTTCGCTTTTTGTCAATGCAGCGACATGGGGTTTGCTCGTCACCGGAAAATTAATCGCAACGCATAATGAATCGCATTTATTGTCGGCCTTGACACAATTAGTTCGCAAAGGAGGCGAGCCACTGGTTCGCAAAGGTGTGGACTTAGCGATGCGTTTGATGGGTGAGCAATTTGTTATTGGGCAAACCATTGAACAAGCGCTTACACGTGCACGCGTGAAGGAAGCGCAGGGGTTTCGTTATTCCTACGACATGTTGGGTGAAGCGGCGATGACTGCGATAGATGCGCAGCGTTATTTTGCGAGTTATGAACAGGCGATCCATGCGATTGGTCATACCAATGCCGGGCGCGGTATCTATGAAGGCCCGGGCATTTCTATTAAATTGTCTGCTCTCCACCCGCGATATAGCCGCGCACAACATCAGCGTGTGATGAGTGAGTTATACCCGCGTCTTGTTGCCCTTGCTCAACTTGCTTGCCATTATGATATTGGACTGAATATCGATGCAGAAGAATCAGAGCGACTTGAGTTGTCATTGGATTTGCTCGAAGCGCTGTGTTTTGAACCTGCATTTGCAGGGTGGGATGGAATTGGTTTTGTCGTACAGGCATACCAAAAACGTGCACCTTTTGTAGTAGATTATTTGATTGATTTGGCACATCGTAGTCAGCGACGTTTAATGGTTCGCTTAGTTAAAGGAGCTTACTGGGATAGCGAAATTAAACGTGCTCAGATCGAAGGGTTGGAAGGTTACCCTGTCTATACGCGCAAAGAGCATACCGATGTGAGCTATTTGGCCTGTGCTAAAAAAATGCTTGATGCACCTACCAAAATATTTTCGCAATTTGCAACACACAATGCGCATACGCTGGCGAGTATTGTGGCGATGGCGGGCGAAGATTATTACCCGGGTCAATATGAGTTTCAATGTTTACACGGGATGGGGGAGTCGCTGTATGAAGAAATGGTCCAGCCCATCGCGGGAAACATAACAAGACCTTGCCGTATTTACGCACCTGTGGGTTCTCACGAAATACTCTTAGCGTATTTGGTGCGGCGTCTACTTGAGAATGGGGCAAATAGCTCTTTTGTTCATCGCATTGCTGATGCGCGTGTGCCGGTTGAGGTTTTGATTGCTGATCCGGTTGCCAGTGTGGAAACCCAAAAAGGCACGATCGGCGCTGCGCATGTCAATATCCCCTTGCCCTGGGATCTATATGGTACGAAAGAACGCTATGTGCGTCCTAATGCACGAGGTGTTGATTTAACCAATGAGCATCGTTTAGCAGAATTATTCGCTGCTTTGCATAGCTATCGCACACGCAATTGGCTTGCTGAACCGGTATTAAGTGGGACTGAATCGCATCAGCAGCACAGACAACAGCAGCTTGAGACGACAGCACAGATTGTTTCGAGCACGCTGTTGGATGACGGCGGTATTTTGTATCCTTCATCGACTGGGTCATTGTCATCTAATGATGAACACCCCGCGTTTCAATCTGTATGTAACCCGGCAGATCATCGCGATATAGTGGGGCAGGTAAGAGCGGCGAGTCCTGGCGAAATTGCTTTTGCGCTTACACAAGCACAGACGATGGCGTCTGTGTGGGAGGCGACTTCGGGCTTAGCACGCGCCGCTATTTTAGAGCGAGCTGCTTATCTTATTGAAGTACAGCACTCTTTATTGATCTCCTTGCTAGTGCGTGAAGCAGGTAAAACACTATCGAATGCGATGGGAGAAGTACGCGAGGCAGTTGATTTTTTGCGTTACTACGCAATGCAATTAAAACTTGCTTGGAGTGCTTGTTTAGCAGAGGGTGAGCCTCATAAGGCACTGCGTGCGCGTGGTCCGATTGTATGTATTAGTCCATGGAATTTTCCACTGGCTATTTTTATTGGACAAATCAGCGCTGCGTTGGCAGCAGGTAATCCTGTGTTAGCAAAACCCGCTGAGCAAACTTCTTTAATCGCTGCGCAGGCGGTGGCACTTTTACATCAAGCCGGTGTACCGCCTGCCGCATTGCAGTTATTACCTGGACGAGGTGAGGATGTAGGTGCAGCGTTGGTTGCAAGTGCGCATATTCGTGGTGTGATGTTTACTGGATCTACCGCGGTTGCGCGATTATTGCAACGTCAGTTGGCAGGACGTTTAGATGAGCGAGGTCAGCCGCTTACTTTGATTGCTGAGACGGGTGGACAAAATGCCATGATTGTTGATTCCTCCGCCCTTCCTGAGCAAGTAGTAACTGATGTCATGCTCTCTGCTTTTGATTGTGCTGGGCAACGGTGTTCTTCATTACGTTTACTGTGCTTGCAAGAGGAGATTGCCGATACGATATTGACGATGCTAAAAGGCGCGATGCAGGAATGGTCGATGGGCAATCCTGAACTCTTAGATACCGATGTAGGTCCAGTTATTGATCAAGATGCACAAGCCAATATTTTGTCGCATATTACTGCTCTAGGTAGTCAACATAAGGTGACACAGACAGCGCAACCTAGTGCCGGGCAATATGGCACTTTTATTCCACTTACTTTGATTGAGTTAGATGAGGTGAGTGAATTAACGCATGAAGTCTTTGGTCCTGTGCTCCATGTGGTGCGCTATCGCCACACGCAATTAGATGCGTTGCTAAAAGCGATTCATGCAAGTGGGTATGGTTTGACAATGGGTCTCCATACGCGCATTGATGAAACCATTGACTATGTGAGTGCGCGTGCTGCTGTGGGTAATCTTTATATCAATCGTAATATGGTCGGTGCTGTGGTCGGTGTGCAACCATTTGGTGGAAAAGGTTTGTCTGGCACCGGTCCTAAAGCAGGTGGGCCCCTGTTGCTTGGGCGTTTATTTTCCATGTGTCCATTGGTAGCGATCAATGCAATGTTGCCCGCTGAGAATGCATTGTCTGAAAAACAATTTCCTCAACATGCTAAGCACGTGTTTTATGCTGAGTTAATGGACGCGCTCTACACATGGTTGAGTGGCACTGACTGTCATGAGTTGATGGCCGCTTTGTTACGTTGGCAAATGCAGTCTTTGCAAGTTGAGCAAAGCTGGAGTTTGTTAGGGCCGACAGGTGAGCATAACCGTTATGAATTGCGTCCACGTGGCACGGTGCTATGTATTTCCGATAACAAAGAAGATTTGTTGTTACACCTGAGCATTGTTTTGTGCACAGGTAACACGATGCTGTGGATTGATACTGAGTTTCACCGGCATTTACACGCTACGTTGCCCGAGAATATTAAAGGATATATATCTTTAATGTGGGCGGATGCCGATATGGATGACGTAGCTATGCGGGCGGGTAAATCAAGTGTGCGTCCCGATATTATTTTATTTTCCGGGAAAAGTGATCAACTACTTCGTATGTCTAGTGATGTTGCTAAGTGGCCCGGACAAATTGTGCCGATCGTCGTAGTGCAATATGCTCAACCATCCTTGTGGGACAATGCTTTGTCATATATGATGACTGAGCGTACGACGAGTATTAATACCGCAGCGGCAGGAGGCAATGCGAGTTTGATGACACTTGTGTAAATCAGTTTTTTGAAAGAAAGGCTGATATTTGGTACGACATTTCATTTTTATAAAACAGAGATAAGCGTGTTTTTATATGTGCGCTTACTGATGTTCCACTTATAATCTATGTATGTCTGTACCCTCTTGCTCAGTGCCCGTATCGATTGATGACGTAATTCAGCAGTCTTTGTTGACTGTACGTGATCGTGTCGCAAACGCCGCACGACTTGCTCAGCGTTTGCCCGAATCGATTCAATTGATTGCAGTGTCTAAAACGCATCCTGCCGATAGAGTAGCTGCGGCCTATGCGTGTGGACAAAACGCATTTGGCGAAAATTATCCGCAAGAAGGCGTAGAAAAAATACAGGCCTTAGCAGCCTATCGTGCGCACATGGTGTGGCATTTTATTGGTACCTTACAAAGTAATAAGACGGCGGTAGTGGCTAGTCATTTTGATTGGGTGCATAGTGTTGATCGTATGAAAATTGCGCAACGCTTAAGTGATCAACGCCCGGTAACCCTTCCCGCGTTACAAGTGTGTGTGCATGTCAATATAAGTGATGAGACCAGTAAAAGCGGTGTGGCGCCCGCAGCGTTGATCCCGTTAATTTTGTATGTGGCTCGTTTGCCGCGGGTTTGCTTGCGCGGACTAATGGCGATTCCTTCTCCTAATCGATCTGATCAGCACGCACCTTTCGCGCAGCTTCGACAATTATTGGTGCGCTGTAATCAAATATTGACAGAAAATAATTTACCCGTGATGGACACGCTATCAATGGGGATGTCATCTGATTTAGAGGCCGCAATAAGCGAAGGTGCAACGATGGTAAGAGTGGGCAGTGCTATTTTTGGCATGCGCACGCCTGCTAAAGACGCGTCGTAGAACACGGATAAATCAAATTTATATATTTGTTTAGGTCCATGGATTAGTAAGCGCAATTCATGGGACAGATTGCCGCAAGTACCGTACTATTTTTTAGTGTAGCGCACCGCGCGTTTTATATTTTCATCAATGGCTGCGTATTGCGAAGATAAATGAGATCTGTTGATCCAATCTGGATGTCGCGCGAGCACATGACACACTCAAAGCATGTTCCCCTAAGTAGATGGTGCGCATAGCGTGATGCATATCGGGCTTAAAGGGGTTCGCTATTTTATACATTTCTTTGATTTTCTCTTTACCTGTTTCTTTTTTCAAAGCACTTTGAGGTGTTTTTATTGATAAAGTAATTTTTATCACTTGATTTTTTTTATTTATTTTCGTACATTTGCCGCCGCAAAGATTTACACAAAATTAAAAATAAAATTAAGGGGACAGTCATTGTTTGCTGCGTCGTATTGCGCAAGCAATGCATAGGGAATGGTAACAATTAAAAGTAGTCGGTATGGTGGCCTTGCTGTTTGTTTAAAATTAAAGCGCTTTACTCAGAGATGTCGATATTTTTTGGTAGGCAGTTTGATGTGTTATCACCTTGTGGGTGGTGCGCAGATTATTCCAAACTCAGGTGAAACTACCGTATCGTCTGTGCCCGGTCAGACACCCGTGGTCACCATCAATCGGCCTGATCAAATCTCAGGTCTTTCCCATAATACGTATACGCAATTTAATGTTGGGTCTGAAGGCGTGATATTAGATAACCGTCCTGTTGTTGATCCTTCATTAGCATTTCCATCTGCCCGTGTTATTTTGAATGAAGTAACAAGTAGCGGTGCGCAATATGCGAGTCAACTCAACGGCATTATTTCTGTACAGGGAGATAAAGCCGATGTTGTCGTTGCCAATCCGAATGGCATTACTTGCCATGGTTGCGGGTTTCACCACACGGATCGCGGTGTACTGACTACGGGTAAGCCAGATATTGTGGACCATGCTTTGCGCGGTTTTTCTGTTACCGGTGGCGTGATTAAGATTGATAGCAATGGGCTGATTGCTTATGGCGCACCGCAAATTGATTTGATTAGTTTGCAAGCCGTTATTAATGGAAAAATTAGCGGCCCTGGTACCTTGGTCAGTGGCGCGCAAAAAGGTTTTCTAGTCCCCGTGGGCACACTCAATATTATCGCGGGTGTGAATAAAGTAGGGTATGACAATATCGTTGATGGTCAAACGCAGACGAATACTTCCACCGCGATTGATGTTTCTGCACTAGGGGGGATGTATGCGCAACGTATTTCTCTTTTAGCGACAACCGCGGGTGTGGGTGTGAAAAGCTTAGGTGCGATTCATGCAATGAATGAATTACTGATTGATACAACCGGTACGGTTTTGCTAGCTAATGACACTGATGCAGGAGATCGTGTGGTCGTGCGTGCATCTAGCGTGCGTATCTCAAGTCAATTAGGTTCGAATCGCAAGCTAGAAATTACCGCGCAGGCAGGGGGTGTTGATAATAGCGATGGCAAAATTTTCGCGGAAGAAAACATTGTCTTGAGTACACCAGGCGCATTGAATAATCGTGCTGGTTGGATACGCTCTGCGAGTGGCTTAACCATTAATGCGGGCAGCATTGATAACAGCAACGGTATTTTGCAAGATAACGTATTGGGCAAAGTGAGTATTGTCACGACGGGCGTGTTACAAAATAGAGCTGGGGTGTACGCGATTGCAGGTACGCCTGAGAAGGTCGTAGTAGGGGGTGTGATCCGCGCTATGCAGGGTGAGTTGAGCATACGAACGGGACAGCTGATAAACACGGGTGTAATCAGCGCGGGCTCGAGCAATCTCATTGAATCAGGGTTTTTACGTGCCGGCCTTTCGTTAGAAGAGAGTAAATCCATTTTTGATAATGCAGGCTTGATTCAAGCGGGTCAATTATTGACGCTTGATTTTAGTCGTGACTTTTTAAGTGGCGCAGATGGAACGGGTTTTACATCCGTACAGAAAACTGGACGTAATACGGGGCGCATTTTGGCGGAGTCCATCACTTTAAGAAATGGCATGCAATTTGCCAACAGTAATACAGGTGTGATGTCCGCATTAGAAGGTCAGTTTGTTATGGACCGTCATGTTAGTTTGCTTAACGAAGGACGTGTTTCTTCAAAAGAAAGCATGCAGTTGACCTTAGATACATTCGTCAATACAGGATTGGCGACGAGTGATGAACATGTGTATATCAAGGCACGTCTTGGTATGAGTAATGCAGGTAGGGTGAGCGCGAATAAGGATGTGTATGTGCAAGCGTATTACTCAGATAACGCCAGCGCGGTTGGCGATATCAGTAATACCGGGGTGTTTAGTGCGGGCCGTGATTTGATTCTGGCTGTGTTATCGACACAGACCCAAGAGGCTGCGATTAAAAACGCACACGGCGCTAAGTTAGAGGCAGGGCGTTCTTTAAGTCTTGGCCTGGACTGTGGTTTGGATGCGTTTGGTCGGTGCATTCAGGATAGCTGGTCTCACCTTGATCGATACAAATCGGTATTGCTAGACAATAAAGGTGAGATAAGGAGTCGGGGTGATATTTGGGTACAAGCGAATACCTTGAGGAACGGTCATGATGTTAGTAATCAGAAAAAAGCGTATAAATATTTTGAAAATTCAACAAGATATGATTACCGAGTATCTGGCATAGGTACATTTAAAGACGTAAAAACTTATCGTCATGAAAAATACGACGATTTTAGTGCACCTTATTGCTTTGTCTATGAGTGTAATCAAGGAAATAGATTATCGGTACCTGAAGCCTCGGTGATCGCTGAAAAAACACTTTATTTGCGTTCATCAAATATCAATAATAGCGGTGGCAAGTTAAGTGCAGATAACGCGATTGATTTAAAACAGCTAAGTGGTGCCTCTTGGCAAGGTCTGTTTATAAATAGAGCTCTCGTTGCGAAAAAAGAAAGTTACTTAGAGAAAGTTGCTGAGTGGTGGGAGATGAGGTTGCAAAATATAGCCTCTGATAAGCCTCTTTGGTTATGACCCGAGCGGGATTATGAACATGATAAAAAAGAACCAGCGTATACCTATAACCACTCGACAGAAATATTAGCGAGTATCGGTGGTGTTATTCAGTTTAATAAAAAATCGGATGGTGCCTATACCACTATTATTAACACCGATATTACGAGTCCATCGCAACTTGTGCCGCCAGTTATGCCATCGCTACCGCCACCGCCATTTCGCGGTGATGTCTCCCCGGGCGAGACGATAACTAAGATCACGCCTGCATTAGGAAGTGGGGTGTCTGTAGGGTATGTGGAACAGCGAACGGTGATTAATATTAAGCCACCCGTAAATGGTCTCTCACATAATAAATATACGCAATTTGATGTCGGCCCTGCGGGCGTTGTATTTTTAAATAACCAAACATCCGTGGCAAATTTGCTTCTTAATGAAGTTGCGGGGCCCATTAGCCATTTAGAGGGCGTACTTGAAGTGCGTGGGACACGTGCCGATATAATTTTTGCTAATCCTAATGGCATTGTCTGCAATGGTTGTGGCTTTAATAACGTTTATCGCGGCATATTCACGACGGGTAAGCTAAATGTGAGTGCCACAGATACCTTCGATTATTTGAGTATTAAGGGTGGTCAAATTTCCATTGGTGTACGGGGTTTGATCAATCAAGAAAAATACAACGCATACAGGTTTGTTTGCGCATCGTGTTTTAGTTGAAGGTGATATTCAGCAGGCAACATCGCAACTTGAAGCAGATTTATATAAGGTCAGTAACACACAAGCGCCTGTGGGTAATCTGTCCATTTTGGTGGGTGCTGCGGATATTAAGAATGCCTTAACTATATTGACGGCCGAAAGAGAGGCGCCTTCAGGTTGGTTTCCAAGTGGCGCTTTAGATAATCTGAGTTGGATTGATATAAGAGCAGGAATTTTTGCGCAGAATATTCATTTGCTGTCTACCACGGCCGGCTGGGTGCGTAGTACAGGACAACTCCTTGCTAAGCGCGATGCGTGGATATATGCCCGAGGAAATATTGATTTAGGTGGCACGACGATAGTCGGTCGTCATATGAATATTGATCTGCGTCCTTTGTGGTGGTCCGAAACAGCGACCTTTACGCATCATGCTGAGGCAAAGCTGAAAGTACAAGAACAGCTTAATATTGGTCGTACTTGTTCATTGATATATCAGCATAGTTGTGCGGAAATTCGCAGTGAAGGGACCGTCGTTGTAAAAAATATCGGATCAATACACAGTGAATTGGGGAGTATTTCGGTGATCGCTGATCGGTTTTACAACGAGGCCCTTCGTATGGTGCCAACTCAAAAATCGAGTGCACGCCAGCGAGAATGGCAAGGTATGTCAGCACGTTATATCACCTGTAAAGATGCGACTTGTGATCGTTGGGGTGGAGGTTATTTAGTAGGCACATCAAAGTTGTATCGTGATTGGCGTGATACTTGGCATGCCGATGATGCGTTGCTCAATGTAGCGCCCGCTCTGATTCAAGCGAAACACACACTGAAAATTCAAGCCGATGAAGGCCATAATTTTGGCGGCATTTTATCTGCGAACGATATTGAGATCGTGTCCATGGATGGGAGTGCGAGTACCGGAAAATTTAAAAATGAAGCAATTTCACTGTATCGCTATACCTATCAACAGACGGGTCGAAACGAATATGGTTGCGGTTGGTGGGATATCGCGTGTGTTTTTGTAAATGATGCCAAGATAGTAAGTGAGCATAAATATAATGCCGACACCGCAACAGAAAATATTGTGAGTCGCCATGTGTTTGCGCGGGTAGGCGGGTTGATCACCGCGTCTAATATAGTCAATATTACGCTAGCTGATTTTACTAATAAAGGCAGTCTCTATTCTCCACTCAGCCGATTTGAATCAGAGAAAATTACGGGAAGCGCTGTGCTTGTGGCGCCGACTGGCATTAATGGCGCTCAAGTGAATTTAGATGTGAAATCGCTTTTCAATGAGGGTGGCGCACTCCATGCGGCGGGGCTGCTGAATCTGAAAGTTGCTACGACATTAAAAAATTACTCGGGACATTTTGAAGGAAATAAAATTCTTATTCGTGCCGCTAGCATAGAGAACGATACGCTTGTTATTCCTTACGGAAATAAAGAAAATGGAATGGATGCAGAAGCGGATACTGCACGAATGATCGCAAAAGGAGGCGGGATTGATATCACTACCTCGGGTGATTTTTCTCAGCGAGGAGGGGTACTACGTAGTACGGCAAGTGATATTACTTTGCAGGTGGGTGGCAATTTACGCTTAGGCTATACCCCTCTCGGATTTAAACGTAGCGAGAAGCATGCGACAGGAGGGGTTTTTGAATATGAGCAAAGCACAAAAGGCGTTGATCAGTCCGAGTTGTTGATGTCACGATTAGAAAGTACCCAAAATATCTCGCTGACTGTGGCAAAGAATGCAGACTTAAGTGGCGTAGATATTGTTTTTGGCAAAAAAATGGCGTTGTTTGCAAGACAGGGTACGCTGGATATAGGTGATGCAATTATATTGGCGCATCCGTTTCAAAATACTGTCGCGTGGACGACCGAGCTAAATATCGAAGCACGAAAAATTCAAATGAAAAAATATATTTTTTCAGAGCAATTTTTATATAGCATGAACAAATTGAGCTATGGTTTTAATGGTGAAGTACATAGTTCTATGTATGATTTTGTTGATCATATGTATGACAATATCGACACTGGTTTAGTCAAAAAAACCATGGTGCAAGGGGGTGCGCAAGCACATTACCAAGCTGCGGCGCTAGTTGCTGGGCAGGCCACTGCAGATACGATTAATTTGATGATGGCTGATACCTTGGGCGGTTCAGTAGGTGTGGGGCGTACATCACAATATGCGAACGTATCGCGTGTGAGTAAGGGCCATGGCGTCAATTTTTTAGGTGCCGATAAGATTAATATTGTCACCTTATCTCGAGCCCATGACCCAGTGGGTGCAAATGATATTAATTTGCAGGGAGTTATTATCGAGACACTGGCACACAATGGAAGCATCACGATTCAATCGGCCGGTCGTCTTTATTTGGGTGCAGCAGAGGGCTCGGTAGAGGAAAATAGTGATGATGATGCCAAGCGTCTTGGTCTGGCGCTTCAAGCAGCAGCGCATGTTGCGTCAGGTGGTGCGGGCGCTGGTCCTGATGCGAGTTACAAAAGTGATCGTGGCCGACGTGTTCTTACGGAGAAGATTTACGATAATGCCAAAGTGCTAGCAGCGCGAGGCAGTATCACACTTAAGTCTGTATATGATTTTGATCTAATCGGCGGGAATGTGTGGGCTGATCGTTTATCTTTTAATGTAGGCCGTCATCTTAATATCACCAGTCAACAGCACAGTGGGGCAGATACGATAGATAAAGATGATTGGGGTTTATCCGCAGGTGTGGCGTTTAATATTAAGACGGGCCTTGTCCCTATGCCGCAGGGTGGGGCGAAAGGTGGGTTAGGCACCAGCAAAACTGCTTACAAGCATGTGTTAGAACAAAGCGGTATGGTTGCGAACCATCGCGTAGATGGCCATGTTGTGGGCAATGCAACATTGACCGCAGGTCATATTGTTTCTTTATCTCAAGCAGCGCTCTCAGATAATCAGATTGTTACGCAACCGGGTGGGGTGCTGACGATAGGTGGTGCGTTGGTCGCGCATACTTTACTTGATGAGCAAGATTCGATTGGTCGTTATATGGGAGGTGGTTTTGGTTTAGCGGCAGATTTACGTCCTGTGGTTTCGCTCAATTTAAAAGAAGGTGATCCCGATCAGGGTACGGTGAAATATAGAGCGACACAGAGAGCTACGATAAGTGGCATTGATGTGGGCAGTAAAGCCCCCGCAGATATCAATCGAGATGCTCAGCATTTACGAGAAGAAACACAAAACGACTATATCAAATCGTTTGATATCAGTGTGAGTGTAGCTGTGCTTTCTTTAGGCAAGACACAAAAACATACTTTGGCATGTCATCGTGCGCGTCGGGGTACGGATGGATGTGGTGATAACTCAGCGCTAGAAAAGACCCCAACCCGCGCAGAGATAGGTGCGATGCGTTCTCGTCTTTCCTTAGGAAATTTGCCGCTGGTGGGTTTTGTCAGAAATGGATTGGGGCGTATGAGTGCGCCTCAGCTTGGGCAACATAATGCGGATTACACAGTACGCGATGTAACAGAGGCTGCTACGCATTTTTTTGGTAAGACAACGGGGGCGTCTCCAAAAATTTCTGGCTACTACGAAGAGTTGGATAAGCGAGGGTTTCTTGATCACCCTTTGACAAAGGCTAACGCTGATATTTTGATTGCCGGAGAAAATAAAGTTTCTACAACGGGTCCTAATGCTACTCTCCCAGATAAGGTAGCCAATGTCGCCACGCCTCTCAGACACACGCTTGCCCACGTCATTGCTTCAGGTGCGGTAGTACAAAATAATCGCTATAACTTAAATGGTGAATATCAACGTGAGCATCTTTTGCAGCAAAATTCACCATTTGGTGTGCGTTAGCGGAAAAAAATAACGGCTTGCCCGATAAGCCAATGAGCAAAAGCAGTCAGTATTTCCAAAGAGACCGCCATTCAATAGAAGATTTTGTTGATGGCGGTTTCAAAGCTTGTCATTGACTAAGTCTGTTATCCGTACATAACGTTCGATATCTCAATCACTGTGTTTGATATTGCGTTTGATGTTACAAGTAGGTACTTGTAATGAGGATGATATGCAACCATGCAGGTAGTCAAAAGCGTTTTTTTATGACTTAGGCGCAGTGAGTCGAGGTGAGTAAGTGGTTTTCTTAAGTGATCTTTTAAGGATTTGTGTGTTTTGATAAGGTTAATTGATACCTTGCAGTTAGCTATCTAATAGCAGTTCAATACGTTTTGTTATTGCGGTATGTGTTGTCGTAGATTGCTTTTCTTCAACAAATAATTATTACGTTAGCACTTATCGTTGACCAGTTACGGTTAGCTAATGATACGGCGTTTGTCATTATTTATAATAAATATTATCGGTTGGCTTGTTTTTTCTCCAGATAAATTTTGCGACGATGTGTGGATAGTTTTTTATTTTTATATAGGGTCGTCTATTAGCACCAAACCAGTTTTCGGTATTCGCAAACGTTTTCAAAAATATGTTGAGAGCGTGTATTTTTCTCGTGAAATATAAGTTCAGGATGCCCGTCTGCCTCTAAAGCAGATGTTTCAAAAATGCATTGATGTTCGGCATGTCAGTGGAGAGTCGTCGGGCTAAACACCTTTTAGATCAAAGCCTAGATAACATTTCAAATCAAAAAAATAAACGTGTGTTTATGCGTAACTTACGAAGCACGGTGTTGCGCGATGTCGGTGCGTTATACAGAGCGTTAGTTATCGGGTGTGTTAGCGTTTTGTAAACGGCGCTTACTTTGTCAACGTTGATTTTGATAAACAGAAAATATTATTTTTGCCAAATAGATTGTGGTTTAGCAGCAGTCTTTATTAATCTCGTAATTATTTTGTGGTAGGCGTTATGGAAAATCACTTTGGGCTATCGGTTGCCTCTGTGCAAGGCACGATTTTGAAATGCTGATGAAAGGGCAACAGCCATGTAGTTTGATCGGCATCGTACGAGATCTGATTTTTGATGTCGCTGGTCAAGAGGATCATTAAAAAATGGTACGTGGTGGGGCAATGTGCTCAGTGCGACGTGAAATATTTTTATGAAAAAATAGATATTTTCGGTAAAAATGTTTCTATAATTTTTTTACTCAGAATGTGATTCGACCGCGCCCAATCGCTTACCTTGAGCACTTTTTTAAGTTGTAAGGTCGATCACTATACCCTGATGCCACACAAATATTCATATTTTTAATATGCAGCGTAAGATACGTTGCGCAAATGCGACGAAACACAATTAATGAAAAAATTGGGTAGAATGCTCGCGGAAGCATTCTTTGTCCGTCTGGAGTGGACCAGAAAAAGTGGTAAAAAACAATCAATTGATAATGGTAAATAAGGAGTATTGAATGAAGGCTTATCGCCCCCCTCTGGTAGGTAGTCTTTTTGTTGCTAGCATGTTGGTTGCTAGCACTTTTTATCCTGCATTTGCAGACAATATGGCGACTTCTGTGCCAGCGAGTGAAAGCACAAACCCAACAAAAATGTTGGTGTTTACAGCGGGCGCATCTTTAGTGGATGGTTATAAAACATTTAAAGTATCGGGCGGAACAGGGAATATTTCTTTCGCGCTGTATGACGCGCAGGGCACGAAAGAAGCTCGGCTTCCAGCAGACTTGACGTTCGGTGCTGATGGTGTCATTCGCGGGACAGTGCCTCTTTCAGGATTTAATCCAGAGGGCATGCTTTACACCATTAAAGCTTTTGATGAAGGCGGTGGTGTAACGAGTAAGAAGGTTGGTTTTAAAATTAATCCTCCACTTGATGTTATTGCCGAACCGATTCGCTTGACTGCCGGTGGCAATATTGTTGTGCCTATTTATCCGTTTAAAATTTCCGGTGGTACGGGCAAGATAGATACAACTTTTGTTGATAAAGCAGGTGCGCCGGTCAGTGCGCCGGGCAGATTGGCTTTTGGTAAAGAGGGTGGCATTACAGGTCGTGCACCAGATGATGCAACGGAACTTAATGGTATGCAAGTGCGGATCACGGATGAAGGTGGTGCTGTGATTGCACGCAATATAAGCTGGATAATCAATCCGCCTATGACAGCCGAAGTGATGAAAGTTGTGTTAACTGCAGGGGGTGTTTTGCCGCGCGACCTTATTCCGGTAAAGGTAACAGGTGGTACGAGTGCGATCAAACTGAGTATTTTTGAAAAAGATGGCTCAACCCCAGCAGCTTTGCCTGATGGCATTGTTTTTAATGAAATAAATGGCAGTTTGGCTGGAAATGTCAGTCTGAATGATGCGATGGAAAAGCATTATGTTGTTAAGGCAGTAGATCAGGGTGGTGGTGTACTTGATGCTAAATTTACACTGCAAATCAATAAACGTTTGGAAATGTCGGATCTTTAGATCGATAAAGGCGCAGGGGGATTTTTCTTCCTGTGTCTCTTCTCGGTTCGTGTTTACAAAAAGCTAATTGCGGGGTTAATTTTGGCGTTTTATTTTAGTCAAATCTGAGTTTGTGTCTTCGACGCTCTCCCTGCTTAAGTTTTTAATAAATATTTGGAGAAAAATTGAATAAATTTCTAGGCAGTTGCTTAGCCAATGGCATTCGGTTAAGCGGAGGGGGCGCTATACTGTTTTTCCTTTAAAAAGTTTTACCAATGGAGATGCAGTTAGTCATGAATTTTTGGCAGCCATCA
>JADYYQ010000019.1 GCA_020853585.1 Ottowia sp.
CAGCATTCAACACTTGGCTACCAATCGCCAACTCAATATATCGAATGTTGGCGGAGTAAGCAAAGTCAGGAAAAAATGGTTGCATAAAATTCACCTGATGGCAGACGAAATATCGAGGGAACCTCAGTCCTTGTAACCTGGTTTATTTAGCCTCGGCAATTCGACACGCTTTTACGCATGGCGCGCTTACTCCAAATGTTGACGGTGTTGAGGCAAGGATTGTGAGGGATATATGCGTGATGCTTAGTGAAACGTTACTGAGAATTATGGATAATAAATTCACCGAATTTATTCGTAAAGAAGATTCTGCATCTGCATAAAGCCGTAGTGGTTGCTGTAGTGAGATGGCTTCTGTGCTTCTCTCTTATTGCACTCGCTTAAACACTAGCGACGTATTTATACCGCCAAAGGCAAAGTTGTTACTCATCACAAATTCGGTATTGATATGTCGACCGCTGCCCATTAGATAATCGAGTTCAGCGCAGGCGGGATCAGGTTGCGTGAGATTAAGGTTAGGGGCGAACCATTGTCTGCGCATCATTTCGATGGCCCACCATGCTTCGATGGCACCGCACGCACCGAGCGTGTGGCCCAGATAACTTTTCATGGTGCTAATGGGTATTTTGTTGCCAAGTACTGCTGCGGTTGCCAGGCTTTCGGCGATATCGCCACGATCAGTTGCGGTGCCGTGCGCGCTGATATAACCGATAGCGGTGGGTGGCAGTTTTGCATCATCCAAAGCTTGTTGCATGGCAATCGCCATGGTTTGCGCTTCGGGTTGGGTGACATGGAGCCCATCTGTGTTACATCCAAATCCGACGATTTCCGCGAGGATTGTTGCTCCTCGTGATTTGGCATGTTCGTATTCTTCCAGTACTAGGGTGGCGGCACCTTCACCAATCACTAAGCCATCACGACTGCGATCAAATGGGCGCGGTGTGGTGTGCGGGCTATCGTTATAGCGGCTTGTTGCGAAAAGGGTATCGAATACGGCTGCGCCGGGAGCGGAAATTTCTTCAGCGCCGCCTGCGAGCATGATAGTTTGGCGACCAAAGCGAATCGCTTCATATGCATAACCAATACCTTGACTACCCGAGGTGCACGCACTTGAGGTGGGCATAATGCGCCCTTTAAGCGCAAAGAAAAGGGCAATATTAACCGCGGTAGTGTGCGGCATCATTTGGATATAGCTGGTTGAATTTACCCCTTGCATCGATCCCGTTTCAAGCATGCGACCAAATACGCGAATCGGCTCGACACTCCCTGCTGATGAGCCGTAGGCCACGCCCATACGACCATCACTAATAGATGGATCGCCCAGAAGATGGGCGTTGATTAATGCAAGTTCGCTTGCACGTACAGCGAGTAGCGAAACGCGCCCCATTGAGCGGATCATTTTGCGCGGATAGTGTTCAGGCGTTAAAAAATCATCGATCGGCGCCCCTAATTGCGTATTTAAGGTGTTGACGTAATCCCATTCAGGCATGCGGCGCACAGCATTGCGGGGTGTGCGTAGATTATTTTCAATCGCTTGCCACTCGTTACCCAGTGCAGTGATGCCGGCCATGCCGGTGATGACGACGCGTTTCATTAGATCATGCCTCCGTTAACACCGATTACTTGGCGCGTAATGTAGGAGGCGGCATCTGACATCAAAAAGCCCACGGTGGCAGCCACTTCACTGGCTAAACCGATGCGTTGCATAGGAATAAGTTTGAGCGTTTCATCGTGTGCCAGTGATTCTGTCATCTCAGTTTGGATAAGCCCAGGCGCTACACAGTTAACGGTGATACGGCGGCTAGCGAGTTCGACCGCTAAGGCTTTGGTGGCGCCGATAATCCCTGCTTTAGCGGCACTGTAGTTCACTTGTCCTCGATTACCGATGACGCCCGAGACGGAGGCTAAGGTGACGATGCGACCGCCCTGTTTAGCACGCACCATGGGCATGGTCAGTGGATGAACAACATTAAAAAATCCATGCAAACTGGTATTGATCACGCTATCCCAATCGTCATCCGAAAGTGCGGGGAAGGCATTGTCGCGTGTGATCCCTGCGTTACAGACAATGCCATAGTAGGCGCCATGTTGTTCGGTATCTGCTTCGAGCTGAGCGCGGGCAGTGGCGCGATCACAGACATCAAAGGGCAGCACATAGGCTTGGCCCCCATGAGCAATAATATTCTGGGCGACTTGGTCTGCTTGCTCATGCCCCTGACGGCAGTGGAGGGTGATTGCAAAACCCTGTTGTGCTAAATGTTCTGCAATGGCGCGGCCGATGCCACGGCTTGATCCAGTTACCAGGACACGTCGTGTGCTCATGATCAATTTCCTTGGTGAAATACTTGAAAATCAGTGGGTTCAAATACCTTTAATGCGGCGTGGGCGATCGGTACTTTATCTTGCTGTGTGATATGACATTGGTAGGCTGCTAAGCCACTTTCATCTTGATAGATCAATGCCGCGTGAATATAGAGTGTTTGACCTCCTGCAAAGGAGGGGGGGGTGCAGTGATAGTGACGTGTGCCAAGTAAGACGCCCTGCTTGGGAGGGTGATTTAGGCGGCGTTTTTGTAAGCCAACATGCGCAGCAATGGTTTGCGCCATCAGCTCGATACCGATCCAGGCGGGCATATTGCCTTGTGTATCTGCATACCAAGCAAGCGGATTGGGGGTGGTTTCGGTGCGGGTTTCGGTCGGTGTAAAAGCAAGAACCCGTTCGAGTAAAAGCATCGTGCCGCGATGGGGCAACAGATCTTCAATAGGGGGTAGCCGATTGTCTTGCATAACTATGTTGTATCAAAAAATAAATAGGGCAGCAAATATGGGCGCTAGGGTACGACTTAAGACAAAACCTTATATAGCAAGGCGCGAGGATATCAATATTATGGTTAGGGCTTGCGTTGGCCAATGATCAGGCTGATATTGCTACCTCCGAAAGCGAATGAGTTGCTCATGCAAATATGAGTTTTATGTGGCGCTGATTGTGGGGCGTAACTGGTTTGCTGTACGAGAGCGAGTGTGGGTAAGGTCGGGTCCGTTTGTTGATCCCAAATATGGGGAGGCAGTTGCTGATGTTGCAGGGCGAGTTGGCAAAATGCGAGTTCGGTCGCACCTGCTGCACCTAATGTATGGCCGGTCATCGGTTTTGTGCCGCTGGTGGGGATACCATCAGGAAATACATGCACGACTGCATGTGCTTCCATCGCGTCATTTTGTGTTGTGGCTGTGGCATGTAAATTAAGATAGCTAATCGCATGTGTGGGAAGCTGCGCATCCTCTAATGCCGCACGCATAGCATTTTGCGCGCCTATACCATCGGGGTGGGGTGCAGAAATATGATAGGCATCGCTTGTCTGTCCAATGCCGAGTAATTCAATCGCTGTTTCTTCGCGTTGCATGACAAAAAGAGCCGCGCCTTCGCCAATATTAATGCCGCAGCGGTTGCGACTCATCGGGTTGGTAAGCTGCTCCGATAGCGAAGAGAGGGCGGTAAAACCATTGATCGTTAATTGACAAAGTGAATCCACCCCTCCGACGATTACAGCATCACAAAAGTCGTAGCGCAATAAGTTGCGTGCGCTTGCAAATGCTTTAGCGCTGGAGGTACACGCTGTGGAGATGGTATAGGCCGGCCCTGTAATGCCGAGTACTTGGGCCAGAAATAGGGCCGGCATACCAATCTCTTGTTGGGCGTAATGATAGGGAGGCAATAGTATTGAGCTGGCTGTTTTGCCTTGCGCGTAATGTTGTGCAATCGCTATTTCGCCATTTTCGATACCTGATGTGCTGGTGCCTAGAACAACGCCGATACGCGCGGGACCATAGCGTGTGAGTGCTGCAGCTACGGTGGCTTCGATTTGTGCGAGTGCGGTTAATAGCAGTTGGTTATTACGGCAATTAAAGTAGGCTAAATGGGGAGGTACTGCGCACAACGCCGTAACGTAATGGGCTTGGTAATCGTGCGCGCGAGGCGCAGGGTTTGTTTGAAGGGCGGGTATTGATTTACTGGGGGAATACGTAGCGGTATTTTTTTCTAAAGAAAAAGTGCTTAGATCTGTGGTGACGTGGGGTGTTATTGCGTTGTCAGATGGATAAGGCGTAATAGTGTTGTCTGATGGATTGGAGGACGCTCTTTTTTGTGCACGACCGACCCGTGCTAAAGCTGTTGGATCACTTGGCAACCATCCGGTTTCCAGTTGTAAGCCGGCGGTGTCGCCTGAAAAAAGTCCGTGTGCGATTTCATCTACGCCACATCCTAAGGCATTAATGATGCCGATCTGTGGGCAAAGGTAGGTACGCGTGCTACGGTTTTTATTCATAGTATAAGGATGTGGTCTTGGGCGATGATTTTTTAATTTTCGTTTTGTTTAGGGGGCGAACGCGCTTTAGCGCGCACTATCCGTAGGGATGGGTGGTGGCAAGGTTTGTATATCGATTTCAAGTGCTATGTCGGGCATAGAGATATGCAATGTTTGGTAGGGCATGTTCATATCATCGCTATGGCGAATAATCAGTATCGGTTTGTCGCGATTGAGAATCCGCCGTAACTCCGGGCTTTCTTCGAGTGTGAGGGGCGCTTGTAGTCCTATGCGAAGGGCTTTCTCTGGCCAGAGTGCAAGTTGTATAAGTGCAATCAATATCGTTGGATCAAAGCGAGGGGCGAGATATGCAGCGGTATTTTTAGGACTATTGGCCACAGGGGGGGCGAGGGTGGTGATGGTGCGATTGTCATCTTGAATATGAATAAGCGTTTGGCCAAATGGGGTAAGACCAATAAGACGCACGCCTTGTGCATCAATATTTAGGTCGGCAATCAAAGTGTGGCGCTGTTCTTTAAACGCGATATCTATTTTTTGCTGGGCAGAAAATGCGGGTATTTCTGCTGTAGTTTGCAGGCAGTAGGTAGTGGCAGTAGGCAG
This sequence comes from Ottowia sp., assembly GCA_020853585.1. GTDB lineage: Bacteria > Pseudomonadota > Gammaproteobacteria > Burkholderiales > Burkholderiaceae > JADYYQ01. The sequence continues at coordinate 4,919 of JADYYQ010000019.1, forward strand.
CGTAGTGCACCGCGGATGATGACCGCTACACGCTGCTTGCAGCGCACAACCTGTGCCTATTAAAAGAGCGATAAGCCTATTTTTCATACCGCTTTATTTTTTGTCAGGCCTACGATCATGGGAGTGAGAAGTACCGTTGTACCTACCCCAATAAGCAAGGTTAGTCCAAAATAAGAGAGCGCGGGCATGGAACTAAATGCCAGGAGTCCAAAGGACAGCAAGGTTGTACACGCACATAAAAATACACCGGTGAGTGTTGTTGCTGCGCGAGGATCGGGTTGTGCGCTTATCTTATTATTTATAGGCATTGTTTTTGTAAGTGAGTGCAATCGATGTGATAGATCAATGCGATGTTGCGTGATAGCGGGACATATTTTTTTGTTGGTACGTGTACTAAAAGTAGCATGTGCTGTCGTCGCGATGCGGGCGTATCGTATGTTTTGTAGGGCATGAGAATGGGCGTTATTGAGATTGCCTTCGTGCAAAAAGATGGCGTAGTTCACGCCAATACCAAGCACTAAAATAAGTCCCATCAAATGAAATAGCGTAATCGGTGTGTACATATAACCCAGCGTGCCAAGCGTGATGGTCATGGCCAATAGTGCAGGGGAAAATACGATGAATGCTTGGCGTAGGCCATAGCGTATGCTGAGTAGGGCATAGACTAAAAAGAGAGCACCAAATAGCCACCCTGTTCCCCAATGGCGATACTCTTGTAATAAGCGCGTTACGCTGGCTGTTTTATCAACCAAACTGATTGTGGGTAGATCAGCGACGACATCATGCAAACTAGTGAGGTCTTCTATTCCTTGTGGCAATACAATACTTGCATAGCCATGTTCGGTCGCACCTAGCCAAAGATGGCGAAAAGGGATGGAGAACGGCGTGGCCAGCCAGCTATTGAGTGTAAGAGGTGGCGCATTGGGTAGATGTAAGTAGCTTTGGGCGAGTGTGTCACGTAAGCCGGTGTGGGCGAATAAGCTAGGCAATGCGGGGTTGTCTGCAATTTTTTCTTTCCAGAGGGCGCTATTTTTTGCTTGCTGTGCGCGTGACGGAACAAAGAGCGCGAGGCTTTGGTAGCTGTCGAGTTGTTCGTGTACGATAAGTTGATCTAATCGGTCGTTGAGTATTTCTTCTGCTGCAAGAACTTCATCAGGACTTTTCCCTTCAACTAAAAAGAATTGGCTGCTATTGCCGAGGCCGGTCAGTGTGCGTATTTTTTCTTGTTGCGAAACGAGGTCAGGTGATTGGGCAACAAGGAGACGTACGTCGTCGTTGCTATACAGCTTCCACCAGCCCGGAGCAGCAAGGATTAATAAAATTATGGCGAGGATAAGACAAACACGGGGTCGTAAATGCTGTTGCCAATGGGCGAGTAGGCGCTGCATCCATGTGATGATTTGTCTGGGTTGATGATGATTTGGTTTTACTAAGGTGATGGGTAAGAGTAGAAAAACACTGAGCCATGCGGCAATCAAGCCTACGGATGCAAAGAGCGCGATTTGTGCGAGACCAGGAAAGGGGGCGAAGAGGAGCGCACCATAGCCAAGCAGGCTGGTAGCTAATGCGATAGCTAATGCGGGGGTGATACGTTTTAGCCCCGAGAGGGGGTGCCAATTTTTTCCGGTGTTAAGGTGCGCAGTGAAATATTGCGTAGCGTAATCAATGGCCTCGCCAATTAAGCTGATACCAAATACTAAGGTGATAAGGTGCATATGGCCATACGTCCACAGTGTGGCCATGGTTGCTGCACCCATACCAAAAGCGACTGAGAGTAGTGCGAATATGAGAGGACGAAGTGATCGAAATACAAGGAAAAATAAACATGCAATACCAAGCAAAGAGCCGATGCCGATAAATTTAACTTCGTACTCGGCTTGGGAGCGCGCGGCATAAGCATAAAAAACCGCGCCGGTGCGTAGTACTTCAATGTCCGGATATTGTTGGGTGATGCGTTTAATTCCTGCTTCGGTGGTTTTATTCACCTGATCTTGTATTCCGTTGTCATATGCTGATCCGGGGAGTTCACCACTGACCAAAATCCATGTTTTATCTGCATCGTGTGTGGTGAGAAAACCATTTTCTGGGGCGAGCTTGATATTTTTTAAAGGTAAGTGGGCTAGCCAGTTATCGGTAAATCCAAAAGGGTCTTCGGATAAAGGCAATGTCATGCCCAACTGCATGGGGCGCGTAAGTTTTCGCCATAGCCGCTCTTCAAAATCAAGTCGATCATGGGTTAATGCATCACGGTCAGTATCGGTGAGTAGCGCGCTACGATGGGGTAGATAAAAAGCCGTGAACTGTTTGAGTGCCTCTGCGCTTATAGCGGGTCTATTTGCGATCACTTGGCGAAAGGTATGATTTTTGCGCAGAGCACTCGCAAAATCACGCGTGGCTTTTTCGGTGATATGGGGGTCGCGATGACCGATAAGAAATAGCGCGCGATTACCAATGGCTTGAGAGAGATGGTCAACTGCTTGCTCTGCTACAGGGTTGCGCTCTGTTGCGGGTAAAAGCGCAAGTAAATTGGTTTGTAGGGGAATATGCGCTGAAAATTGCCATACGCAGCTTAGGGCAATGAGGGTCGCCAAAAATAACCAGATGAGTGCGCGTATGGTGACGTTGTTGCTGACGGATTCGCTCATATTTTTAAGCGTGTTGATCCAGTAGCGATCTGGGCGAAAAAAAGTATTGAGTCGTGTTTTCATTCTTTTTTGGCTACGCTAAATTGTTGTAGTTCAGATGCTGTGAGTGTGTTCGCACGCTGTGCGTGCTGTAAGGTGATAAACGTACTGTCCCCTTGGGTCTCATCGATTTGTATTGCTTGAATAAAATGAGTTCCAGATAAATGAATTTTGCTTAAAAATTGCGCCAGTTGCGATGTGCGTGGCGTGAGTTGCCATGTTTCGCTTGCGCTATGCGGGGTGTGTGTGACGGTAAAGTACTCTTGCAATGAAGTGATATTGGCGCTAAGGGTGGCATGCAAGATGCGCGCGACTTGCGCTAAACCAGGTACGTCACGCAGATTGCGCTTGATAATGTTGCCGTGCGCATCAATTTCGACCACGCTGGTTTCGCTGATGACATAGCTAACACGGTAAGGTTGCTCAATTTTCCACAAGACGCCATAACCACGAGCAGTCACGAGTTTGCCTGAAGTATGCAGTGGGCGGGTGAGTGCGGCCATATTTTTTGTTTGAATAAATTCTGCGCGTAAAACAGGTGCCGTTTGATTGAGCTGTGCTGAAAATTGGGCGAAAGCATCAATTGAAGTATTAGGTGTCTGCGCACGCGTCCCGGTTGAGATGGGGGCTTGTCCTTTCGTCGTC
>JADYYQ010000020.1 GCA_020853585.1 Ottowia sp.
AGCTTTTCTGTAGGCCGCGTATCTGTTCAGCAAACAATGAGCCAAACCAGAAAGACAAGGCAACTAACCCTTTAGCGCCAAAGCAGTGCCAAATTTTGTCTAACCAATCACTACGATAGTTAGTAAGGTCGCGATTGATATGCAAGACTGCGGACTGGCTCAGGGTTTTGACACTTAAACGACCAATATCAAAAAAATCCTCATCATTGAGTTCGTAAATCGTCCCTTCTTTTACCGCTACATCACCAAAGACGTAGCAACCATGCTCCCTGCTATAGCCAACATAATCAATTGTCTGCACAATTTTGATATCAGTCATTTGTGTTTTTAGGTATTGATCCAGCTGATTACCGGTACCTGTATAAAAAGCGCCGGGAGCCACGGCAAGTAAACGTTTTTTAAACTCGCAAGGAGAAGCCACTTGTGAGCCAGTAAATGTATTTTTTATTGCTTGGCCATCGTGTGGAAAATTGATACGGAAGTAATACCAAGATTCATCGGTTACTACATTCGCCTGGTAATAAAGTACTTGCGGATGACAACAAGCAATTTCTGTCACACAGGCGGATTCAGCTAACGCTTTATCGCGCTTTTCTTCTTCGTTTAAGGAGGAGGCATCATCACCTAATAAATCACGTTGTTTGTGATAACGATCAAGATCGAGTTCAAACCAATATAAACGGCTATGGTATTCAAAGGGAAAGCTACGCGTCCCTTTATGTTGATAAACCAGCATTGCTTTTTCTGCTGCTGTCTGTGCAATTAATAAGGCACCCTGATATCTATATTCCTCAATATGCTCAGGCTGTAAACGATCACGTTGATGCATGTCATTCCAGTCCAACTTGGTCTGGTTGATATGCTTACTTTTTGTTGGCTGAGGGATTTGCGCTGCTTGACAGTCCCATCCTGCCGCTTGTGCACGCTCAACCCCTTTGCAGGTATAACGTTTTCCTGCATTATCTCCATCCAGCGCCCAAATGAGCTTAGGCCGAACATTTCCATTCGTTGCACAATCCTTTACTAATTGAGATAAAGCCTGCTCCGGGTAATTATTGCAACTCAGTAATGAGACAGCAGGGATGGCATGATGGTTTAGTGCAATCGCGTCGAATATCCCCTCGACGAGCCAGAGTTCTTTTACTGTAGTAAGGTTTAACGATGGCGGCTGCCACCATGTACCCGCATGTGACCCACCCGGCTTAAAGCGCGCTTTCTTTTTACCAAAGCGCGAAGGTTGATCAATCAGTCTTTCCCAAAAACTATTATTTCCTACAGCAAAACGAATTGTTGCTGTACCCGCATTGGCTTCACGGTCATAATAGTTTTCCTGGGTGTACCAATTTTTGATGAGTGCAATATCAAATCCTCGGGCATGCTGCATATATGCATCAGCAATTGCTTGAGGGTTTGAGGTTTGAAGCGGAGAAAAACGCTTTGACCAACTCTCAAAGAGATCGGTATAGATGGTTTTGACATGACCTTCCCAGCCACATTTATCTAAACGACCACAACGCAATACCCATGGATTCTCTGCATGGGTATAAAGTTCTTTTTTAGTGCACGATGGACAGACCCCTTGTTGCAGCCAGTTTTGCTTTTCTTTAAAAGCGTAATCGGAAAGCAAACGTGTCGTGATATCTTGGTGTAGAGATACATTCATTTTTTTGCTCTACATTTTTTTTTATTTGATTTGAAAGGTTGCTGTGTCAACCTAGTCAATACAGCAAGCTGCCTTGAGGAGATTTGTGCCAATGGCGTAGTCATACAGAGTTGACGGTGCAAAATTTGAATGCGCGCATCGCTAATAGGTAAAAGATGATTTGCACACATCGTTTACTCTCCAAGAAAACGCAAGAAACGATTGATATATCGACGCCACCGAGCACGTGCCAAAGTGCGCTGATACCATGGACTAATCACTATCCAACCATCTTGCGAACGATAAATTTGTATACGTTTCATGACTATCTCCAAAATTTAAGGTAAAAAAATCCCGTTACGCCTCTATGGGCGTTTAAAAAATCGCTACGAAAATCGATTAGGTTTTAGTTATGTACTAGCTAAGACTCTCTGCTTCGGTAGCAGCGGTGGCACAGTGCTATGCTCTGATACAACAGGTAAATAAGCTTTAGGGTTAGGCTTGCAGCTAGATGCGATGGTATGAGAGATCGATAAATATACTTTGCAGGTGTAAGCACATTCCACGTTTCTACACTGCATATACAGCTCACGAGTCAGCAGAGACACTTCTCGACTGGAGCGCGTACTCAGTGAGTGAGTGCAATGTGGGCAAGGCATTTTCATTTCACTTCTCCTTTATATTTTTGCCCACACTCGCCTATGCCTTGGCGTGCGCATTCGCAATGCATACCTACTTCGCCCAGCGTAGAAACCGCATCGAGGTATTTGCGCGTGACCATGACATAACCCACTGAATTAACCAATGCATCGATTTTGTCGATCACCACACCTTGTCCGCCACCTAAGAAACGACTCACTTGTGAGTCGTCCCAACCTACGCCTTGTTGCACCTCATGACGGTTAGGGCCGGTAAAAGCACGGCGTAATGCCTGCTCTATACGAATGGCTTGCTGTTGCATAGCTCAACTCCTCACAATAGGGGCTGCATGCGCATGGGTCGGGAGAGGGTTATTCTGTTCATGGTTAGTCGCTAAAGATTGGAGAATCAGCATGCGCGCCATACTCGACAATGAGCGGTGTTCTGCTAAAGCTCGTTGCTTAAAAAGCACGTTCTCATCTTCGGACAGGCAAACATAAATAGGTTTTCTCGACAAAATGCCGTTAGGTGCACGAGAAAAGGAGGTTCGGATATTTTTCATAGAAGATATACTTATAAAAGGTTGGCTTGGACGATACAAGATTAACTAAAGAAGTTGCATGGTATCCAGTATAAACTGGAATTGCAACAAAATTCAGCTTTTTTTGAGGTAAGAAATGTCTAACTTAGGAGAGCGTCTTCGGCAAGAACGAGAGCGACTGGGTATTACTCGTGAGAAACTCGGCGAAATCGGCGGCGTAACAGGTACTACTCAAACAACTTATGAAAAAGACGTTCGGAGGCCTGATACCGATTATCTGTTGGCAATTGAACAAGCAGGAGCGGATATTTTTTATATTTTGCGAGGAGAGCCTTCTCCAGCCAGATCATTAAGCCCTGATGAGCAAGAGTTACTGTCAAGCTATCGTGGGCTAGATATTCGTGGCAAAGCCGGTGTCCTCGGTATGATTGAGGGTATGCGTGGCTCAGAAAAAATGCACGAAACATTAAAAAAACAAGGCATCACCATCCACGGCTCTATTGGTGGCGGCATGCACAATATAAAGGGTGACATCATTGGCAATATTGATATGAGCGTGACCAATAGTGCCGAGAGAAAAAAGAGACCCCGCTAAGAGTCTTTTCTTTTTACATCTTCCACCCATAGCCAGATCTTCTGGCTATTTTTTAAGAAATTATCTTACCTCTTAAGCGCCGGGAAGTGGTTTTTAATTGGTATTTGATATGATGATAACGACGTTCACCCAATGCCTTAGCAAGTAAATATTTCAGCATCCAGCTAATATAAGCAGTAGTTGCTGAGACTGAGGAAACTTCCTTCTCCGTAGTAACGTCCCTAAGGTGTGAGGCAACGGATAAAAACCTTTCCTCTAGCCCATCCACTGTGCGCCTCTCTTTTTTAATGCCCAGAAAATACAAATCTTTAGAGTAGACGTTACGATAAAAAGAAAATTCTTGAAAATGTTTACTCAAATCCAGGCAAGCAAAGTCACTCTCATCCAGATTGCGATAGTAATTGCCCAACTCATCATTTGCCGCAGTTAGTGAAGCATCTTTTTGACAGCGCTTGGTGCCATGCTCCCCCCGGCCTATTGATGCGCAAGAGATAAGGCACAATCCACCTGGCCGCAACATCCTAATCATATTAATAAATGTTTCTAGCCAATAGGGATTATGCTCAAAACACTCACAAGAAATTACTGTATCAAAGTAATCGCTTGGATATTCGACCCTCTGCCCGGGACAGATTAAGTCGACTCCATTGCCAGCAGCAATATCAACCCCCAGATATTCGCCTCCACTGAAGTATTTTTTAATGGTGCCATTTTTATTCCAGCTTCCAACTTCTAAAACTCTGCTATTAAAGAAATGCTGTGGAAATATTTTTTGGACAATCGAAACAAACTGCAATTGTTGATAATGAGCCATAAAGTGATGAGAGGTTTCCTCTCTCTGCCTCCTATTTATATTTATACGACCATAATGCATCTCTTCTGAAAAGACTGCTTATGGCAATGGCTATCATTATATGTTTGTGTGATGGATGATTCTATTTTTAAAACCACATAGTTACTCATTATTAGTATTTAAATAAATAATAATATTATTTTTAAGTTTGTTTTATTTTTACATTTCATTCAAAATTTTCAAAGTGCTAGAGGGCCAAAAGCTTCTTTAGCCCGCAGGAGACATTAAAAATTAGAAATGGAAAAAGAATGAAGCTACATGGAAATATTGCTGGTCATTTAATTAGCGCCGAAACAATTATCAATATCTTAAATCTTAAGCTCTGTGTAAAAGAAAAACTTGAAGCTGCGCATACCCAGGCGGTTGATTCAAATCAGATAAGGGTTTGGGAAGCACGACAAAAGGAGCATGGAATCAGAAAAAAACTAGTTGAGGATATCGCTAACGAGAAAACTGCGGTGCACATTTAGTTGTCTTTCACTTTCATCTCTAACTCTATCGCCGTTGTATAGCACTGACTCGACAAGGTATGTACAACGCGCGTAATAATCCAATTAGCATTATCAATTTCCGGCTTCCACCCATACACGTTTACCGGCAGCTCAGTAAATAGCTCGGGCTGGCCTCGTGCTAAGGTCATGCTAAAACTCGCTACTCCACGTTGTAAACGTTGCCATTCGGCTTGAGCGGCGCGATGAGCATTTTTTTGATTAACGTAGATATGGCGCAGCACTTTAAGATTGTCGTAATTGGCCACATTCGTCGATAAATTATTGAGCTGGGTTGAATCAGTAGGTGCCGTTTTTACCTCCGGGGAGGGCTTAGTTTTTTTAGTCTTTCTTCGTTTTTTAGGAGGAGTTAATTGTTCTTTCTTTTCTTCTTTGGTTGTACTGATGTTTTTCCCAACAATGACCTCGCCTCGCTTAGTTAACTGCCTGTCTTGGTAGTAAGCTTTGACAGCCGCATAATTATCCCGCCCGGCAATACTAAATCGATGGCTATCGCCACTGGCACGAGTAATGGTGATTTTGGGTAAGACTTTTCCGCTTGCGGTTTTAGCTTCGCCGAGTGGCATAAACAAGAGTCTGTCTTGTTTAACTGTGGCAATCGCATCAAACATCTGCCCTAATCGTGATAGTAGATTAGCGTCGGATTCATTCGCTTGATCAAGGTGGGCAATAGCCTGTTTGTCGAGTGTAGGGTTAATGACCGCGGTGAGTTGATGTTCCACGGCAATGGCGCGCACAATTTCGCCAACCGTCTTTTGATGGAACGAGCGCTCTCGTTGAACTAAAAAGCCCGCTGTCATATCTGCACTACGTGCCCGTATTATCAAGCGATCTGGGCTGCCACTATGCTCAACTTCATCGACAATAAAACTCCCCTTATCAATGAGGCCAGACTCTTTCCATCCCAGCGCCACAGCAATGCTTACATTGCGCTTTGGCAAAGCAAGCAGCCCATCACTATCATCAAGCTCAATGTCTAATTGATCCGCTTCAAAACCGCGGTTATCCGTTAAGGTGAGCGAAATTAAACGATCTTGTAGACGGCCCATCATGTTTTCACCTGCACAGGTGAGCTGATAAGCGGGCATATCGTGCATCTTGTCTTGTTCAGCAAAATGCAGCTTATCGAATAATGGCTTTGCGGCACTAGAGAACATGTCTAACGCGGAGGTAAGTCATGGATAAACTGCGTCAGCATATTGATTTCACCTAATTTCTGATAATCATCGACACGCTTAAGTGTCATAGAAAACTCTATCCGACGTGCAGAACCATCATTAAAAAATACGCTACGTGTCATGTCTAAGCTTTCCAGAACATATAATCCATAGAGCTTGCCCGTGCCTTCAATGAGTGGCCAGGCTTTTCCTTGATCCCCGAGTAAGCGCAATGCGGTTAATGATTTTTCGCCCCCGGATAGCTCTGGTAGAAGCACGCCATTTAGCGTAATCGTTTCGTCATCATGTCCCAGATACTGCCGGGCAGGTCTTTGACCTATACGGCTAGTTGCTGGGTGACGCCAGCCTATCTGCTGCTGCAATCCTTGATAAGCCACCGTTGATAACGAAAAAACAAACATCCCAAAAGCCATCATCATGATTATTTTGCCCTCGCTCGCGTCTAATAGTTATCTATCAAACGCGAGCGCTGCCTTGCTTGTGCTTGACGTTGTAATGTTTCTATTTGACGGGCTACCTCACGCGCAATTGCATTAGCGTCTTGTCCAGCTTGTGCATGAATATTGATCGTGACATTACCAATTGATGCAGGGGAATGTGCATTGTTGATACCATTTAGTGCAGCGCTGCCTACCCCGGTTGCACTTGCCATCAATGGTGGGCGCTTGTCGATAACGATAGCCGCAGCGGTTGTAGCGTGACTACCCATCAATGTTGCTGCCGACGAAGCGTTAACGAGAGCAGTACTACCGAGTGCGAGTGCTCCAGCCGCGCTTAGCTTTTTAGCAAAGCCTTGCATGGTTGCTAAGACGGTACTTTGATTGTCTGTCAAACCTTGATCAAATCCTGCCATCGTAAACTCGCCAAGCTGCGCAAATACGCGGCTGGGAGAATGGATACCCAGTTTTTCTTTAAACCAAAGAATTATTTGTTGGGCTGCATTGGTAATGGCTGCTTTGACTGGGCCTAACGCTTGAGTGATGCCATTCGCTAAACCGTTTAATATATTTTTACCAAAGCCTGTAAATGCGGCGGGTAGTTCAACGCCGAAGTAATACGTAATATCTGAAAATTGTGTTTTGATTGTCGCCCACAATGCCCCGAGCTTAGTCTTGATAACCTCCCACACTTGGTTAGTTGCATGCTTAACAGAGTCCCAAGCATTGCCCGCACCCAGTGCAATACTGTCCCATAAAGCCCCCAGTTTGGGGCCTAGACTGTTCCAGTTTTGCCATATCCAAATAGCGCCCATAGCCAAACCACTGATCAAAGCAATAAGAGGATGCGCAATCAGTAAACGTGATAATAAAAGGAGTCCTTGACCCAAGCCGGACAAAACGCGTAACCCTGTACTCATCAGCGTTGTGAATAGTGCAGGTAATCCGCCTAGTACCCCTGCTATGCCCCGAAAAACAGTGGTTAAAACACCGCCTTTAAGACCTATTGCAGTCATAGCGAAACGCAAAATAACAAATGGTCCAAACAAGGCTGCTAATGCGAGTGTTAATCCCCCCATTACAGTAAGGAATCCAGCCAACAGCGCTGTTGTTTTGATTAGCGCACTTGCTAGTTCAGGGTTAGCTTTAGCCCAATCATTAAATTTATCCACTACGCCACCTATGCTATCCATTAGAGAGGCCAGCGTAGGTCGTAATATTTCCCCCCCTTCTGCACTGCGATTAAATATTTTGTTTTGCAACATCTGTGCACGCGCAGACAGCGTTTCGAGCTTATTATTAAATTCCCGCTCTACTGAACCTTGTGCAGCGATCCCATTTGCGATAGCAGCTTGTTTTTGTAGCTCTTCCGGTTTATCTACGAGCTTCGCGAGGGTGTCCGAATGCTCCATGCCAACCAACTCCACCATGACACCGAGTTGTTTATTTTTTGGAAGCTGCTTAACCGCCTTAATCACATTAAAGAGCGTTGCCATTGCATCGTTGGCCATACCCATTTGAATGGTATTTGTATTTAAGCCAATCTCTTGCACAGCTGAGCGGAATTTTTTTGTGCCTTTTTCGGCAGCCGCAAACTTTTGCGTAATAGCATTGATCGCTGTACTTGCCGTTTCCGTGCGCTCACCTAATGTGAGTAAGGTCGATGCTAACGCTGCTGCATCTTTTGGATCCATTTTGACACTCGAGATCACACCCGAAGTACGGTTGAGTACATCAATAATGTCACTGCCTTTACTGATCGCGTTGTCATCCAAATAGTTAATCGTGTCAGCGAGAGAGCGAATATTGGTGATAGGGATTTTAAAATTCTTGGCAACTTTTCCCATATTCTCGGCAATCTCATCCGGGATCGCGTCAAAGGCGACAGCCATCATTGCAACAGTACGATTAAACCCGATCAATTCATCAATCGCTTCTTTTTGTTTCAAGGCGGACTTGAAACGATTACCTGCGCGCTCAGCGTGTTGCGCCTGTTCAAGCAACTCTGCCCCAACATTCATGCGTGCAGCAGCGGTGGTCATATCAATCAATTGCGTCGTGGAAATGGGCACTTCTTCCGAGAGGTTTTTGATTGCTGCTGACATATCATGGTAAGTTTTTGTCAGTTGGCCAGCATCATTACGCGCGCCAGGGATTTGCCGTGCAATGCCGGTCATCGCATCTTCGTAGCTCACATAATCTTTTACCATTTTGACAACTGGTAGCCCCATCGTCATTCCTGCACCGACCATCGATACGCCAGTCCCTGCCATCTGATTACGGCGCTGCATGCCTTTGTCATATCGCGCACGTGCAGCTTGCATCTGTTGCTGTTGGGTACTGTTTAATTTTAGCCGTGTTTGTTGCTGGGCAAGCGTCTGATTGGTTCCAACAAGCTGAGCCTTAAGATCGCGCTGGTGTTCGGCTAAATGACGGGTGCTGATACCCGCTGCATTTAGGCGTTCACGTACTGAGATTAAGTTGTTTTGTAATGTTTCACCACGCTGCTTTAAATCTGCTGTAGCTTGCTTAGCTGCTTGGAATGCACGGGTCATCGCGGCAGTCGGTTGCTGTGTTTGTGCGAACTGCTGTGCTAATGCCCGTACACGTGCTTGTGCTTCCTTGAATTGATTACTGGTAAGCGCGCAATCTTTGGATAGCTTACGAAAACTATCTATCGCACCTTGTGTTTTATCTAATTCTTTTAAACGCTCACGTGTTGCTTTGAATGCTTGAGCGAGTTCTTGATTACCACGGGTGATCGCTTTAATAGGCCGTGTAACACGATCTACCGCTTGGAGGATGACTTCGAGTTTGAGATTGTTTGCCATAAATACTCATTAAATTGATTCATCTACGTTATTTCTCAAACGCGCTCGTTCTCGCCAAGCCATCAGCTCAGATAGTTCTAAATCGAGTAAATATTCGGGTGACCAATGAAACACGGTGGCAATATCGGCAATCGCATCTTCTACTCGCTCACACAGTCCTCCTGCACGTTGGCTTTCGGTGCCAAAAAACTAACGACTGCCATACCCAATTGCAACGTGTCGGAAATATCCATGCGGGCAATATCGTCTTTAGTCAAACTGGGTTCGGTCATTCTTGGCAGAATGCGTATCAACGCGTCTACATTCATTTGTAAAATCTCAGACAAACCTACACCGCTAAAACCACGTGTTTTTGGCTTGATAAGGGTGATCGTGGTAATCGTTTGTTCTCCCCGTGTGATAGGGGTATCAAGCGTAATCGTCTCAGTTACCATTATTTTTATCCTTAAAAAATTGCTTGCGGTCTACCAGTGGACTTAGAGTACGTGTGTTGTCGTTACAAACCAATATTGCCACGATGCTCAGCTAATCTATCTACGCCACCGATTTTCTCGACCAAATTAACAACATCAATTTCGACTAAATCACTGCTATTGACGGTCAATTTGTAATACGACAAGCTGTACTTTGTTTTGAAATCTGAGTTATCGCCCGCTTTGGCATTGCCAAAATCAATCTCCTGGGCGCGACCCCGCACGACAATCTCAACGGCATCACATTCACCGCTATCATCACGTTGATAGGAACCCGCAAAGCGCAGCATGACGCCATCTAGTTTTCCTATACCAAAACTTTTTAGGACATCTTGCATAAAGCCCCCATAGGTCACTTCAAGCTCTAGCTTTTCCATGCCGAGATCAATATCGACAGAGCCACTCATACCGCCAGAGCGGTAGTCTTCCATCTTGCGTGCGAGCTTAGGTAAGGTGATTTCTATACATTCACCAACGTAATTAACGCCATCCGTAAAAACATTAAATTGTTTTAGCTTGCGTGGCATAGCCATTAACTTGCCCCTCTATAAAATTAAAGTAGTGATTGAAAGACAGAAAAACTGTGTAGTGGCAAAGCCGGGTCATAGAGATATTCAACGCGCTGTGACCCATCTGCTTCGATGATGGTAAAAACGGTCGCAATATGATCATCTCGGCTAACGCCCGTGCCGATACTGTGCGCATCAAAGTTGCAAGAAACGGTATCCATTACTGTCGATTGCCTAGGCGCTAATACTTTTAGAAAACTCCATTAAGTAACGATCAGTAATACGCTGACGTAGTAATAAGTTTTCTAATGGAGGCACGGGCGTATAGTCATAATCGATATAGAGCTTGCCCGCTTTGAGAACCGCTTCGTCATTAATGTGCGCATCAAACCAAGCGTATCCGCCTAATAAATAGCCATTACCAATAAGTTCGCGAAATTTGGCATTGAGGCCATTGATAATATCTTTGACAAGAGAGGGGTGCATGGGTTTATCAACCGCCCAGAGATGCGCTTCAGCCATCGTATCAGCCAACACTTGCGCAGTGCGTGTGTAGTTTTCAAAAGCAAAAAGTGGATCAGCTGCACAGGTACGTGATCCCCAAAAGCGAAAGCCATTGCTATTGATGAGCGTGCTTACTTCATGGCTGTTTAAATAACCTGCGTCTGTGTTTGGGTCTTGCAAATCCCAAAACACATCGCGATTAATACCCATAACGCCTGTTACTGGAATATTCGATAAAGACTTGTGCCACCCTGTGTCTTGATCAATTTTGGCGCGTAAGCCCACCGCACGTGCAGTGGCCCAGCTCACTGCTTCTTTATTTTTAACCGTATCCCAGCTAATAAAGTCAGGCCAGATCACCATGATCTCTCTCTGGCCAAAGTTATGCCGATACGTTGTCGCTTCTTCTTTTGTCGTACAACCATAGGCACTGACATAAGCAAAAGCGCGTAGCTTGGCAGCGATACTCGCTAATTCTGTTGCCACAGCGAGCGTATCAAGACCTGGTGCAGCCAAAATGCGCGGCTTTACACGCAATCTATTCTGCGCAGCAAGCAAGGCTTTCATGCCGGTAAATCGACCATTCGCATCGGTGCCGCCGATCACTGCGCTATTTCTTTCTTCCTCGCTGGCACCTTCTTTAACACGAACAACGACCGTTAGTGCATTTGCTTGATCACAGATCGCATCTAAAGTGGCCGCGAGTGTTCCGCTTTTTCCGGCTTTACCAATAGCAGTAGGAAGATGCGTTAATAAGACCGGGGTATCGAGTGGAAAGGTGGTGGCCTCGGCATCATCAGCTGTACAAACAACACCGACCACGGCAGTATTAACCGTACGGATAGGGCGTGTCCCCTCATTAATTTCAATGACACGCACGCCGTGGTGGTAGTCGCTCATGCATTCTCCTGTAAGTAGTTAATCCACTACAGGATGATGAGTTAATACATCGTTGTCATTTATTGCTTGTTGTATATCTGGAAAAGACAACAACCCTTTAAATTGTTGAATTACTTAAGCCCGGGTAAGTTAAAGACAAACTTGGAAAATCTGTCATCAATCATTTTCAGTAAAGTGCTTGATAGCATATTGCATATCTTACTTACTGCGTCGGGGTTAGCTCCATCTACGTTCGGAGTAAGCTTGCCATGTACAAAAGCATGTCGTATTGCCGAAGCTAAATAAACAATATTACAAGGATCATTATTCAAATAGTTTGTTAACTCCTCTTTATGCGTAGAGTTAACATTGCTTTTAATAAAAAAATAAAATTTATCATCAGCATCTAAAGTACGAATGTTTTTCTGTATATCGAATGCTTCTGATTCCTCTATTAAATCACCTGCATCCCTTTGTTTTAGCTTAAACATTTTCAGGAAAAACTCAAATGCAGCCCATACCAACCCAATCTTAAGTAAAGCGCTATATCCTTTCCCTGTGTCAGGCCTATAACCTTTAACCTCTACCTCGGAATTAGCTAACCGAAATCTCGCATTCAAACGGTTTAGATGAGGTAATTGAACAGCAAGTTTGATCTTGGGATGTTCATTTACCCACTTATTAAAAACCTCCCACTCTTGTAGTTGATTACTCATGAGAGCTACTCCTTAGTAGAGCGAATAATTTTTCTATAGAAAACATTCTATAAGAATATCTTTTCGAGATTAATGATTATTTAGTTGCGCGCGTACGGGGCTCACATAAATATTACTTATATAGCCCTCTTTTATTCAGTTAAAACTTCCGGGGTGTTTTATTTACAGCTTCATAATAAAACACAGCGCATAGTAAGGCGGGCGGTTCTCATGTGCATGACCATTGCCCGTAGCATTAATGCCGATGGCATGAGTATGTTGTCCAGTCTCCGAAGTTGTGAAGCTATGATTATGCTGCCCAGTTGCATCAGTGACGCCAGCACTATTTGATGGCATCCCCACGCCAGGATTACCACCTCCTCCCGCATAGGCAAAAGGCACTGCTTTCACATGACCACTATAACTATGCTGGTGATGGCCTTGGGCATCGGTATTCCCAGTATGTTGGTGATTACCTTGAGCATCAGTCCAAGCGGTATGTATATGAGAAGGCAATTGTGCTTCGCTCAGGGCCACAAGTGCAGCACCACCTGTGCTTGCAACAGCGTAGCCACCTCCTGCTCCCACAATAAAACGGTCGCGTAGATCCGGCGTATCTCGGGTGCCATCGCATAGCGCCCAATCAGGTGGTATGTCATTTGCTGTCCCACACCACACGCTAATGATTCCTCGGGGAGTGGCTTTTTTGACAGCCGCATCTACTACCTGTTGCACAAAAGCAGTAGTAGCCAGGCGTAAGCTGTTGTCACCTATCGGCGGTGTGGGTGTCTGCGGCGCACCGCTAAAAACAGGATTGTGCAGGGGCGCAGCATCGCTAATACCGTAACCGGCTAATGTGTTTGCATTGCTACCTGCAATCACTTTACCCAATTTATCGACTGTAATTCTGCTATACGTTCCAGGCAGAACACCTGTTTCTCCCCCTATTTTTTCAAAGGTTAAGGGTGTTTTATCAAGAATAATTGGTTGCGGGGTATTAAGTTGCCAAAGCGTTGATGCTTCCTGTTTTCCCTCTTCAACAAGCACCATCAGTTGCGTATTGATTTCGTTTATCTCATTAGCATCTTCTGCGCGTACCCATGCTTTTTCGTTAACAATATAGAGGCCATTGTGCGTGGCATCATTTTGCGCTGTGACGAGGATACGATCTCCTGGGGCCAGCATAATGCTATCTACTTTCTGTAGCCCTGACAGCGTTATAGGCTTTGTACTAGCCACACGTACGCTATTTTTAAAATCAAGGGCATCGATTGCTTTTTTGATTTCATGGTGAACAAAATTCTGTGTGGCCATGACCACCGAGGGATCAACCATCAAAGCCACATTGTCAGCGCTGTTGACACGCAAGAGCATGCGGATGACTTGGATTCTTCCTGAACCTTCGCTGAGGATGGGTTTATAAGTCGGGGGAGCATTCGCCACAGCACATAAATCACCTTCGCTATCGTATAAACCAATTTCCCGTATCCACCATCCTCCTTCTGATTCTGGGATAACTTGCTCGGCAATAATTTGATCTGGATATTGTGGATCAATCTTAAGTTGGTTAAGGGGTTTACGTCTTACCTCATTGATCAGCTTAGTTTGCGTTCGGTCAGGAATGGGGCTTTGACCACCACCATCGCCCACACCGATCTCGCTTAAATTTAAAGTTTTTCCTGAAGCGGTCGCTTGCGCAAATTTGTTTTCGCCGATTTCAGTCAACATCGCAAAATAGTTCTGGCTCATGATAAATGGGGGAGTGGGTAATTAAAAACAGCCAAGGTGTCAATCGTATGAATGCCACTCTGTGTATTGATAGGAATAGAAATATGTACAGGCCCCGGTGGCAAAGAATAAATGGTCATCGTATCTCCCTCATAACACCGAATCGCTGCATTCAGAGAACCGGCGACTTCAAGAGAAATCGTTAATCCTATTAAATGCCGAGAGATTGGTTTTGCATCATCAATCACGCGCACCAATTCAGCATAAGAGCTATGACTTAGCCCTTGGTCTATAACACCGATCTCCAGAGAAAAGGTGCCAGCAACTTGTGGTGGGAGGGTTTGCCACCACTCTTTGATATGCAGTAAAAATCCAAATGGTGCGACAGCACGACGTAAAGCACTGATAGTGCCTTTTTTCTGATGAACAAAAAAAGCATCTCGTGTCACAGCCCGCTTAGTCTGCTCTGGCCAGTCGGTATCCCAGTGATCGACCGAGTGCGCCCACGCCAAATAAGGCAAGATCGTTAATGGGCATTGCTTAGCATTTCCTAACGTGCGGATCGGAATAGGTAGGTCGCTGAGTTCACCCAAGGCTTGTGCTGCAATGCGCTCTAATGGCGTGGTGTTGGGTGGCAGCACTTGACGTATTTGCGTGAGCTCATTCATCTGAACCCCCGATACTTAATTGGGTACTGACACAATAAGCTGCTTCAGTAGGCCCAAGCACGACATCCACCGCGGGTTCACTCAAGTCAACGCGCTGTACCCCCGGTACATGTAAAGCAGAAAAAATAGCAGAGCGGCGGATGTCGCGACCTAAGCGTCTCTGGGTTGCGACATAATGATTGAGCTGCACTTTAGCCGCGGCGATCACTGGCTCAGCTTCTGGCCCTGAAAAAATAAACAAAGTCGCCACTATGCTGTAAGGATGAATAACAGCAGATTGCACTGTCACATTATCAGCAACGGGTCGTACATTTTCATCATTTAAAGCAGTGGAAACCGCATTTAATAGATCGTTGGGAGCAGTACCGTCTCCTTGTATCGCTAATACTGTGACGGTCACTTCACAAGGCTTAGGACTAATTGCACTTGCATCCGCGACACGCCCGTCTGCTGAACGTGCATGAAATACATAAGCTGCACGAGGCCCTGCAACGGAAAGACCTTCAAAAGCTTGTTGTGCACGTTCACGTAATGCGGCATCACTCTCCATCACCGCAGCGGTAGGAGGCAGGCTCTCCGGATTAGCAGGCTGGATCATCAAACGGCGCACCCCATAATTGGCGGCAATGTGATCTAAATCGGTATCTGAGGAAAATGCCAACATCGTTGCACGCGCGGCTTCGTTAATCCTCTGCCGTAATATCAATACCTCGTAAGCATTTTCTTGTAACAGCTTAACTAATGGTTCTGACTCTAGGCTCAAAGTAGCGGCAATAGCTGATTGTTTCTCAAGAGGAAACAAACTAATCAAACGAGCTTTGCGTGTTGCCAAGATGCTTTCAAAATCAAGCTCTTCGAGAATATTCGGAGCAGGCAGTTGCGACATATCCAAAGTGCCGCTCATACTTTTCCACCTTTAAGAGTGATATCTAAGCTCGCTGGTTTAAATGCAATGGCAGAATCCGCTGTTGCCAAACCCGAGTTATCAAGACACTCACCTTCGAGATGAATAGCTAATTGATTGCTTGCAGTTGTATAAAAATGTAGCTGTTTAATATAAATGCGGGGTTCCCATTTGATTAATGCCATAGCAGTAGCAGCAAGAGCACGTAATAAAGTGGCACCTACCAGTGGTTGATCAATCAATTCTGGCAATAACGAACCATAATCGCGTCGCATGATACGGCTACCGAGCGGGGTCGTTAAGATATCCCGTATTGATTGACGGATATGTGCCAAGCCATCTAGCTGCTGACCTGTTGATGCGTTCATGCCTAGACTCATTTGGGTAAACCTGTCTGAGCATTACCTGCTTCTACCCCGTCATGTGTATGTTGATCAAGCACAACGCCGTTGGAAATAAGTTGACCACCTTGTTGAATAATCGAGCCATGGATCACAGTCGCAGTACCTGTAGGGCTATCTGAAGCGCTGCGGCCCACCATACCGGATTGGTAAGCCAATAAACCTTTAACAGTTAAAGTGCCGTCAATGGTGACATTCCCGCTAGCGGTCGTTTCAGCGCAATCAATGATGACTTGCTTCGATGCTTGCACCGTGGCTGATTGAATACCCGATGCTTTTAATAAGCCACTTGCATGGTTGTAGCTTATCTTTGCGCCATCAGGATAGAGGGTGACGGTTTCCTCTGAACTATGGCTGGGTGGGGGATAGACATTGCTATTAATCCCAAACAATACCAACCCGGTAGTCAACTCTCCACTTAAAGAGACAATCAGTACTTGTTCACCTACCGTCGGTGGATTCCATGTCCGTGTATTTCCCGCACGCAACGTTATCCAAGGTAGCCAATCTGTATGAGGTGTACTGTCAATAACGGACACTCGCATTTCAAAAAACTACTTAAGCTGCATGAAATTTTTTAGTAAATGCAGCGGGAGACAAGTAACCTAATCTTGAATGTCTCCGCTGCCGGTTATAG
>JADYYQ010000021.1 GCA_020853585.1 Ottowia sp.
CTATAACCGGCAGCGGAGACATTCAAGATTAGGTTACTTGTCTCCCGCTGCATTTACTAAAAAATTTCATGCAGCTTAAGTAGTTTTTTGAAATGCGAGTGTCCGTTATTGACAGTACACCTCACTATCAAATGTAGGTGAACAGCTTAGTGCGCTGGAGGACCTTTGGATATGATGAGCCTTTGGCCTACTGTACTCGGCATCACCCCGCGGCGACGCTACTTATTGCTTTGGATAAAAATTAGTCTGAATGACTTGCTGAGCATGTTTTAGAAAATTATCCATATTCGTTGGAGAAAAAACCTCAGTGATTGGCGTGCGCGGATCAACGATATCGATGTTGAGATCGGCAAAGGCAGAGATAATCTCTTGGGTGCAGCGATGGTCGAGGACATTATATTGCTTGTCCTGGACGATGTGACTGAGCACCGATTGAAACAGTCTGCATTTGCCCGCTTCATCCAATTGCATCACATAACCTATTGTGTTGCGCATACCTTGTTGTGTCCCTAGATAATTCTCTTTGCTACGAATATCCCAAACCGTGGGTGCTCGACTATAAATCACGCCACCGATATTGATCGAAACATGGCCCAACTGTGCGCTTAAGCGATCGCGCGCAGGTGCGTTGATCAAGATTTCTACCTTATTGTCGAGAAAACCGTCATATAGATTACGCGCACCGATCTGTTGTAGTGCCAAGCTTGCCAGCTCACGACTACGAGCAGGAAAGAGGGCGAAGTCTCGGTAAAATTTAGGTAGATATGTGACATTGAAAGTAGGCAGTAGATGGCGGTAGGCATCTACCAACTTTTGTTTACTGTCCATTTCTTGACGCCGGGCACAGCCATATTCATTTTCCCAGTTTTGGCGAATGTTATCGACCTCTAACATCGATAGCATGGTGTTGAGGGCATCTAGTTTTTGCGCCTCTGTTTTGTATCTTGTATCGTTATAGATATTCCATGCTTGTAGTGCGCTGACTTGCTCGTTAAATTTGCGGTCGGCATTTTCTTTTGCATTGGCAGCAAGTTGCTGCAATATTTTGAACATCTGAATTTCGTGGGTAAACACAACTTGCTCAGTCGGGTTTAACTGGCTCAAAATGCAGTTGATATTGGCAGCCAGTGGGGCGAGTTGTTGCTCTAATGTTTTCACGCTTTGGTAAAGCTGAATCAAATTAGTGAATTGGCCCCGATTGGCAGAGACATTGGGCAATATCGGGCGAAAAGTAGGAATATGCGAAGCCAAGGGCAGTGGTCGGTCGATGCGCGGTGCGGTGACTGTGGGTAAAGTAGAGGTCGTCATGATTTATCCAGGTTGGCCTAATCGATACAAAGATGTGCAAGCCCCTCTCTGTTTGAAGGCGGTTTCTAAGAAATTTTTTAGGGTTCTCGATTAGCTGCTACGTCTCCACTACTTGGGACAAAGACAAGAAGTAGAAATAAAAAAGCCCGTACTTGTCGAGCTTATGCGCAGCTATATCGCCACCCGATTAATGCTTAGTTTGGTAGTAAACCGATTTCGTTATCAAGCAACGTGATTTTTTTACACATTTAACTTTACCGACTGGCTGTTTTATAAGCGTACTTCGATAACAGTTCTTCCCTTACTTTTCAGCGAAAGCGAACGCTTATTATTTTTAGGCATGCTATCCAACAGACACGATACCCCCCGCCGAGGGCGCTTACGATGTTGATTATGATGTCATGTTTTTTAACTAAAGATGGCTTAGATTATGCGGAAAGTTGTTTGAAAAATAAGGTCATATTTGGATGCTGGTGCTTTTTCAATCTGAGCTCGGTAAGATTATCCATAAGGGCCTTGTTCTTTTCAGTCGATTTAGTCTGCAAACCAAATTGTCTTGAATTTTTGCGTCGCCCCCAACTTGTTTTTGCCACGCTTATCCCGAAATTAGATTTTTCAGAACATCCATACGACACTCACCATTACTTTGCTATGTGTTTTGCTTACACAGTTTTTCCTTTACAAATCAACACGCATATCTGATCACGCGGCAGACAACGCACGACATACCCCATATTTAAATTTATAAAAATCGCAATATTTATGTTTACCAAATTAATTGAGTTGCCGCGGATCTATTTGGTAACCCCCGAGCCCTTGTCTAACCAACCTTTAAGCAGCTTTATCGTGCACTTGGAACATACCTTAGCAGCCGGTATTCGCTTAGTGCAATTACGCGCTAAGACCCTGACACCGGAGCAATACGCCCAACTGGCTAAGGAAGCGCTGGTTTGTTGTCGGCACTACAATGCCCGACTGTTATTAAATGCGCCTATCAATTTGGTGCAGAGCTTAGAAGCCGATGGCGTACACCTCACTAGCACCAATCAAATGATGTACGAAGCTAGGCCGTTACCGGCAGAGCTATTAGTGTCGATTGCTTGCCATGACACGCATCAGGTACATCACGCAAATCAGCTAGGTGCGAACTTATTAACCTTATCGCCCGTATTACCAACTGCTACTCATACCGTTGCGGCTCCGTTGGGTTGGTCACGGTTTCGCGAACTTGCTGCGTTAAGCACAATACCTGTCTATGCTTTGGGAGGAATAACCCCCGATATGTTGGACGAAGCCCGCAAAGCCGGTGCTTATGGCATTGCGGCCATTCGTTCGCTGTGGAAAAGCGCAGGGACTATGGGGCCGACTTAACTTATTTAAGAGCAAAAAATTGATTGTCTCAACAAGAGTAAAGGCAAGTAGGCTGCTTAGGGTAGGCTTCAATATTAAATAATTTATTGTGTCGCAGTGTATTGCTGACGTA
>JADYYQ010000022.1 GCA_020853585.1 Ottowia sp.
GGGCCATACACTACAGCATCAAGTCGTTCTCCATATTCACGCCAGTTAGGGAAGGCCCAACTTGCCAAACGAGAACTGTAATCATCGGCCTCTGTATCTTCCGCTTCTGTGCTATACGCAAAACGTATCTTAGGCGTTATGGGTAACACCACAATACGCGTCTGATTCAACGCTTCCTCAACCAATGTAGATGAACTCGGCAACTGCAATTTGGCAGACAACTGTATGCCATCACGTGATTGATCTAATACAGGGATGGGAACATAGAACACATTATCTAATACCAAATCGCTTACACCTCTTTGTTCCAAATCTAAGCCATCTCGAAAACATAATGTTGCGCTATCTAATATGACATCACCTTGGACCAAATCAAGTCGCGTCACAATCACATAAGGTAACGTGGTCAATACCCGATTTTGTTGATCAAAACGCGTACCCCCATCTCGATAATTAACCACCATGTCATCAACATACTGATTCACTGCTGCTCGCTGCTCGCGCGCATGTTTGATCGCTTCTATATCATTTAGGACCATCATAACCAACATATTTACACCTAACAAAGCCCAGCCAATCGGTCCGGCGGCAGCGGCCGCAGCATCAAAACCCAATGTACTCGCCGTAAGCCCCGCCACCCAAGTCGCTGTCATCGCCACATCAAAACCCAGTTGAGTATCAAGCTGAGCAGCTTGCTCCGTGCCTTGTGCCATTGCTACTTCGGTAATATCAAAACCTAAATTTGCAACATTAAAAATAGGACCCACCACATGGCCCACAGCATTACCAAATTTCGTAGCACCTGTTAGCGCTTTAAGCGCGATGTTTTCATCGCTGAGTAATAAATGCGTTAGCTTTTGACTTGTTTCTAAACCTTGATTTGCTAAAGTTTCTGTTGCTTGCATCGCGGTAAGGTAACCATGCAACTTCAATGCCAAACCTAAATTGGATTCATCATCTTCTGAGGCATCGCTCGCTGTGGTGATAAGCGTATGAATCGCCAAAATAGCATTAGCCGCATGCTCTAAAGGGCTAATTTTTGCAGACTGGGTCTGCGCATCGGTTGATAAATCGGTAGGGGTTTGTTCGCGCATTAAGAGCTCATCATCGATAAAGGCGTGACTCTTTTTTAGCGAAGAGAGCTGCTGATCAAGATAATTTTTTGTCTGCACAAATATAGGGTCTTCAACGGGTACCCGTCTGGACACACTCGGTGCATCCTTGCGCAGCCAAGTCATCTCACTGACATCACCCTCTTCTTTGATCATACTCAGTAACGGTACCCAGTTATGATCAAATTGATGCGCAATTTTTTCTTTAGTGATCGCTTGAGAGAGGCGTTGAACTAAATGCGTTGCGATCTTTTGATGAACACCTTCTCCCCATCCAAGTGGTCCGGCACTTCCAAGTGGTTGTGTTAAGTAGCTAAGAGGACCTTCGATATGGTTTTCACCAAAACGGTAATACACCACACTCTGGGCATCTTGCGTAAAAATATATTTTGTCGCACTGCCTGCCCCATGCAACCAGGTCGGCTCACCTAAATCACCTGTGTGCCGTACCATTTTTTTCCCATCCGCTTGCACAAACACCGCCCCTTTACGCGCGGTAATGTCATGCACATGAAATGACTCTGCACGGCAGTTTGAAAACAGATCAGCAACAAAACCCGCTTCTATCGTACCCACCTCACCTTGCACATCACCCGCCAAATCACAGCCAACTAAACTAATGCGTTCTACAGAACGTATTAGCGGCGAATGATAATCTAGCTCCCATTGAATATATCTTGCTAAAGAAGGCAATAATTTAGCCACATCACGTGCACTAAATCCTGATAATTTTGTCTGTTCACCAACGACACTGCTATGCCCTAATAGGGCAACACGAATCTTTGCTTCCTGCCCATTCGGAATACTACTCACACTATTAATACACTCCAACTTAAAAGCAGAATCAGATGTCCCCTCTTTCTCTGCATCAATCCAAATAACTTTGTCATAGTGTTTGTTATTGAGAAAGCGAGCTGCCCGTGCTGTCTCAACTTGATTATCGAGCTGCACGATGATCGTAACATCGTAATTTGTCGAGCTCGCTGGAAAATAAGAAGGTGCTAAACCATCGATTAGCCAACTCGATTTCATCGCCTCTTCAGACCATTGTCCCTCTAAATTAATGTGCAAAGAACTCGCTTCATTATCAAACTCACCATGCAACCCGAGTGCATTTTTAATATCAGCGCACCGTTGTTGACCCACATGCACTGCACTGTAATCATTCATTGCAATACGTATCGCAACAGGCCCAGAAGCAAATATTGTTGCTCTTGAATCAAGATAAAGGCCATCTAAACGAAACGCAGGCAACTTGGGTAAATAAGTTTTTACCCCTGGATTGATCTCAGGTAATCCTTGTCCGGCGCGCCAAATTGAACGTTCAACTACCTCTTGTATATCTTTAGAACGAGTATGCCGTTTTAGATCATTCAAATGGTTAGACAAATTAGGATGTTGAATATTATTGGTATCACGCAGCATCGCGTAAATATCATCCAACTTCTCAACAAAATAACGCAATACATCACTGCCAGGCTGCGCAGCCAATACATTGTTATTTCGACTCCAAAAATCAAAGCGCCTATCTTCCACTGCCACACCAAATTTAAAAGGCCCAACAGCGATGGCGTCAAGTGGCTCAAAAAAACGTACACCGGGCAAACGATCCGTATGCGTATCAAAATATACTTTCGCTGCTAAGCGTAAAGAAGAAGCTAAATCTGCATCTCTCTGTGCAATATCATCTAAGCAGTCATCATAATGATCCAGACTTTCTTCACGCGAAGGAAACTGTGAGGTCATCTGCTCAAGTACTGCTTGATATTTTGCATTGCCCCTGGCTCTTGACCAATCCACTTCGTCATAATGCATTTCTATATAAGTACGCAAGCGAGCATCTACATGACTAAAAATATCTTTCCGCAAATTAGGCAATATATCGCTATCGCAATACACTCCCCCATGCTGATACAGCACACTTGCTCTCACCAAATCAGAAGCGGCGGCAGGGTTGTTACGCAAGCCTAATTCCAGTAAATAATTTTGCCAGCGTTGCTGCGTGACATGAGCGGACGTCCCCGAAGATGCAAATACATCTGCGGTAATTTTTTTTAAAGAAAAAGCGTTAGCTCTTTCCTCGCCATAAGAAGCCAACGTATCCTGAATCACGGCCACGGTACGTTGATAACTCTCAAGATGCTGATCACGTTCAAGCCGCAATGCAGGCTCATCTACAGCTAAGCGACTCACCATAAATTGAATCGCAGCCTCATCAAACGTCTGACCCAAAGCCATCGCATTTTGTATGTCGGTGTAAGCTAAGTTTTGCAAGGTCAAAATATGACCCAGCGCTTCTCCCTTTTGATCTATCGATCTTGTTTTATCAAGAAAACTTGGCGCTATCTCTTGGTTGAGTAAATCGCGATGTTGCGCTACGCAAAACGCACGTATTTTTTCTCCCAAAGTACGGGCTAACGTAATCTCAGGGTCATACCACAATGTTGTGTGATAACTATTTTCCTGTGCGTTTTGCACGATATTGCGCATATATTCAAGCTGTATGCCCCCCAGTCCACCGATCCACACCATATGTAATTTTTTCGGCACAACCGTTTCATATGCGCTACGCAATAAATCCACTTGTGCTAATAAAGCGCTCGCATGTACTGAAAAAGGGCGCCCTTCCAACTCTTGCAACAACCCCTTTATCTGCATGCCCGTGTAGTTAAGTAAACCATAGTGCAAAATCTTTGATGCATGGGTATCTTCTGCTGGAGAAAGTGCCAGTTGGCGTAAACCAATACTCACCTTATTTAAAAAAAAATCTCCCTAGAACGAAAAGACATCGTGTGGGCATGCAACAAAAACTGTTCCTCACTTATCAAGGTATCGAATTGCCGCTTTGCTCTACGCGCAGATAAATCCCCCCTCTGCGCAAGAAAAAATGTTGATGTATTGGTGTGTAACGCGGTCAAAGGATTTTTTACTAAGGCAAGCGGTTGACCAAACTCTGTCAATACAGCTCGCTCATACCCCCCCCTTTGAGGTAAGTTACTTGCTAGAGAATGGTCATCACTCATCTTATAGCCTGTGCTATTAGGTACCTGCGCAATATCGTCATGCACAATCGTCTCTCCCAATACCACGCTATTTTTTTCTACACTTATCCCATCAGTTCGCGCAACTTCCCCATGCGTCGATTGAGAATCCTTAGAAAAACGGCTCTTCATATACGTAGCGCGTGTCTCACGAGACTGCGCGCGCTCTTTAAGCCATGCTTCATTAGCAGCACGCATCATTTTTTCAGCAAGTCGTTTATGGATCACGGACTCGTGCTCAGGTTTCGTCGTGATGACTGAAGAGATCGCAGAGAGCAGCAAAAACTGTTGCCATGGATACATCTTTTTTACCGATGGACAGGTCAGTAAACCTTCTTCCTGTATTTTTTGAGACGCGTGTTGCGTCTTATCGATCGCCTTTTTTACCTGCGCATACTCCTCATCCTCATGCCAGGGATAAACCATCGATTGCTTACTGGGTCCCATCATCGTTGGCATACCAATGCGCGTTTTTTCTAAAGCATTGAGAAGCTGTTGTGAAGCGAAATAATCTTTGTCTTTACGTCGTTGATAACGTGTTTCGTACTTGCTTTCTTTTATTTGTTTCAAAAATAAGGCTCGCTTACCCCCCATCGGCATCCACATTTTCGCTGTCCTAAAAAATAACTACGATCATTTACCCCATTCAAGATTCATTAAAACGGCCGCCCCACCCTATCCAAAAAGGGGGGAATCACAGACTCGCTATATGTGAAATGCAAATAGAAAAAGTTCAAAAAACAAATAAGGCTATTTATTTTTCATGTTTTAGCTATAAAAATAGTATCGAATAGCTTTTTAAATAAGAAAAAAATAGTAAACACTACGTACTTTCCCCAATAGCCAAAATCGAGAGTGAGCGCTTTTTTCACTTTCAATAAAACAAAAAATTCCTTTTAAATCAGTGATGTATAAGAAAAATGATCAGTATTTTTTGGCAATTTTTGGAAAAAAAATGATCTATTGAAATGTTAAAAATACTCAAACGAATAATTGACAATTTTTGTCGCTTTTTTTAATTTGTGACAAATTGCATAACAGCAGCCGCCCGGTTGCTCTCGCTACCGATACCCATCATAGGAAGCCATATGAAATCCTCTCGCTCTTTTTTAACAATCGCTATCGTTTCCCTGTCTAGCAGTTTGATGAGCTTAAGTGTTTATGCTTTTGATGGTCGCATCAACTTTATTGGGCAAATTGTCGACCCTGCATGTCAAGTCAATACAGAATCAACCGTTACCCTAGGAGACGCACAAACAACGGCATTTAAAAAAATAGGCGACACAAGCCAAACTACGTCTTTCAACATTCAGCTTTCAAATTGTCCAAGTGCAGCACGTGCTGCCAGCATCAGCTTTAGTGGCACACCTCACACAGATAATCCTGAGATATTGCAGGTAAATGGCAACGCACAAGGCGTTGGTATTGAGTTAGTTGACTCAAACAGTCAACAAAGGCTCGCGCTACGTGCGGGTCAAACAGATGCATCCACCTCCACCCGACTACAATCGGGGAAAAGCGTGAATACCTTAACCTTCGGTGCACGTTACGTATCTACATCGCATGTCGTCACACCTGGCTCAGCAGCGGCTTCTGCTGACTTTACGGTCACGTATCAATAACCATATCTCACCCCTTTCCGTAAGCGCAAAGGGGTCACTTATTAAAACGATTGCACAAAAGTAAAAGCCCCGCACAAGAACAAGCGCGGGGCCCATGCTAAACACACTGTATATTCACTTAGCGTAACGCAAGCAACGCTCACTTAAAAAAATTTGGCCTACTTATTTTTACTGTCAATGCACAGTACATTAGGCAAGCAAATTTTTCGCAGCAATATAGCTAGGCAAAGACAGCATATGCGTCCAATCAGAGAATGGACTGCTTGGAAATAATTGAGCAATACGTCGACATGACGTTGATGAAAAATGAGCCGGCACAATTAATTTATCCAGCAAAGTATCTGCTTTATCGGGATGATTACAAATCAACACCATATCGCAGCCTGCCCGCAAAGCAGCGTGAGCTGCCTCGACCACATCGCCTGCGACTGACGCACCTTCCATTGCTAAATCATCACTAAAAATCACGCCATCAAAATGAAGTTGCTCACGCAAAATGGTCTGTAACCAATAACGAGAAAATCCTGCTGGTTGATCATCTATTTTTGGATAAACAATATGCGCCGGCATGACGGCCGACAAACTCAGACCGAGTGTGCGGTAAGGCAATATATCGTGGGATAAAATTTCTTCTAAGCTGCGCTCATCTACAGGCAACGCCACATGCGAATCAGCACTAGCATAACCATGCCCAGGGAAATGTTTACCGCAATTATGCATACCGGCTAACCGCAAACCCTGGCTTAATGCTAATGCCAAGATACTTACCACGCGCGCATCTGAATGAAAGGCGCGATCACCAATCACACGACTGTGTCCATAATCCAAATCCAATACAGGTGTGAAACTAAAATCGACACCACACGCACGCAACTCCGCTGCCAACACATAGCCACACGCCATCGCTAATTGGACTGCGCCCATCGGATCGTGATTCCATCGCTCCCCTAATGAACCCATCGCCGGCAGATGCGTAAAACCATCGCTCTTTGCACGCTGAACGCGTCCGCCTTCATGGTCAATACAAATCAAAATATCGCTGCGCACCGCACGAATCGCTTGTGTCAACGCCAATAGTTGATCGCGCGTAGAAAAATTACGCGCAAATAAAATGACGCCACCGGTCAATGGATGTGCGATACGGCGCCGATCCTGTGCATTTAAGATAAGTCCTTCAACATCAAGAATAATCGGGCCAAAGTTTGTCATCATAAAAATAGTTTTAGTCTGTTATCGTGCAATTTTATGCTGCTTCTTCTATTAAAAAAATATCTAACCCCGACAACGATAAAACAGCAGCAAGCTCTTTTTACAATCCACCGCGTATCCACTTACTCATCGCAAATTAAAGTTTAAGACAAGAGGCCACGCTCTAGGCAATAACATACTTATATTGAGCAATCACTAAAGTATTCAAGTAATAAGACCTTGGGCAATCCATCCTATCGCACACCGAACAATACAAGGACAGCTTGCCCTCAACCACATTCAACATGTACAACACCCTGTCATCGACTAACGCAGCCCCGTTCCGTCTGCGACACGCGCTTTCTTAACAGAAAAACGGTCGCTAGATAAGCCAAACCGGGCTGCGAGTAATACACATAACGTATGTGATCTGGCAATGGGTCTTGTAGTCCCAAAAAATTTTCACCCAAATATCTCCCGCTTTTTTCAACGACAGCAGCAATCTCGCTCATTTGCGCGATAGCTATACAATGCCAAAGATCAGTTTATTTCATCGCCATGTAAACGCGCTTGCACAATCAGCGCTTTCATTTCGCGTATCGCTACTTGCCATCCGACAAATACTGCATGCGCGACAATCGCATGACCAATATTGAGCTCAGCAATCCCAGGTAATGCAGCAATCTTCTGGACATTCTCGTAATGCAAGCCATGACCTGCATTTACACGTAATCCCTGGCGCAACGCTACCGCAACACTTTGAGCAATACGCGCGACTTCTTGTGCACGCACCCTCTCATCAACAGCATTCGCATAATGTCCGGTATGTAATTCAATCGCTTGCGCACCCGTCTGCGCTGCAGCGAGAATTTGATCTTCTTCTGGATTAATAAATAAAGACACACGAATGCCAGCATCTTGTAAAGAACGACACGCTGCCTGCACCTGAGAAAACTGCTGGATCACATCGAGTCCGCCTTCTGTGGTTACTTCAGCACGTCGCTCTGGCACTAAGCAGACATCATGAGGTTGTATCGCACGCGCAATATCCAACATCTCGGGTGTTAATCCGCACTCTAAATTCATACGTGTGTG
The DNA here is from genome assembly GCA_020853585.1 of Ottowia sp. Classification (GTDB taxonomy): domain Bacteria; phylum Pseudomonadota; class Gammaproteobacteria; order Burkholderiales; family Burkholderiaceae; genus JADYYQ01. The sequence goes on from JADYYQ010000022.1 coordinate 8,059, forward strand.
CAACTTAGGCCGCAGCGCCCACACGTCCGCATCCACAATATGTCGACGATCTTCGCGCAAATGCAAAGTAATTAAATCCGCACCCGCCTCTTCCGCCAACAACGCTGCTGCGATAGGGTCAGGATAAGTGGCACGCCGCGCATTACGCAAAGTCGCCACATGATCAATGTTGACCCCAAGGTCAATCATGATAGGTCGCATCGGCCACATAACAACAATCCTTTCGTAATAACCTCACGCAACTTATCTGCGTGATCTCTACAATCAACATACCTTTTATCATTGCAATGATCACACTACTCATAGTTGTTGCAATTCCATTAAAACTTTACGCGTTGCAAGCGTACTACCCTGTAAGTGATGATGAAGTAAAAATCGCATTAATCGTTTGCTTTGCATGGCTGTGAGCGGATGGCGATAATCATCGTTCGCAATATCAATCAAACATTGGCCACGCATACTGGGCCACACGCCTGTATCGGTGCAATCCAGGGGACAAATACCCCGATTGGGATCGTACACATAATCTCGGTCAGCGTGGACACGTGATTGGCTTACCACACACCAGTCTAGCGCCGCAGCATGCCCCGTCTCCACAAGTAAAGCATGTTCAAAACGGCGCAGTACAGGTTCAGGTGGCTCATCATGAGCAAGATGTGTCAAGGTACGCACATAATGCTCAAAGAGTTTTTCATAAGGATCTTCGCGCGCACAAAATTTCAACACCAGCTCATTTAGATAAAACCCATACAACAGATTTTGTCCAAGCAAAGGGGGCATGCCGCCCATCCAATCAGCCCGCATTAGAGTACGCACTTCTGTTTTGCCGCCCCAAGACAACGCCAATGGTTGGAAATTTTGTAATGCGCCACGCAGTAAAGAATAGGGGCGCTTCGCTCCCTTAGCGATGAGCACCACACGCCCATATTGGCGCGTAAAAACATCAATTAATAAACTTGTTTCGCTATGTGGGTAACGATGCAAAATATACGCTGGCTGCTCAATGACACGCTGCTGCCCCGTCACCTCACTTGGTCGCCTCGTACGTGAATCTAATGCAGTCGTCACAAGTAACCTTGCACCTTATTCATATCCATAAGAGCGCAGACTCGCCTGATCATCTGCCCAACCACTTTTGACTTTGATCCAAACTTCTAAGTAGACACGTGATTGAAATAATTTTTCCATATCTAAACGCGCATCGGTAGAAATCTGTTTGAGTCGAGCCCCCTTTGCACCAATCATCATTGCTTTGTGGTTATCGCGTTCAACCAAAATGGTGGCAAAAACACGGCGCAACTGACCGACTTGTTCAAATTTATCGATGATCACCGTACTAGTATAAGGCAACTCATCACCCGTTAAACGAAAAATCTTTTCACGCAAAATTTCTGCTGCATGAAAACGCTCGCTACGATCAGTGATTTCATCCGCAGCATAGTGCGCTTCGCTGATAGGCAAATAGGGGCGAACGACGTTAAGCAAATGCTCAATATCTTTCGGCTGTTTAGCCGACATCGGCACGAGCTCCCGAAATGGATAACGATCACTCACTTCTTGCGCAAAGGGCACCATAACAATCGCACGCCGCTCGCTCCCAAGACGATCAAGTTTATTCGCCACTAAAAGCACCGGAATATCTTGAGGCAATTGCAGCAAAACTTTTTCATCATCTGCACCAAAGTATCCTGCTTCCACAACAAATAACACAACATCGACACCCGAGAGCGTCGAGGTCACCGTGCGATTCAATGTGCGATTCAGTGGGCTAGGATGGGTAGTTTGAAAGCCAGGCGTATCCACAAAAATAAACTGTGCATCTGTACGTGTCTGAATACCAGTAATACGATGTCGGGTAGTCTGCGCTTTACGAGAAGTGATGCTTAATTTTTGGCCAATCAACGCATTCATTAACGTTGATTTACCCACATTGGGTCGACCCACAATCGCGATCGCGCCGCAGCGGAAATCATCTACTAAGGCATTGCTCATGATTTTAATTTCAAAGGAATTTGCGGATCTGGCGTAGGCATTTTTTTGCTACGCGAAACCCGCGCACGTTTAGTGGACGCAGGTACTTTCTGCCGCACGGCTGCCAAAGCGAGATTAGCAGCAGCTTGCTCGGCAGCGCGACGCGATGCTCCACTACCACACACACTTATCTCTAACTCTGGCACGCTACATTCCAACTCAAACTGCTGGCTATGTGCCGCACCATGCGTCGCAACAACGGTGTATTGTGGCAAGGCAAATTTATGCGCCTGCAAATACTCCTGCAATAAGGTTTTATCGTCTTTGCCCAAAGTTTGAGGGTCAACATGCGCAAGTACAGGCGCATACAAACGGCCAATCATTTTGCACGCGGCGTCAAATCCTCCATCAATAAACACGGCGCCAATAATTGCTTCGAGTGCATCAGCCAATATCGAAGGACGACGCAAACCACCGCTTTTGAGCTCACCTTCTCCTAAATGCAGATATTGTGACAACTCAACCGTCTGGGCAATTTCAAATAAAGCTTGTTGCTTCACTAGATTAGCGCGGACTCTGGACAAATCACCTTCGTTTAGTTTGCTGTATTTTCCGTAAAGCAAATCAGCAACCGAACAATTAAGCACTGAGTCGCCTAAAAACTCCAGCCGCTCATTATGATGCGCACTATGGCTACGATGGGTCAATGCTTGATTAAGCAATGCAGGATGTGTAAATACATAACCCAGTCGCTGCTGCAAAGCTTCGGCGGGTTGTACTACACGAGTGGAGATCAATGTGCCACGACTCACCGGAACGACCCGATCCGCTTAATATCACTCAAATTCATCCAAATAAAAAAAGCACGGCCTACAATATTGGCCTCAGGCACAAACCCCCAGTAGCGTGAATCAGCGCTGCCATCGCGATTATCGCCCAGCATAAAATAATGCCCCGCAGGTACGGTACAACGCATGCCCGATGGACTGTATACACAGTGTTCACGTAGAGGAAAATCACTTGCACCCGCAATATACATAGGACGCGCCACATCGGTAAGAATCCGATGGGATGTATGGCCAAGCTGCTCTAAAAATTGCTGTGAATAAGCTAAACGCTCTTCATCAAGATATTCAGGCAAAGGGGTATAACTCACGGGCTTACCATTAATGGTAAGCCGCTTGTCTTCATAAGCGACCGTGTCACCTGGTAAACCGATAACACGCTTGATGTAATCTAAAGACGGATCCTTAGGATAGCGAAAAACCATCACATCACCACGTTGCGGATTATTGATATCGAATATTTTTTTATTCAAGACAGGTAAGCGAAGGCCGTAGGTAAATTTATTGACCAAAATAAAATCACCTGTCAATAAAGTCGGCATCATGGAACCGGACGGAATTCTAAACGGCTCAACCACAAAAGAGCGCAAACAAAATACCGCCACAATCACGGGGAAAAACCCAGCAGAGTACTCAAGCCACAGAGGCTGGCGTAAACATTCGGCCTCAAGGTGGGCGCGACGTTGTGCAGAAGATGGATCTCCAACGCTATCGCTATGGGCATCAAACTGCGCCATAGCAGTCGCAGCGCGAACGCGCCGCTGCTTGATAAAAATAAATTTATCCGCCAACCAGGCAAGTCCTGTCACAACAACCAAAATAAATAAAATTAATGCAAAATTCATATTGACCTATAAAAATTGGCGACATCAACGGTATACAAAACAGCACCAAATAACAACCCAGCATTTTTGAAAAAACTATTTTTCCTCGACCTGCAAAATCGCTAAAAAAGCTTCTTGCGGAATCTCAACATTGCCTACTTGCTTCATTCTTTTTTTGCCCTCTTTTTGCTTTTCGAGCAATTTCTTTTTACGGGAAATATCACCGCCATAACATTTTGCTAATACATTTTTTCGCAAGGCCTTGACATTTTCACGCGCGATAATATTGCTGCCAATCGCCGCTTGAATAGCAACATCAAACATTTGCCGCGGAATAATGCCACGCATTTTTGCCGCTACCTCGCGACCGCGATACTGCGAATTACTTCTATGAACAATAACAGATAAAGCGTCCACTTTATCGCCATTGATCATCATATCTACTTTGACAACATCGGCGGCACGATATTCTTTAAATTCATAATCCATTGACGCATAGCCGCGCGAAATAGATTTGAGTCGATCAAAAAAATCTAAAACAATTTCGCCCATTGGAATTTCATAAGCGAGTTGCACCTGACGCCCGTGATAACTCATATTAATTTGCATGCCCCGCTTGGCATTACATAACGTCATCACGGCACCGACGTACTCTTGCGGCATATACAAATTAACCGTCACAATGGGCTCACGAATTTCTTCGATCTTGCTCGGGTCGGGCATCTTTGCCGGATTTTCCACCGTAAGCGTTGAACCATCACGCTGCAATACTTGATACACCACAGTGGGCGCAGTGGTGATTAGATCCATATTGAATTCACGCTCAAGCCGCTCTTGAACGATCTCCATATGCAAGAGACCCAAAAATCCACAACGAAACCCAAAACCCAAAGCTTGCGATACTTCCGGCTCATAGTGCAACGAAGCATCATTCAGCTTTAGCTTTTCCAGGGACTCGCGCAGCGCATCGTATTGATTGGCTTCAATTGGATAAAGACCGGCAAATACCTGAGGTTTTACTTCCTTAAACCCTGGTAAAGCCTTAGCTGCCGGCTGCGCTACCAAAGTCACTGTATCGCCCACTTTAGCGGCTTTTAGCTCTTTAATGCCGGCAATAATAAATCCGACTTGTCCGGCACTGAGCTCATTGCGATCTTGTGATTTAGGGGTAAACACGCCTACATGCTCAACCAAATGCGTGGAACGATTGGCCATCAATAAAATTTTATCGCGCGGCTTAATGCGACCATTTATTACGCGCACCAGCATCACAACGCCCACATAAGTATCAAACCAAGAATCAATAATCAGCGCTTGTAACGGTGCATCCACACTCCCTTTAGGCGGAGGTACACGGCGAATCAGCGCTTCGAGTACATCCTCAACACCCATCCCCGTTTTAGCTGAGCAGGCAACTGCATCCGTTGCATCAACGCCAATCACTTCCTCGATTTCTTTTTTTGCGTTTTCTGGATCAGCCTGCGGCAAATCGATTTTATTTAATACCGGCACCACTTCAACGCCTAAATCCAGCGCGGTATAGCAATTCGCTACGGTCTGCGCTTCTACCCCTTGGCTCGCATCCACGACAAGCAATGCACCTTCACACGCAGATAAGGAGCGGCTGACCTCATAAGAGAAATCAACGTGCCCTGGGGTATCAATCAAATTAAGATGATAAATTTGCCCATCGCGCGCTTTGTAACGCAATGCTGCGGTTTGCGCTTTGATGGTAATGCCACGCTCTTTTTCGATATCCATCGAATCGAGTACTTGGGCTTGCATTTCACGATCAGACAATCCTCCACAAAGCTGAATGATGCGATCAGCTAATGTTGACTTGCCATGATCAATATGGGCGATGATTGAAAAATTACGAATATGGTCCATCTGATCACTTAAATTGCGCCCATCTCGGTGGGCGCGACCCCGATTTTACTTGATTTTTCGTTAATTGTAGAATTGTGTGCGCCATCTAAAAAAACCAACTACTTTCAGCACCCGCACACATTCAGCAAGCGCCTCAATATTACTAAATAGCAGGACTTTTACAAGAAACAGTTCAAAGTCCGCTAGAAAGTAAGTTGGAAACATGCGCATTACCCGCAGCCCAGGCACGCAACGCTGCCTGAGCTGGCGCATCCAAGCGCGTTTGGCACAGAGGAGATGCCATCGTACCGGGCTTACCCGGCACCAAAAGAGGAATCAACCGTCCAAAATGCGCAGCTAGGGCAACCTCTCGATCAACATCAAACACATGCACGGTTAATCCCAACTCAAGCGCTAACGGCTGTACAGCTTCATACAGCTTGTCACACAAGCTGCAATGATTCCGACCGTAAAGTGTGATATCTAAAGACATCGCTTAACGATTTTCACGATTTGGGCGAATGGGCACAACTTGCGTCGCATCGCCTCGCCGAACAAATAGCGCTGCGGCTTTATTTTTGTCTAAACCGCGCACGATCTGCTCAAACTGTTTAGCGGAAGTAATATCAACATCCCCTATGCGCAGAATAAGATCGCCAGGCTGCAAACCAACCCGTGCAGCAGGTCCCTCAGCCAACTGGACAAGTACACCCCCTTTGATTTTAAGCTCACGTTGACGTGCTTCTGGTACATCAGCAATTACTAAACCAAGCGCATTAGGCGATGCCTCATCTTCATCTCCATGATTTTGTCCACTTGGCCCGACAGCGCTTTGCTTACTGTCTTCAGCCTCGACAACCGTCACGCTGCGCTCTTTAAGCACACCTTTACGCCATACACTGATCATGGCAGTGGTGCCCGGCTTAGTCTCGCCCACAATACGAGGCAAATCAGTCGACTTATTAATATCACGTGTATTAAAACGCACAATAATATCGCCCGCCTCAACACCCGCACGTTCAGCAGGACTACCCGCCTCCACGCCGCGGACTAAGGCGCCACGGGCTTTACCCAAGCCCAAAGACTCCGCCACATCTTTAGTGACTTCACCAATGCTTACACCAATACGACTACGACTTACACGTCCGGTGGCTTTTAATTGGGTGACGACACGCATCGCTTCATCAATAGGAATTGCAAAAGAAATGCCCATGGACCCGCCACTGCGCGTAAAAATTTGCGAGTTAATCCCAATCACTTCGCCTTTCATATTAATTAAGGGGCCGCCTGAGTTACCGGGATTGACCGCAACATCTGTTTGAATAAACGGCAAATAGTCACCCGTTTCACGGCTTTTAGCGGAAATAATGCCCGAAGTCACTGTATTCTCAAGACCAAAAGGCGAACCAATGGCAAGCACAGACTCACCGACACGGATCTTGTCAGAGTCACCTAAAGGCAAAGTCTGCAACTGCGTCGCATCAATTTTGACAAGCGCCACATCGGTACGTTTATCTAGGCCAATTAATTTCGCTTTAAATTCACGTTTATCTGACAAGGTCACATAAATCGAACTGGCACCATCCACAACATGGCTGTTGGTCATTACAAAACCATCAGCTGAAATAATAAAACCCGATCCAATACCCCGATTTTGTTCTTCTTCTGTGGGCGGCCCACTACGACGTAGCGGTGGATTGACACGCGGCATGGGAAACCCCGGTATTCCTTCTCCAAAAAAGCGACGGAAAAGTTCAGCCATTTCATCGCCTTCCGCGCCTGGAGTCTGAACACGTACCCGGGCCATCGTACGAATATTGACAACAGCAGGCCCCGCCTTTTCTACAAGGTCTGGGATATCTGCATTGCTCGCCGATGCTGCCTGCAGCGTTGGTATATACCCCAAACTGGCACATGCCAACGCTGCAGCAAGAACCACACGCCGAAGACAAGAAAAATCAGAAAAATGCATTTTGCTTCCTTTAATTTGATTAAGTCGCATTTTGAAATTTGCCACTACCCTGGCGCCAAAAACAGGGTGTGCATTTTTAAAACGGATAACCCACATTCAGACAAGTTTAACAAAACAGAACATAACACCCGAGATACAACACATATGCGCATACCGTGGCGCGCCCCTTATGTGGATCGCATAGGTGGCTTTTTAGCACGCTCAGCACGCGCCATTTTAGGATCAATCCATAGTGGGAAATAAATTTCTACACGATCATGGTCTTTTAACACCGTATGGATAGGCCGGCGTTGTCCAAAAACACCAAAATGGTGCTGTGCCAGCTCTGCCTGCGTTACATACCCAGAACCAATCACAGCTTGCGCAAGCGTTGTACCCGGGGGCACATTAAGCGTCATCCGTTTTGCCTCCTTGGCACACCCTAAGCACACTTCAATACACAACATCACTGAAGTCGACCACCATAAATTGCATTTGCACGTTTAACAAAACTATCCACAAAGGTATTGGCAATGATGGCAAAAACAGGGCCCACTATTTTTTCAAAAATCATGCTCGAAAAAGCGTAGTGCAAATGAAATTCAATCTTGCACGCATCTTCCCGTAAAGCTGTAAATACCCAACTGCCATAGAACTTTTTAAAAGGTCCATCCACAAAAGCCATATCGATTCGATGTGGGCATTGTTGCGTATTACGGGTATGAAAAAATGCTTGGATCCCTTTAAAATGGATATGCAAACGCGCCTCCAGCAAGCTCTCGCTTTGCGTGATGATATCTACCCCACTGCACCAAGGTAAGAACTGTGGATACGCATCGACTTTGGTCACCAATGCATACATCTGTTGATCTGAGTACCCGATAAGCACTGATTTTTGTACATCAGCCATAAAATTTACGTCACGATATTGACTAGAAGGTCTTTGTTTGCAACTCAGCTTTGTTAAACTCTGATTTTAAACTAGCAATGATAAATGCGCTTGGCCATATACATGAGAGCGCTTGTTGCCTTCTGAGAATTCAATCTGTTATGCGTATTACTGATAATAAAAAAGCCCTTTTTGATTACCATATCGAAGAGCGCTACGAAGCAGGGATGGTGCTTGAAGGCTGGGAAGTAAAGGCTATACGGGCGATGCGCGCACAGATTAAAGAAGGCTACGTTGTTATCCGCAATGCAGAACTTTTTCTGATTGGCGCACATATCAGCCCACTACTTAGTGCATCTAGCCATATTCACCCAGACCCTGTGCGAACCCGCAAATTGCTCTTGCACGCTGAACAAATCAAGCGGCTTATTGGCAAAGTCGAGCAAAAAGGATTCACCCTCGTCCCGCTTAATCTCCACTACAGTAAGGGGCGGGTGAAATGCGAGATTGGTTTAGCGAAAGGTAAAAAGCAATACGACAAGCGACAAACAGAAAAAGACCGAGATTGGCAGCGGGAAAAATCTCGCATCAGTAAAACGGCATCAAGCAACCATTAAGCGTAACACGGTACGCTTATCCCCCTGCGCTTATTACTCCACAGGCTACGCGACATATCTATACCTAGCGTGTCGCGCGCTATCGCGAGTCAATTGACAAGATCAATGCCCTCATCTGCAATACAGCAATACTCACTGCACGCAACTCATTGCCTAACGGTCGCAATAGCACACCCACGAAATAAAGTGCAAGACGCGCAAGCATCTGAATAGCCATAAGGGTTTATCAACACTAAGCGAAAACCAAGGAAATATGCTGCGCTCTGCGTAACCCAATCTGCCTATCAACAGCCAGGAGCACAAAGTGTCAAGCGCCACGCCACCTACTCGCAGTGCAAGTAGACTTGCAAAAAATCTAATCGTTTACTTACACATCCTATGTCAGCGTGGCGGCAGACAAACTGCGCCCTATGCGCCGCTGTCTAATACCGGTATCCGATGTGCTTGGCAGACCACTTTCTGGCGAACCCATATCCAAAGGGTAAGACACCCCACGCCACTGACGGTAAGTCTCGTATGTTTTTATCGCCGCGCCACGCCAGAGCATCGTTGTTTCTGCCGCAGCAGTCACGGTACGTTTAATTTCATCGGGCGCCTCCACATAGCCAAAAAAGATATTCGCTAGCATTTCAGGGATTAACAAAATAAAACGCTCAGCCGTTTCTCGGTCTGGACACATCAGGCGAAGATGCATATCGTTTTTGATTTGATGGCAATTTTTTTTCATCGAATCAAGCAATGCCAAAGGAACAGAAGCACGACGACGTGTACATTGCAATTGCTCAACTGTGCTGCGACTCTCCCAATTAATCCAACGAAAAGCACCGCCCATCACTCCCGCCATCGCGCTATTTTTAATCGCTTCACCCGTTGCATCTCGCAATACATCGAGGAATGCGTGATCCGACCCTTGGTCAAAGCGATCAATTTTGGCAAATAATCCATCTAACATACATGTCAAATCAAAACGCAAACTCGCGCTAAATGGCCGTGTATCTGGAAACACTTGATCTAAGATACGAGACATATAGGCTGCCCAAAATGCACCGCACACCGTCCCCAATGCGGGCCCCGCTATGCCTCCATAGCCAACAAATGTTTGCTGTATCACATTGCGTAAACCATGGGTAAACAAAGTTCTACTTGCATACGAACATGCACCGACTAGCGTATCTGCCCAACGATGCGTGCGCATTAACTGCGCCACATTCTCCGCTGTCACACCTAATTGATGCAATTGCCCAGCAATGTATGTGACCTGTGATGATGTACAAGGATGCACAGGAATCGCGCGTTCAATCGCCTGCTCCAGCGCAGCGATACAGGTATCTCTACGGCCATCGATTGGATTACCTGCGGGCCTCGCCCGGCGCGATACACACGCTCGCGCAGACGTCGAAGTAAAACGCTCATCATAATTTGCCGATGTTTGAGGGGGCGTATTAAGCCTTGATAAAGATAAAGAGCGCAACACAGCAGGCATACTCATCCTTTCATCACAAAAACCGTCACAGCCCAATAGAAACCACTGATAAAAAGCACTTGCCATTACCTCACATCGAGCATTGATTATGGCAGATCAACATTGTTTGCTTGCTACAAAGCAATCCCCCTTGAAAAGGGCATAACAGATCTATATCGATTTTTAATTTTCAAGATAAGATCGATCAAAATATCTCTACCTAATCGCGCTTTTTCCTAGGTAACCGCATGGATAGGCATCACCCCGCATCATAAAAAAACAATTGCGCACATCAGCACACTCAAAAACGATTAGGCTTTTGTTTTTACGTTTACCTTCTCCTGAGTAAGACCTTGCTTTTTGCCTCTCTATCCCCCCATAGATGACAATGCCCGTGGTAGGACATATCAGTGCAAGAGCCATGTCATCGTTCTTGTTATCGCATAAAAAATACAACAAAAAATTGTTGATAAAATTTATGCATCTAGTCCGCCATTTTCCCGAAAGAAATAATCTTATGCACAGCCCGAGGCAAATATAAAAAAATAAGACGCACAGTGCCCGCCGTATGTAGAAAATACTCAATGAATAAAAGCGTTTCCAAGCGATCCATTCATCAGCAATTGATGATACGACATCAGGAAATTGACTGATTGAGCACAAAAAAATATTAACGAAAATCGCCATTTTATGATGTGTAAAAATAGACCCAGCCTACAAAAAAATAGACTCATATTTCTACATTACTGTCAGCAAAAAATGTAGTTTGTTACAATCCGCCCCACTTTGAGGTGCGGCACATCAAGTTAAAGCCAATTCAACCTGTAGCAAGCCACCCAAAAAGGCAAAGGAAGCATAAACGTGGAGCGTGCGAATATTCCAAATGCGACGGCCTTGGGCAATATCAGTCGATGGGTTGGCTGCGCAGCAGAAAATATTGAACTGCAATTTAACAAATAGACCTTCCTCAAAAATAAACAACTCACCACAATGAGTCACTTCGCAATAAGTGTTTTACGGCACTAGCCTAGATTTGGAGTACATACGATGAAATCCCTGTCGAGAAAATGCCTACTGTTGGCAACACTGTCCCTATCCATTGCAGCACAAGCAGCCGATGTTGAAGTACTACATTGGTGGACGTCAGGGAGCGAAGCGCATGCGGCCGCACGACTCAAGCAAATGATGGCAGACCAAGGCATCGGCTGGAAAGATTTTGCCGTGGCAGGGGGAGGGGGTGACAACGCCATGACCGCACTCAAAACCCGCGTATTGGGCGGCAATGCGCCAACCGCAGCACAAATTAAAGGCCCGTCAATCCAAGCGTGGGGTCAAGAAAATATGCTGGCTAATCTGGATGCCGTCGCCGCAACCGGCAAGTGGGATAGCTTGTTACCCGCCACGGTTTCCAATGTGATGAAATACAAAGGTCACTATGTCGCGGTACCCACCAATGTCCATCGCGTCAACTGGCTATGGGTCAATAATCATGTTTTGAAAAAAGTTGGCGCAAAAACACCAACCACTTGGCCAGAGTTTTTTCAGGTGGCTGAAAAATTAAAAAAAGCAGGCATTATCGCCATCGCACATGGCGGTCAACCTTGGCAAGATGCAACCCTATTTGAGTCCGTCGTGCTCGGTATCGGGGGCAGCGACTTTTACCAGCAAGCCTTAGTGAAACTTAATCCCGCGGTACTAAACTCACCGACCATGATTGAGGTTTTCAATACCTTGATTCGCATTAAAACTTATCTCGACAAAGGCTCAAGTGGGCGCGACTGGAATCTCACCACGGCCATGATTATTAACGGCAAAGCGGGTATGCAGTTTATGGGTGACTGGGCAAAGGGTGAATTTTCCGCCGCAGGGAAAAAACCCGGTCAAGATTATGATTGCGTCCCTGCGCCCGGCACAGAAAATGCCTTTGTATATAACATTGATTCTCTCACCATGTTCAAACAAAAATCAGCACAAGCGCAAGCAGCCCAATCGGCGCTTGCCCTCACTGTGATGAGCCCGCTCTTGCAAGAAGCATTTAGTCTGAATAAAGGTTCTATTCCCGCCCGCCAGGATATTGCACGTGACAAATTTGACGCGTGCGCTGTACGCTCGATGAACGACATGCAAGCCGCAGAAAAAAATCGCAGCTTAATTCCCTCGCTCTCGCAAGGCATGGCCATTGCCCCCGCAACTCAAGGTGCTATAGCAGATATGCTGGCACAATTTATGAATACCAATATGACTGCCAAGATAGCCGTTGAAAAATTAACCAAAGCAGCCAGAGTGAAATAACCCTCGCGCTACCCTGCACCTTCGCGCTTTTCTGAGAAAAAACACGATATGTTCATTCGTGAGATATACAGCGCTATGATGCGGGATGCATAACAAACATGGCAAATTGTGATAGCAAATCCACCCAACCCCAAACACGCTAAAAACGGTCACGCCGCGCTCTCCATGGACCGTTCAATGATAGATCCGCTCTCTATTTGCAACGCCCCTTCCTGCACTCAAAAAACGTGCGCTCCATCTCTCCTTAACCGCACCACACTCTCGCGGGCAGCTGATCGTTGGTTGCCGCAATGTGTATTAGCACCCTCTCTGCTTATTAGTCTCGTCTTTGTTTACGGTTTTATTTTATTGACCGCATGGTTATCTTTTACTGAGTCGCGCTTACTACCCAACTGGGAATGGGCTGGCCTTGTGCAATATGAAGCGTTATTCGATAACGAACGCTGGTGGACCGCTTTTAGCAATCTTGGTGTTTTTGGCGGTTTATTTATTACGATATCAATCATCCTAGGCTTACTGCTCGCCATTTTTTTAGACCAGCGTATTCGTGCAGAAGGTGCGCTGCGTGCTATTTATCTTTACCCGATGGCACTCTCATTTATTGTCACCGGAACAGCCTGGAAATGGATTATGAATCCTGCCATTGGTATCGAAAAACTGCTGCACGACTGGGGGTTTGTTCATGCCACGTTTGACTGGATTATCGATCCAGACAAAGCCATCTATATCGTCGTTATGGCGGCTGTTTGGCAATCATCCGGCTTTGCTATGTCATTATTTTTAGCAGGATTACGCGGTATCGACCCAGATATTTTTAAAGCAGCACAGATTGATGGCGCATCGACATTTACGATCTATCGGCGTATCGCTATCCCGGCAATGCGCCCCGTGTTCTTCAGTGTCGCTATGATTTTGGCGCATATCGCCATTAAAAGTTTTGATCTTGTTATGGCACTGACGCATGGTGGCCCTGGAACATCGACTGACCTACCCGCTATTTTTATGTACCAATTTTCTTTTAATCGAGGTCAACTTGGCCTTGGCGCAGCATCAGCCATGATGATGCTCACCACCATTATTGCTGTACTCGTCCCTATGATTTATTTAGAAACGCGCGCAGCGCGGGAGACGCGATAAGCATGCCATCCTCAAAAAATATCCGCTTGACCCCTGGACGCGTACTTATTTATATACTGCTTGGCCTGGTGGCTTTATATTATTTGCTGCCGCTATACGTGATGCTATCGACTTCTATCAAATCCTTAGATGAAATTCGCGATGGCAATCTGCTTGCACTTCCCCATAGCATCGACTTAAGCGCATGGGCCAAAGCGTGGTCAAGCGCCTGTACAGGCGTAAGCTGTGAAGGGTTAGCCCCATTTTTTTGGAACTCCATCGCTATTGTGATTCCGGCTGTACTTATTTCAACCCTGTTTGGCGCAATGAATGGTTATGTCCTGACCCATTGGCGCTTTTATGGTGCGGATTTTATTTTTACCATCATGCTTATTGGCTGTTTTATTCCTTTTCAGGTCGTGCTTTTACCGATGGCAAGATTGCTCGGCATGATTGGGTTAGCGAATAGCATTGTTGGATTGATATTTGTTCACGTCGTCTACGGTATCGCCTTTACCACTTTATTTTTTCGTAACTTCTATATTGGCATTCCTCACGATCTTATCAATGCCGCTCGTATTGATGGGGCTGGATTTTTTACGATTTTTTGGCGCATTTTATTGCCGGTATCCACGCCAATTTTCGTGGTGTCCCTGATCTGGCAGTTCACGCAAATATGGAATGACTTCTTGTTCGGCGTCGTCTTTGGCGGCAGCGATGCGCAACCCATCACTGTCGCACTCAACAATCTGGTCAACACTTCAACAGGTATTAAAGAGTACAACGTTGATATGGCTGCCGCCATCATTGCGGCACTTCCTACCTTATTTGTGTATGTTGTTGCCGGACGCTATTTTGTTCGCGGCTTAACAGCCGGTGCGGTCAAAGGTTAATGGCGCAAGCCCATGCGACATGCACAATCCTTATTCACCGCCTAAACTCGGATGCAAGCGCGCATTTCATAATGCCTAAAACAAGCAGCGCGCGCCGGGCACCGAACCCCTATTTGTAGGAGTCAATATATGTCTAGTCTATCGATCCAAAATATTCACAAGACCTATCCAAATGGTATTGAAGTTCTCAAAGGTATCAATATCGACATTGAGGCCGGCCAATTTTTAATTCTCGTGGGTGGATCGGGCTGTGGTAAATCGACGTTACTCAATATCATTGCTGGACTTGAAACCATCTCCTCCGGTGAAATCCATATCGATGGATGCCTAGTCAATGGCCTTTCTCCCAAAGAGCGTGATATTGCAATGGTATTTCAATCTTATGCGCTCTACCCCTCGATGACTGTGCGGCAAAATATTGCCTTTGGTTTGGGCATGCGTAAAGTGCCAAAAACACAGCAACACCACACCATTCAACGAGTATCAGAGATGCTACAAATTGGCCACTTGCTTGATCGCAAACCCAGTCAGCTGTCAGGTGGCCAACGACAACGCGTTGCGATGGGACGGGCGCTTGCACGTAACCCAAAAATGTTTTTATTTGACGAACCGCTGTCTAACCTCGATGCAAAATTGCGTATTGAAATGCGTACCGAAATTAAACGGATGCATCAACAGCTAGGCACAACGATTGTGTATGTCACACATGACCAAACCGAAGCGATGACGCTCGGAGACCGTATTGCTGTGATGAAAGATGGCGTCGTGCAGCAATTTGGCTCGCCCCAACAAATTTACGATAACCCACATAATCTTTTTGTTGCAGAATTTATGGGTTCGCCATCAATGAATTTTATTCCCGGGAAAATCATTCAACATCAGCAGCATATCGGTCTGGCTTGTACCGGATCCGAAGGTAATTTTGTACTGGAATTACCTATTGATGCACAAAATGCCACTGAACTGATCAACCGCGACGTTATTCTTGGCATCCGCCCAGAAAATATCACCGACGAATTAACCGCCCACGACACACATGCACAAACCATTCATCTGCGTATTGAGTTAACCGAACCCACAGGTCCTGACACGCTCGTCACCTTTACCCTCAATAACACCACTATTACCGCACGCACACATCCAAAAACAGCACTCCGTCCCAACGAAATGATTCCGCTTTGTTTCGATGTTTCAAAAGCACTGCTCTTTGACCCAATCACACAAGCGCGTATCGCACTTTGCTCATAAAAAAAACCCTGCTTTCTTGACAAAATAAGCACATCCCCTTGTCAACACTAAAGCAATGTCTCGCCGTGTATCACAAGGCAAGTGTTCACCGTTGCCAAGAAGGCGCGTTAGAACCTTGCCAAGGTAGCGGAAAAATCCGCTAATAAATCTGCTGTATCTTCAATCCCAACAGATACACGAATTAGGGACTCAGCAATCCCCATGCTAGCGCGACGTTCAGCGCCGATATCATGAAAAATAGTATGCGCCACGGGAATCGCCAACGTACGCGTATCCCCCAAATTGCTCGCTAAAATAACCAACTCCAAACAATTAAGAAAATCAAAACAATCAATACCTTCACGCAGCTCAAAACTCACCAACCAACCTGGTTGACGAAATAACTGCGCAGCAAGTGTGTGTTGCGCATGAGTAACCATCCCAGGGTAGTGCACACGAGCCACACGTGCATCATGAGCAAGTAAGCGTGCAAGTGCAGTGGCATTCTCACTTGCACGGGCTACGCGTAACGCTAAGGTTTCCGCTCCGATAGCAATCTGATGTGCCGCGTCCGCACTTAATGCCGCCCCAAAATCGCGTAAGCCTTTTGCGTGGATTTGAGCCATCCCCCAAGTCTGTATCTCACCTTTTTGATATGACGCCAAAATATTTGGGAAATGACGCCAGTTAAACAAACCCGTGTCCGTCAAACTCCCACCCAGTACTTCCCCATGACCCGCTACAGCCTTGGTAAGAGAGTTAACAACCAAACCCGCGCCAACGGATTTAGGGTGAAATAAATAGGGCGAGGTCATCGTGTTATCCACCACATATAGAATGCCGCGCTCCTGACACAACTGACCAATTTTTTCTAAATCAGCAACTTGTGTACATGGATTAGCAATCGTCTCAACAAACACTAACCGTGTATTAGGACGTAACGCCGCCACCACATGTTCAACCTGAGTGGTATCGACAAAACTTACCTCAACGCCCTGGCGAGCAGTCGTACCCCAAAGACTACTGGTATTACTAAACAAAAATGCAGAAGAAACAACATGGTCTCCTGCGCATAACAAACCCTGAAAAATCGCACCAATCGCTGCCATCCCTGAAGCAAAACATAAACTAGATACGCCCTCTTCCATCAAGGTTATCTTTTCTTCCAATGCGCTCACTGTTGGATTGCTATGACGTCCGTACCGAAAGCCTTGCTGCCGTCCCTGAAATACAGCGGCCAACTCTCGTGCATCTTGATAAGCAAACGCAACCGAGCGATGAACAGGCTCATGTAAAGACCCATACTGAATTGTTTTGCGCCGATCACTATGCAAAATACGCGTTGTAAAACCACGAGAGATAGATTTCATTGCTTCCTTTAATTGAAATTTAAGTCATCAAACATATCGCCCCACCTCAAAGCACTCACGTGAGCACCCGGGGAAATGATCAATCTAACAAAACAAGCACGAACAGTATGCCGCATTGACCATCGCTTATCTATTCTCAATAAGCAAAATACGACGACCATCCATACTCACCGGTCAAATAACAAAGCGCTTACTCACGTTGATAAAAAAACAAGCCAATCTGTTTTACAAACATACGGTTGAACTAAAAGAAATGTTTCATTGACGACACAGCTTGCTGTGCTTAGTTTTATATACGCGAAAATAAAATTTAAAAATAGAAACTAAATTTTTATTACATAATTTATTATTATGTGGCAGAATACATATGATTTTTATCATAAAAATAGAGAAGCCCCGTCATGCATATCGCTTTTAGCGCACCTGTCTTGTCTAGTCCAAGACTTTACTCTACTCAAACTGTGATGCAAAAGCAGATGGCAACCCACCATGCTTAATCGCTATACAGCTTGCGTATTGTTTACAAAAGCGAAATGGATCAAAAAAATAAAAACCCGAGCTGCATAAGACAGAAAGCGCCTGTGTGTCGTAAAAACACACCACTTTC
The DNA here is from genome assembly GCA_020853585.1 of Ottowia sp. Classification (GTDB taxonomy): domain Bacteria; phylum Pseudomonadota; class Gammaproteobacteria; order Burkholderiales; family Burkholderiaceae; genus JADYYQ01. The sequence continues at coordinate 25,992 of JADYYQ010000022.1, forward strand.
TGGGTAGAGCATCCATAAAAAAAGAGTTTTATTTAATTAAATTAACAAACGAATCATAAATGTCAGACCATAAACGATTAATTATTTTTTTATATTATTTACGCTAAGTGTTAACTTAATTAATAATCTTGTCCAAAAATGGAATATTAATCGTATTTGCTTGAAATAAATTCACTATTAATTTATAAATGGCCGTCTTGTTAATAAAAATCAACACGGCCTTCAAGACGCCAAATCACCGCCGTGTTGGTTGATATTAATAATTACACGTTCCAAAAAAAGTTTGATTTTTTATGTCACTGCTGCCTACATAATGGCCTACTTAACAAAATAGCAATTTCATATCAGGGGGAAACATGATGAAAACTAACGGTGAATACTGCTCAACACGCGAGGCAGCCGCCTTGCTGGGCGTCTCACTACGCACAGCCCAATTGTGGGTTGAAAACGGGGTTCTTTTAGCTTGGAAAACAGCGGGCGGACATCGCCGCATCCTGCGTCAATCCGTAACGCGCATTTTAGAAGAACGCAAACGCGCACTACGTGAGCCCGTCCGGCGCGGCCACAGAACAATGCGTATCGTGCTCGTAGAAGATGATCTTGATTTGTTAAAATTATTGAGTATCACGATAGACGAGCTCGATCTGGGCATCGAAGTGCTCACCGCCCAGAATGGGTTTGAAGGGCTTGTCTTAATTGGTCAAGCAAAACCGGACCTCGTCATCGCCGACCTCAATGTCCCCGGCATGGATGGCTTCCGCATGATTCGCTCTTTACATGGATCAGCCGAATTCAGTCCTCGCCGTATTATCGTCTCCACAGCGTTAAGTCGTGCAGATATCCAAGATCGTGGGGGCCTGCCTGACAATATTACGGTACTGCAAAAGCCTATGCCTGTCTCTGAGCTTGAAGCGCTCATTCGCGCAGAGCAAGCGCTATACGTTCAGCCCGCACACGCGACGAACTAACACGAAGAGCAGAAGAAATAGCGGCTACCCGATCTTCTTCCTGCTCTTTGCAATTAATATCATTTAATCGAAAAATTTATTAATACCCATAAAGTAAATCCTTCTTTTTATAGCCGCGATAATATAAAAACACAGATTACCGCCCATATAATGCAAATATATTAATAATATTCTTTTAAAATATCATTTTCGGGCGGTATATTTATCTTTTAAACAAAAATTTATTAATTTTTTACCAAAGAAATCATTTATATCAAAGTTTCATAAATAGCAGTATTTTCACTCTAAAAATCAGTCACACCTCATTTATGCGTCAAATACCATATAAAAACACTTAGCGACGGTGCTAAAATCGCGCCCTGCTCACATTCACGGCATGTGAGTGTGAAGTTTTGAAACGGGAGAACATCGTATGGCAGGGCACTCAAAATGGGCCAATATCAAACACAAAAAAGCGGCAACAGATGCTAAACGCGGCAAAATATGGACCCGCCTAATCAAAGAAATCACCGTCGCCACCAAACTTGCGGGCGGTGACCCCAGCAGTAATCCGCGCCTACGCCTAGCCATGGACAAAGCCATGGATGCCAATATGCCCAAAGACAATATTGCCCGCGCTATCTCCCGCGGAGCAGGCGATGATGACGGTACCCACTATGAGGAAATCCGTTATGAGGGATACGGAATTAACGGCGCAGCCATCCTTATTGACTGTTTGACCGACAATCGTATCCGCACAGTCGCCGAAGTACGTCATGCACTCTCCAAAAATGGCGGTAATCTCGGCACCGAAGGCTCCGTTGCTTTTATGTTTCAACACTGCGGAGTATTTCTATTTGCACCGCAAACATCCGAAGAGATTGTCATGGAAATTGCGCTTGACGCAGGCGCTGATGACATCATCCATCATGACGATGATTCCCTAGAAGTCATCTGTGCGCCCGATCTATTTAGTACCGTTAAAACTGCTTTTACCAATAAAAAGCTTGGCATTGAGATCGCTGAAATCACCATGAGGCCAGATAATGAAGTGAGCTTCGTGGGAGAGGACGCGCAAAAAATGCAAAAAATACTTGACGCGCTTGAAGGCTTAGACGATGTCCAAAATATTTATACCAACGCACTCATAGAAGAATAAAACGCATGAAAATACTTATCATCGGCAATGGCGGTCGCGAACACGCACTCGCTTGGAAGCTTGCACAATCCCCTCGTATTCAACGTATTCTTGTTTCTCCGGGTAATGGTGGCACAGCAATCAACCAAAATTTTCGCAATATTGCCGCCCAAACACCTGAAGAATTTCTTAAAATCGCACAAGATGAAGCAGTGGATATCACGCTCGTTGGACCAGAGGTGCCCCTTGCCGCCGGTGTCGTTGATCTATTTCGTTCGCACAATCAAAAAATATTTGGCCCAACACGTGCAGCCGCACAACTAGAAAGCTCAAAAGATTTTGCCAAAGCGTTTATGGCACGTCATGGCATACCTACCGCACGCTACCAAAGCTTTACCGATGCCAATGCCGCCCATGCTTATATTGATACACACGGTGCACCGATTGTTGTGAAAGCAGATGGGTTGGCTGCCGGCAAAGGCGTTGTTGTCGCAATGACCACCGAAGCCGCACATGCTGCCGTCGATCATATGCTCGCAGACAACACATTAGGGGCGGCGGGGGCACGCGTTGTTATAGAAGAATTTTTAAGCGGTGAAGAAGCAAGCTTTATTGTCATGGTAGATGGCACCCACATTCTGCCTTTAGCGACCAGTCAAGACCACAAGCGCTTAGGCGATGCAGACACCGGCCCCAATACCGGGGGCATGGGCGCCTATTCACCCGCGCGCATCATCACACCTCAACTACATGCGCGCATCATGCGCGAAATTATTCAGCCAACCGTCCAAGGTATGGCAAAAGAAGGCTTACCATTTACCGGATTTCTCTACGCCGGCGTCATGATTGATAACCAAGGTAATCCTAAAACGCTCGAGTTCAACTGCCGCATGGGCGATCCCGAGACCCAAGTCATCATGGCACGGTTGCGCACCGATTTTGTCGATGTATTAGCCCATGCCGTAAACGGCTCTCTTGATCAAATAGACTTAGACTGGGATCACCGTACTGCCCTAGGTGTTGTACTGGCTGCATCTCATTACCCTGAAAATCCACGTCTGGGCGATCGCATCACAGGCATTCCCCCTGATAGTGATGATCACGTTGTATTTCATGCGGGCACACGTTTTACTGATGGAGGGCTATACACACATGGGGGACGCGTGCTGTGTGTGGTCGCCCTAGACCAAACCGTCAAGTTAGCGCAAACACGCGCCTACGAAACAATCCAAAAAATCCATTTCGAGGGGATGTACTACCGCCGCGATATTGGCCACTTGGGTATCAAACAAAAACCGTAAACACCCTAATCCTTAGGACAGAAAATATTATCGGGCTCGACAATTTATATACATCGCACCTCGTCTAAAACCCTTCTAAAGGATCGAAAATAACGAGGTGCACACAGCTTTCAATTGGTAAACAATACGTAGAAACAGGTGAGCAGAGGTACCGCAATAGTGCGTGTGTCCACCCACTAAAAACGCACTACCCCGCGTCGGGTATAAGGCCACGCAGTGATACCTGCGTAACCCTCTAAACCCATAACAAGCAAAAAATGCCACCCTTGTATTACACCGTGGATGCAAGCAAATAACGACCGATTGCTTATCGTTAAATTAATGTCGTAACCAGGAGCAACGATGGATGTAGCGACCAATAGTAAAGCGATACGCGACTATCTAATTGACTTACAAAAAACGATCACCACGACGCTCACTCAAGTCGATGGCCAATCGTTTTTATGTGATAAATGGCATCGCCCAAGCGACGCTTCACTGCAAGGCGATGGCTGCTCTATGGTGTTAGAAAATAGCATCCATTTAGAGCGCGCCGGGGTCAATTTTTCGCATGTCTCTGGCAACACACTGCCCTCAGCGGCAAGCGCACAGCGCCCAGAGATTGCCGGCGCTCCTTTCGAAGCAATGGGCATTTCCTTAGTGTTGCATCCGCGTAATCCTTACGTGCCTACCGTACATATGAACGTGCGCTTTTTTCTAACAAAAAACAAACAGGATGAAGCCGTATGGTGGTTTGGCGGAGGAATGGATCTAACCCCTTACTATGGCAATCACGAAGATTGCCGACATTTTCACAAAACATGCCAAAGCGCACTTACACCTTTTGGCCCAACGCTTTACCCACGCTTTAAAAAAGCATGCGACGATTATTTTTATCTTAAACACCGACAAGAAGCACGAGGCATTGGCGGAATTTTTTATGATGATTTTTGTGAACTGGGGTTTGAGCAAAGTTTTGCCATGACACGCGCCGTAGGGGATGCGCTACTCAAAGCGTATCTCCCTATTTTGCAAATACGCAAAGATACGCCGTATACCGAAGCACAACGCCAATTTCAATCTTACCGGCGAGGTCGATATGTTGAATTCAATCTCGTATTTGATCGGGGCACACTATTTGGCCTGCAATCTGGAGGACGTACTGAATCAATCTTAATGTCCATGCCACCCAGCGCACGCTGGGACTATAACTGGCAAGCTACGCCGGGTAGCGCCGAGGCACAGCTTTATACGGATTTTTTACCTCACCAAGATTGGGTAGTCTAATCGTGCATTTGCAAACCGCACTTTGCTCTCGTCGCCCTCGTATTGGCCTACTGGGTGGCACTTTCGACCCACCCCATCGGGGACATCTTGCTTTGGCTGCGCATTTTTCAAGCCAATTGCAACTTGACCAGCTTATCTTTATTCCGAGTGGGCAATCTTGGCAGAAGCACACGGTACGATCCAGCGAACACCGTTTAGCAATGACCACATTGCTCGCCGCTGATTTAGCAGAAATATCCCCAAGCCAAACAAACATCACCGTCAGTGATATCGAAGTCACGCGTGATGGACCAAGCTACACCATTGATACACTGCGTGCACTGCGTACGCATTTTGGTAACGAAGCATCGCTCTGCTGGTTAATGGGCATAGATCAACTACATCAATTACACACCTGGCACCAATGGCAACGACTCTCTGACTACACACATCTATGCGTCGCAACACGCCCAGAACATGGCACCCTCGTAAACGAAAATAACGCAACATCTTTAAGCAACTGCCCCTCCGTTCCCATTGCTTCTTTCTCTCCCCCCCTCTGCACGCAATCACCCGAAAAAAAAACCACCACCGAAAATGCGCGACCTCACGTTCCCGGTAATTGGGTGGCAGGCACCGTCGCCGAGGTACAATCCACCACCCATGGCTTTTTACTACTGGACACACAACTAGCA
>JADYYQ010000023.1 GCA_020853585.1 Ottowia sp.
GGCTATTAATGCCCAACGCCTCGAAAAGGTAAAATTAGAAACTAGGCTGCAATTTTTGTTGCATGCGTAGCATCGCCACGACCAGCTAATAAACCTATTACGGAAATATCTTCATCAAGTTCGTCCCAATGAATACCGTTCATCGACAACTCGCACTTTTGACGTTGATCTGGCGTGGCGTGCAGTAATCTTGGAAACCATGCTAGAGGAATGCCCAGTGTGCGGCCATCTGATAATTGCAGCCACATACTGCTATCGTCAAAGCGTATAGATTTAGCAGAAATACTCATTCCATGTCCTTTCAATCAGTGCATAGTTTTCTTCAACCACCTGTGTTAACTCACGTAATGTTTGCGCAGTAAATCCATCACTGTCGCTCAAATGTACCGTTGGGTGTAACCAAAACTTAGCTTCTCCTTCGCTGCTGCGAACATGCACATGGACAGGTTCTCTTGGGCTACCCTCATTTGAGTAAAAGAAGAAACGAAAACCTTTGTAGCGAAAAATAACAGGCATATCGCTCCTTTAATGTGCTTGCAGCGCTTCACGCTGTTGCGCAAGATAGCTAAAAAATATTCTTCGTCCAACACCTGCTATTTTGCACACTTCATCGGCTGTTTTTTCGGAGTTTTCATAAAGCACTTTGGCATTTTCTAATTTGGCGACATCGGTTCTTGGCCGCCCTCCTGTTTTACCGCGTGCCTTGGCGGAAGCGCGACCGGCAGAGGCACGTTCGGCACGAAGTTCTCTTTCCATTTGGTGAATAGCGCCCATCATTGATAGGAAGCAGCGTCCAGTAGCCGTATGGGTGTCAATATTTTCACGCAAAGAAACCAAATGGATCTGTCGCTGTTCAAGCACTTTTGCTGTTTCAAGCAAACTGAGCAAAGAACGTGTCATACGACTCAGCTCGGTGACGACCAAGGCATCCCCTGGACGCACATAGCCCATCAATTGCTCCCATCCAGGTCTATCCATTCGTGACCCAGTCATTTTGTCGAGAAATATTTTTTCGCAACCGGCTTTCTGCAGAACGTCAAGCTGTGAATCTAGATTTTGCCCAATGCTACTGACACGGGCATAGCCGACGCGGTGGTGGGGTGAGATAAGAGAGGATTGTGGCGTTTTCATTGTGCGTAAATTTAACATGTAGAGCAACAAAATGCACCTTGTTTTTGGCAAAGGATTTTGCACTAAAAACCAGGGTAATAGTAGAATGTCTGTCGATGAAAACCCTCCGTGCGAAAAGTATGCTTTTTGCACGCTATGCTTGATTTCGTATGCCCCGTCATTCGCGCCGCTTATCTATCCTCACGGCCCAAGAAATAGAGGATATGTATGGGTTGCCACGATTTACGGAAAATGATCGACGTGTTTTCTTCGACCTGAGTCAGACAGAACGTGATCTTGTTGATTCTGTGCACACATTTTCTGTCGCGGCACACCTCATCCTTCAGCTTGGCTACTTCAAGGCGAAGCGCCAATTTTTCGTCTACGCGCACGAGGCAGTGGTCGATGACCTTGCACATATCTGCAATTGCTATTTCCCCGAGCGCGACATCACTAAAATCAAAGCGTTATCGAAACCTACGCGCCTGGAACAGCAGCAGCTTATTCTTCAGCTATTTGATTACCGACTCTGTGATGCCACAGCCAGGATTGAACTTGAACAAAAAGCACAGCGCGTCGCTATTCTATCGACACAGCCTATTTTTATTTTGCGCGAATTATTGCAATACATGACCAATCAGCAGTTGGTTATACCTGGCTATACTTACTTGCAGGATATGGTTGGGCGAACCGTATCCGGTGAACGTCGACGTACTACACTTCTACTTAGCCAAGCGCTCACACCTGATGTCAAGCAGCAACTCGAAGCCTTGCTTCAAGCTGATGAGGGCATGTACCGTATCAGCATACTCAAACATGAACCAAAAGATTTTAGCTACGGTGAATTACGCCAAGAGGTGGAGCGACGCAAATTTTTCCACATCTTGTACCAGTTTGGCCAGACTTTCCTTGTATTGGCAGGCTTATCTAACGAGAGCGTGAAATATTACGCCTCATTGGTTCAGTTTTACACGGTTTACAAACTCCAACGTATGGCGGTCACAACGACGCGCTTATACCTACTGTGCTTCGCTTATCACCGCTTTCGACAAATTAACGATAATTTGATTGATGCGTTTATTCATCTCGTTGGCCAATACGAAAGGCAAGCTAAATTTGCCGCCGAGGAAGCGGCAATAAAAGCCATGACTCAGGCCAGTGCCAATCTACAAGCAGCGGGGCAAGTTTTAAACTTGTTTATTGATACGTCGATACCTAGCAATACACCTTTCTCTGAAATCAAAAAGAAGGCGTTTGCACTACTTGAATCTGAGCGCTTTGCTATGGTATCCGATTACATGCGCAATATCGAATTCGATAAGACCGCATTTGAGTGGTCGTACTACGGCATGCTGCAACACAAGTTCAAACTCAATCTACGCCATTTATTCTGCAATCTTCATTTTGAGGGCCTCGTTGATGATGCCCCCTTACTCAATGCAGTAGCGCTTTTGCAAGAACTCTTGCGCAAAGGAAAATCTCCGCGACAAGCAAAGCCAATTGATTTTCCAAGCAGTATTATTACAAAAGCCTTGCAGCGTTACATGTATACAACAAGTAGGAAACGCAAAAATAAGCAGCTGGACGTTGATCGCTATGAGTTTCTTGTCTATCGCTTACTGCGCAACGCATTGGAAGCGGGTAATGTATACGTAAAGGACAGTAATGATTTTCGTAGTTTTGAAGATGACCTGATCAATGCTAAACGATGGCAAGATAAAGAGACTCTGTTGCGTGAAATCGGCGCCCCTATTTTATTAGCGCCGATTCAGGAAACATTAGCTACTTTCCGTGTTGAACTAGAAGCTAAATTTAAACGTGTCAATGAGCGTATTGAAAACGGTAACAACAAGCACATCAAGATCATGGGTACTGGGGATAAGCGCCGCTGGTCTTTAATCTATCCCACAGAAGAAGAACCTATCAACAGTCCATTCTATGGGCAATTACCTGGCATTGGTATTGCCGATTTGCTGTGGTTTGTGGCGAAAGAAACTGGATTTTTAAACGCATTCATCCATGTGTTGGAGCGTTATGTTAAGCAGGAGGCCGATCCTCGGCTTATTCTTGCTTGTATCGTTGCAATGGGTACCAATATGGGCCTATGGAAAATGGCCGAAGTTTCTGGCCTAAGCTATTCTTCTTTGTTAACAACAGCGCGCAATTTTTTGCGGGTCGAAACGCTACACGCTGGAAACGATATGATTGCCAACGCCACGGCCAATCTGCCCATGTTTTCTCAATATGATATAGACGAAAGAAAGCACTCAAGTAGTGATGGCCAGCGCATTGAAACACAGATCCCTACGATTAACGCGCGTCATGCGAGCAAATATTTTGCGCTGAAAAAAGGCGTAAGCGCCTATACCTTGGTTTTTAATCATGTGCCATGCAATGCAAAAATTATTGGCACACACGAACACGAATCACATTACGTCTTCGACATTTTGCACAATAACACTACCGACGTACAACCAGAAAGACATTCCACGGATACCCACGGTACGAATCAAGTAAATTTCATTCTCCTCTACGCTTTTGGCCATCAATTTGCGCCGCGTTATCGTGACTTGCACAAGAGGATAAGCGGACTGGTTGGCTTCCATAACTTAAGCCATTATGACAATTACTTGATCAAACTTACACGCAGAGTATTAGATGCGTTAGTTGTTAAAGAGTGGCCTAATGTGCAGCGAATTCTTGCTTCTCTGGCACAAAAGGATGTGACACAAGCGACGGTTGTACGTAAATTGAGTTCCTATGCCCGACAAAATCAAACTAAAAAAGCACTATGGGAACTCGATAATATTCGCAGAATGAGGTAGCCTGACAAATTCGGACACTCCAACTTGGTATATTACCTAAAATTGGGCATGGTTCAAAAAGACCGTTTTTCAGTGAACACTTTATTTTTGAAATAACAGCGATTAGCCCGTATACTCAATGGGTTGTCGCTCATTCCCAAAAATAAAGTGTTCACTGAAAATGAACCATGCCAGAATGTGCAGCAATTTAATAATCAAATAAGCTTTCATGCGGGCAGCTCACATATGTCAAAATCTTTCAGCGCAGAGAGATAATCTTCAACGGTTAGCAAGCCCATGCATGGCATTGCACCATAAGGCAACTTATCTCCTCGCGCCAGTTTTTTTGCTAGCGCAATTGACGCGCCGCAGGGGATATACGGCCCATGGTTTTGTGCGGCAACCAAATGCCAATTTAATTTGAGTAGCTGACCATCAATACCAATCCCTTCCATACTTACAAACATCGCTCCTTTATCGCTCATGCATGGTTCTAACCATTGGCTTATTCGATGTAATGGTGCGACTAGAGGTAAGCCTCCAGTGATTGCATCTGCTGAAGTATGTGATTTTCTGCATTCTGACGTTTTAAAGGAAGCAGATGACATACGCGGAACGGAAAGAGAAATGGTTTTTGCTGTTAGATGAGTGGCACGCAAGTGGGCTAACAGCAGAACAATACAAAGAACAAAAACAGATAACAGACTCAAGCTTTTACAGATGGCTGAAGCGCTATCAAGCAGAAAAATCAGCTGCAGCTCGGGCTGATGAAAGCCAGGAAGGTAAAAAGGCTGTACGATTTGTTGAGGCCGTAGCGCCGAAAACGTTGTCGATTTTTTCTGACACGATGAACTTAAGTCATGCAAGCGGCTGGACTCTGTCCTTACCCCAAGCATGCTCTGCAACGTGGCTATCTGAGCTACTGCGTGGTTTGTCATGCAACTAGGGGCGTGTCAAATACTCGGTAAGCGCGCAGCAGGTGCATCTTGGTTCTGTCGCATTAAGGTTGTAAGTACAAAATGGTTCATGCTAAAAACCTTGTTTAAGCGACAAGCGAATAGAATTGTTGAGCTGGAGACGAAGTGGTCTTGCCCGGGCAGCGTAGCTGCCCCTTTTTAATCATTCGCATAATCTCTATTCCACTCAGAATAATTTTGGCA
>JADYYQ010000024.1 GCA_020853585.1 Ottowia sp.
AGCGGGCTCCGAACCCATTGGCACAAAGGTTGCCGAGATCAAACTAATGACGAACAGGGTTGATAGACCTACCGTGGGAAGTGCGATAAGGCTTAAAAAGCCGCTAATAGAAAGTTCCATAACGTGAGTGTACGTGAGGCTGTACCGGCTGATCTCTTTTTACAAGTGATGCCGCGTTTGATGATAAATAAATGGTGATTGTCTGAGCTCATTAAATTTTTTATTTTTATGTTTTGTTATTAACTGAGCACGATCCCCATCTAGCGTTTTAGACGACAAAATAGGCGCAGAAAACAGGTGCTGGGCGTCAAAGCGGCGAGGTGTAAGTACGTGCTATGCTCCCATTTCATTTTTTTACTTTTTGGTTTCGTGCACATCAATTAATAAGCACTTTTACTTGACGATTGTTTACTAAGTTAAGTGTTGTATTTCATTGTACTGATCTTCGTCAACAGTTATTTCAGGCTGTATTAACGTCTGTTACGAGGGTGTTGTTCTGTCTAAGAGGTATCTAAAACATGCAGATCTTTAACAGGAGTCGTAAATGGAAGCCAACACAACAACACAATCTACCGTCACTGCTACCCCTATCCCGGAAGTCGCGCTTGCAACGAATATTGCGCGTTCACCTTCACAGATATTTCAAGGTTATGAGAGCGTTAATGGCTTATCTTTGTCTACCGCAACAACGGGAAATGTGGTTACAGAAGGTGCGGCGAGTACAGTTAATTACAGCGTAAGTATTGATTCAGAGAGCCTAAGTCAATCTCTTGAGATAGATCAGTCTTTATCGGTAGGTTTTGGCCCATTTGGTGGCGGTGATGAAAAAATGAAGTTTTTTCAATCGCTTAATGTAACCACCTATAGCGTCACCATTTTAGTATTTGCTCGTCATAGCATAGGGACAAGTAATGTGGTTGATATTGCGCTCAAGTCGGGTGTGAGCGCACCGACAACTAATCAAGAAATGATTTCCTTTTTTCGTGGTTATGGTGATGCCTATACCTCGTCCATAACGCAAGGTGGAGAGTATTACGCTGCCTATACTTTTTATAGTCAAACAAAAGAAGAACAATCATCTCTTGTTGTTGATATGAAGGCAAAAGGCATTTTTGATGTAGTGACAGTGGATGCGAGTTTACAAACAAAGCTAAATAGCTATGTGAGTAGCACACGTACGCGCGTATCTTTTAATCAAAGTGTGACCGGAATACGTAATCCTACGCTGCCCGATGCGGATCATATTATTGATTATGCGCTCGCCTTTCCCAGCTTAAGTTTAGATGCGCCCGCGATTATCGGCTTTGAAACCACGGGTTATGAACATGTTCCTGGATTTGGTAACTTTCAACCTATTGCTGCGAATAGAACTTATTTTATTGGGCAAAATACCGATGATGGATGTTTAACAACCAAGCTTGTGGATATCGTCGAACTGCAAGATCAAATAACCTGGATTAAATCTGTTTACGATTTTTACGGCGGCTATACTGACACCCAACTTAATCAGGTCGCTGATCAAGCAAATGCAAATAGAAATACGATTTGCAATCAAATGCAGGCTTATCAAAATGATCCTACGCAAAGCTTTACGCCTCCCACGCTGCCTAGCCTACAGTACGGCACCCCATCTTTAGCCTATACCCTGAGTGCTAGTCCTATGTGGGGAGGGACGGGCGGGGCCAGCTTTGATGATGTCGATGTGACATCATGGCTGCAAAACAAAACGGCAGTGAGCGCCCTACAGCTACGTACGGGGTCTCGCGTCGATAAGCTTATCGTGACTTACAAAAGTATTCAGGGTCAATGGGTCGATGAGCATGGCGGTAATGGTGGTTCAACAAGCAATGTACTTACCTTATTACCCGGTCAATTTATCAGTCGGTTAAATGGGCGCTCGGGTTCGCGGGTGGATCAATGCAACATTACATTGACTGATGGACGTGCAGTGGGCGGCGGCGGTAGTGGTGGCTCCGCTTATGATTGGACGGTACCAACCGGTGCATTTGTAATGGGCTTTAGCGGTCGATGTGGTAGTGAGCTGGACGCCGTGCAAGGGATTTGTGCCAGTTTTTCGCCGGCAAAATGGCATCAATAATCTAGTTTGTCTGCGTGTTTTCATCAGTCCCGCGATTCCTCATCGCGGGATTTGATTGAGATTGTATATGTTTGGCTATCTTATATTTCCTAATTCGTAGCTCCATTTCGCAACTACACGTATGTCGTAGAAATAAAGAAATGCATCGACGTATTTTTTATAAAAGGGGGATGGACCTCTATCGTGCAGTAGATAAAGCAGGAGACACAATAGATTTTCTTTTGGTCGCTTAAACGTGACAAGGTTACAGCGCTACGCTTTTTCAATTGCGCTATCCACCAAAATGGTGTGTCAGTAACCAATAAATATCAATAAAAGTGGGACCAATCTAGCGGCACCGCATTTTCTTAATGCTAAACGTAAATCAGTCATCCACAGCAGATAAATCAAATACTTAAACCATACATTGAGCAAGATCACTATTATATTCGAGGGATCTGGGCTTATGTCGATTTTAAAAGTTTTTGCTATGCCAATATTATTTTTAGCGGAATAGAGATTGTATTAATAATTAAAAAGGCAGGTTATTTACCCGGGCAATACTACTGCATTTTTATTCCTTGATTGCGCTTAACTCATCCCCATTAAAGAAATACGTATTAACTTTATTGCTTACTATGCCCCACGATTTTCACTTAATGTAAAATTTTTGAACAAGAAAATGCTTTTTTCACAAGATTTATATACGTAAATCATAAATAATAGAGTCTTATTTTGATTAAAAAATTACTTTTTTGATATTACAAAATAGTAATAAGGCCCTAGTAAAGGCATTCTCCATTATAAATTTTTTTAATCCAGAAATGTCGACTGTACTATTTCTTTCTCCTCGGCTTATTGACGCACTCGGCGTTGCGCTTAATTTGCCACTTGCATTTGATGAACATGACCAGTGTCTTATTATTATAGATGATAGGCTAATGATAGCCATTCGTAATGCACAAGACAGTTTAATACTATATGGCATGCTAGGAGATTTTTATAGCAATATCGATACTGATTTTTTTGAGAAAATTTTATTAATAAATAAAAATTTAGCAGAACAAGATCAAGGTGCGCTAATTTTTAATAAAGAAAATAGTTCGGTGCTTTATATAAAGCATATAAGATCGAAAATTAATACTACAAATATACAACAAGATTTTGAGAGTTTTTGTAACATACTAGATAATTTAATTGATGAAATGCATAATAAATAAAAAATGCAAAGGTATATTTTATGGATACGAAATTAAGCTATTTTATAAAAATTTCTCAAGAAAATAATAAAAGGCCTCTCGATATTTCAGGTGAGTCGAATGACATTATCATTGCCGCAAAATCTTCGTTTCGCGGAATGATTTTACAAAAACTCAGTCGTGTCCCATTACTTAAGAGTTTAAGCGTTATCTCTGATTACGTAAAAAAATAAACACAAAAAACAATATTATACTCACCAAATTTATAGCCTCACTTTCAGGAGAGTATAGTAATACGCAGCTACTTGCAGCCGCAGAGATAATGCCAACAAATACAGGAAAACCCTTTATCTCCCGCCATATAAAAATAATGATGGATAGAATGGAAAGCTTTAATGGTATTGGTGCGGCAAAAACATCTTCAAATAATATACAAATCAATATTTGGCCATATAAAAATAAAAATCATCCCGGTCACGCGTCACTTACCATAAATAAAAATCACCAGCCTACCACGCACATTAGTTGGTTTCCGGAGAAAGAAGGTGATAATAAATACGACTCTTATATTAAAAGAGTTGAAGGAAATATCCCGCAAGATTATGAGACTGATGCTCTCAGCGAACTAGCAGAAAAGACCAAACTAAAATTAGCGGCTTTTGATGAAATACGTGAAGCAAAAAAAGAAAAAAGTATTAGCCGTACTTTTTTAGATGCAATTGATGAAGAAATAGATGATACTTTTGATATATTTTTGGAATATGCCGAAGAAAATGGTAAATCTTTATTTTCTGCTACCAATGAAGAGCAAAAAAATATTCTTATGTCTCTTGTAAAAGACACCAAAAACCTAGAAAAAAATTCAACCGATGAGTCAGATTCTATTCTTGAAAAAACACAAGAAGTATTTATAGAAGTAATTTCAGAGCGACTGTCTAGTATGATTTTGGATCAAGCTTTAGCTTACCCCGGGGGCTGCAAAAAATTATTTACAAAAGCATCTGAAAAAACCCAAAAAACTTTTATTGAAGATGTAACATAAAAAATTATTTCAGATAAAGAAATAAAAAAAGCCCATGCTGAAGCTATTGAAGCAGTCTTAAAACAGGCACCTTATTTTATGCCTCTTGCCCGGCAAGAAAATGATAATAATGGAAGCTGGCTTATTAACTCAGAAAAAATATATTTACCTTTAATAAATAATCAAGAAAAAGACGCTTTTTTTGGTCTTGATGAGCAATCAATACAAGCCTATTGGAGCACCACCAAGGAGGAAATCGATAATAAAAAATTTCATTATCGATTTATTAGCAAGAAAGAAAATTGTGCTGGAGTTATTTTGAGCGCATTAAAAGCCGCTGGCTCAGAATATTTTGTTCCTTTCAATTCTAATGTGATTGTAAGCACTCCTAATGATGTCCATAAATATGTGCTTAATATCCAAAGAAAAATCGATGCGTTGAATGAAAAAAATAGCAAGATCAGATATTTCTACGGTCAATCAAAGCAAGCGCTGGAGCCAAATCCAATAAGCAATCAATCCTTGTCCGAAGCAAGTGCGGCTACGCTAAAACAAAAATTTAATATTGAAGTCGGGAAAATGTCTTCGACTGAGCAAAAGCAATGTGCCGTTCTAAGAAAACTCATGGAACACATCCCCCGCCAAACAACAGATTTGACTAAACTTAGACCATATAGCATCGCGCTTGTTGAGGCATTGAGCGACTTACTAAGCAATACGCGTAGTAATCCACAAAGCCAGAGCATGACGAAAGCACTTGTTTATGCGGCAACTGTCAGAGAGTTACTTGAAGAAAGTATCAAGCTTTCACAAGCGCCAGTGCATTTGAAGGCGTAGCTCGACCCCGTACTGTGGCGCTTTTGCGTATCTGGCCCATCGGCGGCGAAGTGCCCATAAGCGGCATCTTTGTTCTGCAAAAAATTATCTTTTCATCTCCACCTTAATAAGTCTATTCCCTCGTTACTTATCAAAGATATACGTAGGGGCCTTATCCTTACTGCGATCAGCCTGTTTAACCAGATATGTATAGCTTGCGCATTAGAAATGCTGGGGACTGTTTATGCCGCGATGCTGAGTGGATTTATATGAAATGTTCGCTGGTGCGAATAATGATTACGCAGGTGTGTGGCAATATCGTACAAAACGGTGTGATGGTGATCGTTGGTTTTGCTTTCCCGTGATGGTTATTCGGCAATATTGTCGCGCTGTGCTAAACAGAGGTGATGCCTATTTTTGGGCGCAGCAGTGTGGTGACTGTTTTTGTGTTGTTTGATAAATGTGTATTCCTTATGTCGACTGATTATCTAAAAAAAATTCTTACTACGAAAGTCTATGAGCTCGCGCATGAAACAGCGCTTGAGTATGCCAGCGCATTATCGACGCGTACCGGTAATCGCGTGTTGCTTAAGCGTGAAGATAATCAACCTATTTTTTCTTTTAAAATCCGTGGCGCTTACAACAAGATGGCGCATCTTTCGATTGATGAGCGAAAACGGGGCGTGATCGCTGCCTCTGCGGGTAATCATGCCCAAGGTGTGGCGTTATCAGCCACGCGACTCGCTTGTCGCGCTGTGATTGTTATGCCCACCTCGACACCCCTTGTCAAAATTAATGCGGTTAAAGAAAGAGGTGGCGCATGGGTTGAGGTCGTGCTGCATGGTGACTCTTATCAAGATGCTTATCAGCATGCACTCGGTTTAGAAAAAAAACAGGGTTTGGTGTTTGTGCATCCATTTGACGATCCGGATGTGATTGCCGGTCAAGGCACTGTTGCCATGGAAATACTGCGACAACATCCGGGCGAAATTCACGCCGTATTTGTTGCGATTGGGGGAGGGGGATTGATCGCCGGGGTGGCTGCTTATATTAAAGCGCTGCGTCCAGAGATTAAAGTGATTGGGGTGCAAACACTGGATTCGGATGCGATGCGACGCTCATTATTAGCGGGTCGGCGTGTTGCATTGAAAGAGGTGGGTTTATTCTCTGATGGCACGGCGGTGAAATACGTGGGGAAGGAAACATTTCGTTTGTGCAAAAAATGGGTGGACGACATTATTTTGGTCGATACAGATGCAATTTGCGCGGCTATTAAAGATGTGTTTCAAGATACGCGCAGTATTTTAGAACCTGCGGGCGCACTGGCTATAGCAGGTTTAAAGGCGTACGTTGAGCGTGAGCGACTGCAAGATAAAACATTGGTGGCGATTGCGTGTGGTGCCAATATGAATTTTGACCGGCTGCATTTTGTTGCTGAACGAGCAGAAGTAGGGGAGTCGCGTGAAGCCTTATTTGCCGTGACGATTCCAGAGGAAAAAGGCGCGTTGCTGCGGTTTTGTCAGTTAGTGGGTGCGCGTAATGTGACGGAATTTAATTACCGTATGGCTGATACTCAGCAAGCACATATCTTTGTCGGTATCGCTACCTCCCGGGCTGAAGATAATCAAACGATTGCGGATACATTTAATCAAGCAGGTTTTGCAACGATTGACTTAACGCATAACGAGTTGGGGAAATTACATATTCGCCATCTTGTTGGTGGGCGTGCGGCACTTGCGCAAGATGAGTTGTTATATCGGTTTGAGTTTCCTGAGCGTCCTGGGGCATTGATGCGTTTTTTAACTGCAATGTCTCCTAATTGGAATATTTCTTTATTTCATTATCGCAATCATGGTGCTGACTATGGCCGCGTGTTGCTTGGTTTGCAGGTGCCGCACGGTGAGAAACATATGTTGCGTGATTTTTTATCTCAAGTTGGTTATCCCAGCTGGGATGAAAGTGATAACCCTGCCTATCGTCTTTTTTTAACTTATGTCTAATCCTCTTGATCCATCGTTAATCGATTCATCGGCTATGCCGCTTGGAAAAAATGTGAGCTATGCCAGGCACTATGATCCGAGCCTATTATTTCCTATTCCTCGCGCACCGAAGCGCATCGAGTTAGGCATCATCGGCAGTCCACCTTTTATGGGCGTTGATATTTGGAATGCTTATGAAGTTTCTTGGCTCAATATGCGCGGTAAGCCACAGATTGCGATTGTGCAGTGTGTGATTCCCGCGGACTCGCCTTATTTAGTTGAATCCAAATCTTTTAAACTGTATCTCAATACATTGAATCACACGCCACTGGCGAGTGCTGCTGATGTGGTGGCGATGTTGCGCCGAGATTTAACGGCAGTGTGTCAGGCTGATGTACAGATTAGTTTGTATGCGCCGGAGGCATTTGCTAGCTTGAGTATGGCGGAGTTATCTGGCCTCTTGTTAGATCGTTTAGATATTGTTTGTACGCACTATCAGCCGGATGCTCGCTTGCTTGGCGTGGACAAAAATCAAACACCTGTCGAAGAAAGTTTAGTGTCGCATTTGCTTAAATCAAATTGCCTGGTGACGGGACAACCCGATTGGGCCAGCATCCAAATTTATTACCGTGGTCTGCCTATTCAACAAGAAGGCCTATTGCAGTATTTGGTGTCCTTTCGGGATCACAATGGTTTTCACGAGCAATGTGTGGAACACATCTTTATGGATATTTTGCGTCAGTGCCAGCCAGAAAAACTAGCGGTATATGCTCGTTACACACGTCGGGGCGGCTTAGATATCAATCCCTATCGGTGCAATTTTACGGGGGCATGGCCTAAAAATCAGCGCACCGCTAGGCAATAGTCGCACGGTATTTTCTTTGCCATTTAAGAAGAAATTAGTTGTTTTATTAAATGACGTTTTTGCAAAATATGTATTACTGCTTGATGTAGTTGGTCGTCGTTTTTTTAAATTCATTTGCCAAGTTTAGTATCAAGTAGCTAACTCCATTCGTATTCGCTTATCCGAAGTATTTTCGGTGCGCTCAAGTGTCGTTAAGATTAGACTGATATTGGTTTTGATGCCTCAAGCAAACAATTGAGGCTCAGTACGATTAGGATGCATCTTGTCCATCAGGATGACAGTAAACGCTAGTGCGACGCTGTAGAGCAAGACGATGTCTTGGATTTGTAGCATTGCCTATTCAATTTGTGAGTTATTGAAGATGAAAACATGCAATAGGCTGGATGGGCCGATTTATCTTGTGGCTTCAATATCCATATGGGTATAATTTATCGTTGATGATTTACGGAGTGAGTACGGTTATGCCGATTCGTCGCCAAGTAAAGGGAGATAGTCTTAAAAGCACCTCTAAAGTGCCTCCCATCCCCTCGTCATTTCCCCCTGGGAAAGAAGATATGGGTGGTGGTCAATTACTTGATAAGTGCTCTGATGCAAGTCACGATGGATCAGTCAAAGTAAGTCTGGCATTCAGACTCAACGTTTTGCTTGATGAGCGGGGGCTGAGTCAAAGTGCAGCGGCGCAGCTGTTGGGAATGCCGCAGCCTAAGATTTCGGCGATCAGAAATTACAAGCTTCGTGGGATTTCACTGGAACGCTTGATGGAAGCTCTCCTTGCATTAAATCAGCGGGTTGAGATTATCGTGAGGCCAGGTCGAAAAGCGGGTCATTGTTCAATTCGGGTTGCGGCCTGAGAAAATACAGGGATACATGAATTTATTGTCGCGAGAGGTGGACATATGTCACGAGCGGATCTCATAGTTAGTCTTGTCAAAGCAGGGAGCCAGGGCGATCAGCAGCTGTTGCGTACGACCGTGGAAGCAATGGCGGCGGAAGAGCGTGCCAAGCATCACCATCAGCTTGCTGACAAGCTTGAAGAAAATCTGCGAGCTGCCAACGGGCGTTCGCGCACACCAGAGGTTGTACGTTCATTTGACGGAGGTCATGGCGGCTTACTGTACGAAGTGGAGCCTCGCCGTGCACTCGAAGCGCTGTTTCTAGAAAGCCCGATACTTGAGGCATGCCGAGAATTGGTAGAAGAGCAGCATCGCAAGGACATTTTGCGTTCTTATGGTTTGGAGCCGAGACATCGTGTGCTACTTTCTGGCCCGCCTGGTAATGGTAAGACTTCGCTAGCCGAAGCGATCGCTGCACAGTTGCTTGTACCACTCTTTGTCGTACGTTACGAAGCGGTCATTGGCAGTGTCCTTGGTGAAACGAGTGGTCGATTGAAGCGCTTGTTTGACTTTGTTCGGACGCATCAGTGTGTTCTGTTTTTCGATGAGTTCGACACACTTGGCAAGGAGCGCGGTGATGTCCACGAAACTGGGGAGATCAAGCGTGTTGTCAGTTCGTTACTGCTTCAGATTGATTCGTTACCCAGTCACGTTGTAGTCGTGACCGCGACTAATCACGCTGAATTGCTTGATCGAGCTGTCTGGCGTCGGTTTCAGTTGCGGCTTTCGTTGCCTGCACCGACGCTTGCGCAGAAGGAAGAATGGTTTACGCGCTTTCAGGCTCGCTTGGATGCTCCGCTCGGCTTCTCTCCTAAGACCTTGGCCGCAAAGATTCAAGCGACAAGTTTTTCAGACTTGGAGCAGTTTTGTGAGGACATCCAGCGTCGTTATGTTTTGGCTCTTCCTGATTCGAATCTGAAACGCATCGTGACAGCACGGCTCAAGCAATGGCAAGCGCGATTTACCATCAGCCAATAACAAACGATAACAAGGGATGGTTAACGGATGGCAACAGGAAATTTCCCACTTCTATTTTTCCCCGAACCGACACCCGCTGATCGAAGCCTCCTCCCAGGCGGAGGAGGCAAGGTGCATATTCCTGATATTGTACGCCAGCGTTCTCGCATTGCCCCACAGCTCACCGTGCTGCAACAGGCTTTCGATGCACAACGCTTGAAGTTGCAGCAGACGGTGCCGATGGAGAACCCAGAACTGATCTTGGTTCTGGAAGTTGCGGGTACGGTCGATGAATTTTCTAAGGCCGTTGCCAAAATATCAGGGCTAGAGTGGCTCGTTGAATGGGCTGAAGACCAAATTGCGCCGGACAACGATTTTTTCATCCAAGGCAAGCAGGACAAGGCTTTTTCGGGACGCTTGTTCTTGCTGGCGAGCAATCAGACGGCGCTTACGCAGTTGCTGTCGCTTTGGACCCGTTATCAGAATGACCCTGCCGCCCAGTTCGATCGAGGACTGAACAAGTTTCGCAACATGTTTGGGCAGTTGCGCAATATTCGCCATTGGAGCGTAGAGGACCGTATTGGTTTAGATGTTCGCCAGTATTGGCAGAACTGTATCGACGATGGCTTGCAGGTTATCCGGTTCGAGATTGAGGCGTGGTGCTTCGTCTCACAGCAGAAGAATGACGCGGCCCGTGCGGAAATCGAGACTCTGGTCCAAAGTCTTGACGGGCAGATTCTGCGCCGTGTGCTGATTGGCGAGATTGCTTACCACGGGTTTCTTGTGGAGTTGCCTGCTCAGGCCGTTGCCAGTGTCGTGGCTGGCGAGATGCCTGAGTTGGTGTTGTCCGACCGAATCATGTTCTTCCGACCCAAAGCGCAATCAATCACAGATGGCGTGAACGAGGCAGATATAGTCCCGCAAGCTGCGGCGACTGGAGTCTCAGAGCTGCCGCCGGTCGTAGCACTTCTCGACGGATTGCCTTTGCAGAATCATGCTCAGCTGCAAGGGCGGCTGCTGGTGGATGATCCGGATGGTTGGGAAAGAAGCTACGCGGCCAAGGATCGGGTTCACGGCACTGCTATGGCCTCTCTGATTTTGCACGGCGAATTGGACGGTGCCGTGGCACCTCTGCAACGTTGCCTCTATGTGCGTCCCGTCTTGCGTCCTGATTTCAATGACAACTTCAACGCGCGCCGGCGCGAACACACGCCGGATGATGTACTACTGATCGACTTGATCCACCGAGCAGTCAAACGCATTTGCGAAGGAGAAGGCCAGGAGCCTGCAGTAGCTCCGTCGGTGCGTGTCATCAACTTGTCGATCGGCGACGAAGTTCGCTTATTTGAACGCCAGATGTCACCGTGGGCGCGCCTGCTGGACTGGCTTTCGTTCCGGTATTCCGTGCTATTCATTGTTAGTGCGGGTAACGACATGCGGCCACTGAGTCTCGATACGCCGAGCCATACTTTGGAAGGACTGACAGCCGAACAGCGATCAGCATTGGCATTCACTGCGATGAGCACCGAGCATGCAGAGCGGCGTCTGCTGGCGCCTGCGGAGGCACTGAATGTGCTGACTGTCGGTGCCTTGCACGCCGACCAGGCAAATCCGCCCGTGGTGCCAGGCCGCTATGACCTCTTCCAGGCCGGTGGGCTCAGCCCGCTGTCGCGTGTTGGGCATGGTTTCCGTCGAGCCATCAAACCGGACATCCTGATGCCGGGAGGGCGTGTGCTTTATCGCGCAGCGACGCTGACCAATCCAACCGCAAGTGTGCTAGATGCCGTAACGGCAGGAGTGGCACCAGGTCATCGCGTTGCGGTACCTCCGCTACAAGGTGAAACGCTGGCCGCAACCGCGTACACGCGGGGCACCAGCAACGCTACTGCGCTTGCCAGTCGAGCTGCCGTGCAAGCCTATGACATGCTCGAATCGCTACGTGCCGAAGCGGAGGACGCGCCGGGAAGCATGTACGACGCAGTCCTGCTCAAAGCATTGTTGGTTCATGGCGCGCAATGGGGTGACTGGCCGGAACGGCTGCTGGCCGAACATCCCGAGTTTGAGTCCATCCATGGCGTCGCGAGGCATGCGGCCCAGAAGGACTTGGTGACGCGATGGCTAGGGTACGGTCCCGTTGATGTCGAGCGGGCGATTAGCTGTGCGGCCGAGCGGGCAACATTGCTAGGTGTAGGCGAGTTGGGTGCGGATGAGGCCTTTGTATTTTCTGCACCGCTGCCTCCGACATTGGCCGGCAAGATTGCGTGGCGTCGTTTGACGGTGACATTGGCATGGATGTCACCAATCAACTGTACGCATCAGGGGTATCGTCGTGCCAAGCTTTGGATGACGCCGCCGCAGGAACAACTTCGAATCAAGCGAGCGAACAGCGTGCATGACAAGGCGGCACTACGCGGTTCTGTACAACATGAGATTCTTGAGGGTGAGGATGCAGTTGCATTTGTCGATGGCAATCGGTTTGAGTGCAAAGTTAATTGCGTAGCTGATGCGGGTGATCTGATGGGGAAAGTACGTTTTGCACTGTGCGTATCTTTGGAGGTCGAAGTTAATTCAGGTATTCTGGTTTACCAAGAGATACGCGATAGAATCAGACTGCCGATCATCATTCAACCTACAGCTGGATAGTTGCGGTATTGATTATGGTCGCTAATGAAAATAGGCACCACAAACAAGCA
This sequence comes from Ottowia sp., assembly GCA_020853585.1. Taxonomy (GTDB): domain Bacteria; phylum Pseudomonadota; class Gammaproteobacteria; order Burkholderiales; family Burkholderiaceae; genus JADYYQ01. Next base: position 12,501 of record JADYYQ010000024.1, read on the forward strand.
CGAGTCGAACAGCTCAAGTGGAGATTACCATTGCCGTGCTGCATCGGCGATCTCTCACCGAAACTTAATTCAAAAACTTTTGCTAAATCGAGCATATCCAGATATTGCTGCTCCAGCAAACTTTATTATTCCTCTCCTTGCCGGAATCGTTGATTATTTCCTTATGTCTAATTTCTTTTAGCCGTCAATATACTGTGGCCTGCCTTGGACAGGGGCAATAGTGCGATAAACATATGCAGTTTTTTCTTTGCCACAGCCCTTACATGGTGGGCAAACTGTTGGAGTTCCGCTAACTCTCCGGGGTTGAATAGGGCTCGCGAATACGTGTGCAGAAAGACTTGCGCTGCGCGTGCTGCTAGGGCATCACCTGGCTTGTTTCTTTGGGCGGGCGCCACATATTGGTGATGGTTGCGGGGGAGCTAGAGATACTTTGCTTATAGATATTGGTGTGACAGTTTTCTGTATTTAAAAAAATGGCACACTGTGTTTAAAATAATCATTTATTGTTTTTAATGCATTCAGCATGCGCTTATGCTTGGATAGATGTAACTCATCATAGATCAATCGGCTGCGTATATGGCGTAGCCAAAGAGGCGAAGGATTATCGCCTAGGCCGTGGGCACTTTGATCTGCCTCTGTGGGGAAAAGTCGTTCTGTTAAACGAGTGGCCGTGTTATTGAGCGCGGGAGACGATGTCTTTAATTCTTCAGGCAAGGTATGTATGGGTTGATCATATAGTTCGCCCTACACCAATTTCATCACCTCAGTGAGGCTACGTTCAAATAAAGCAAGTTCGGGATCGGGAAAAATTGCGCGCCAACTTGTGTAGTAATGGGTTGCGGCTTTATTCAATGACAACTGGGTTTTTTTATCTATCTCGTTAAATAAAAAATGGCTGGGACTCCCAATCGGTGTAATAGGCATTGCAACTTTCAAAAACAATTAGGTAAGCTATAAGTTGTCTCGATATGTTGAAAGTTCCCCTTGTTTTGTTTCGCATTTCTCTTTGTATTACCCATATCGTAAGTGGTTGCCGAGTAGTGTCAATACCTTAGCCCATGTTGTCTATGCTTTGTTCTAAGAGCGCTTGCTACGCTGCACAACGCTTTTTTTGCCAATTACACAAGTCGTACTCTGCTTTACGTGATGAAAAAATACCCACTCCAAGAAGGATGCGGCGCATAGTAGATTTTAAAAAATGGGCACCTCACCACGTTTTATGTAATTTTTTTATTGCCACATTTTTGGAACTACTCGCTCATATATCTCTTTTAAAAGAGGATCGCTTTTTGCACTGGCTCGCATAGAGCTAGATAAAGAATCAGTACAAGAATCTTTTAATAGCTCTCCTTTTATATAGTCACCATTTATTTGATTAAATAAACTCGGGTTTAAGGTGTGCAATTTATTAATTAAGGCATTGACATAAAATCGTATGGCGATGGGCGAATCATCCGCAGTGCCAAAAAAAGGTTGTGCGCTTGATATGACAAAGAAGGCGGCTAAGGCAAATACCAAATGAGCTTGATGGTCTGCTGTGATGCTGGGAAAAGCCTGACAAATTTGTGCAAAATGTGTGTCAGTTAAGGTGGCATTGGGATTTACTAAGCGATCTATATCACTTACTGTATTTTCGTTGACCAGTACAGAAAAAACATCGAATAAGTGTCGAGAGGATTGAGGGTCTACCATTTTATAGGGCGCCAGATCGGCTTTTTCGGCTTCTGTTGTTCCGTTGTCTCTGGCAAGAATGCCAACGGAGCTCACTATCAATGCCTCAGTAAATCGTTTTTTGTATTCTTCACTCATATTGAGTGAGGTTAAGAAAATATTAAGCATCTCTCTATTTTGTAGGGTTTTATATACCTCATTTAAAAACGAGAACGGTTTTAAATCTTCGGGTGAGCTTAATGCTACCGGTAGAGCTTGGTTGTGTTGATGTATTAGTACACCGTTGGTAAATTCCGCATGAGGATCATCTTGATTTGCAAAAGGCGCATTTAATATCTGCTTTTCGTAGCAAGAGGGGGATAAGGTGATCCCTTGTTGCCCGTCTGATGTGACAAAGATCAAACTATTATTCCAGGGCACAAACGCCTCAGCTTGTTGGGCAAATAACGCGACATTTTCGTTTTGTAAATAGGCTGTTGATAATGTTTGCGCTAACGCCTTCACTGTGCGGTCCAAAGGGGTATGGTTAGGCAATACGCTTGCTTGATGAACTATTTGATTGATGACCCCGCTGTTTTCAAATGCCCATTCTGCTGCTGTCACTCGATGATTAGCATAATCCAACATGATTTGCATTTTTACCAGCCCTCGCTCGCTTACTGTGCCGGGTATATGTATGCCATTCAAACTAAAATCCAGTAAATTCTGATTACCATCGCTAAATTCTTTTTTTAAAGTACGTAAATTAGTAGGATTTTCATGTATTCCCCATGAGGAGAGTGGTACCTCAGGTAAGAATATCAGCGGGTTGTTGTGGAGGCTCACTTTCTTAAGACCCGTAGGTAGAGCGCTGGATAAATGAGTAAGCTGATTGTTTTGGAGGTATAGGTGCTGAAGATTTGGAGGGAGCGTGTTGGGTGAGCTGCTTATCTGATTGTTAGTTGCCTCAAGTGTTTCTAGCCCTGTCGGCAGGGTATCGGGCAGGCTGCTCAGCCTGTTGTTACTGACACGGAGCGTTTGCAAACTTGCGGGTAGGGTATCGGGCAGGCTGCTTAGCTTGTTATTACTGACACTGAGCGTTTGCAAGCTTGCGGGTAAAGTATCGGGCAAGCTGGCCAGTTGGCTGGAAGAGATTTCAAGTATTTTTAGATTCTCAGGTAGTGCGGGTAGATTTGTCAGATTGTTACCCATGACAATAAGTTCTTCCAGATTCGACAGTTGAGAAAGATCCGGTAAAGTTGAAAGATGAAAAAAATCAGCAATCTCAATTTCTCGCCAGCCTTCATCGTAAGCGCTTTTAAACCCATCTGCTGCGCCCTCTCGAAACTCATTTGAACCAGGTGGATTTTCATTACGCCAAGCATCTATTTTTTGGTAAAACAGTTCTTTAGGTGAAAGCGTATGGGATGCAGTATTTGTCTCGATGGGAGCTGGCGTTGCATTTCCCGATATCTTGTTAATCATTTTTTTTGTCAGAAAAATTAAGTGAACAACTATCATCTACGATTTCCTGTACAGAAAGCTTGTCAAAAAATACGTTAATTTTTCAAAATCACTTTCTTTAGCGTAAACCATAAGATCCGTATTGATACCGATCATTTTTATGATGGTGACTCTATGCATCGTATTTCTTATCGAGAAGAAGGGAGCCGGTTAATAACGATCGGCTATCTGTAGCTAAACATCTACGTTTAGCGTTAGGGATGAACTATTTTTTTGATAAAAACAACCAATGTGACAAAAGCGTCTCTTATTTCCTTGGGGGAGTGAGCGCTATGATTTTTTGGTAGGACAAGCGGGGTGTGATGAGATCGGTTCACACATTGGATCGTATGGCAGTAGGTATAACGTTGTTTGGGTATGCGGCGTTGGTTTTAGTGGCGTAAATCGTCTTTAGGAAAAAGCGTAATCAACGAAGGGAGCTTTATGTTGAGTGGGATGAGACAGCGCATGCATCTTTATACAGACCCTGACTATGCGCGAATACGTTATGCATCGTCGTCTGCGCACAGAGCCTCTACTTCGGTATTAAGCACCCCTCCGTCCCTATCAGCAACGCAGTTAAATGCACTTGCGCAATGCATTGTCAGTCAGGGGCAGTGGAATGATCAATTGAATGCGCTTATTCCGCGTTTGATTACGCAGTTACCCAATTGGCCTACGCAGAGAGCATTGGTTGTGCATACATTGGATGACCATAAAAAAGAAACCTGCTCTCGCTATAAAGTAAACGGTGAAGTGCAATATGGTGTGGTAAATCAAATGGATATGGCTAGACAGGATGTTCATATTCGCTTGCAAGACCAACATTACGATGCCATCGTAAATATAACGTTAGGCACAGTACGTAGGATTGAAATAAATGGCGATAGTTTTTGTGCGGCGGTATTGATGTCTTTGTGTGCGCATCATCGTCAAGAAGCGCGCACACTCGGTCCTACGATAGCGGTTCTGCGTCAGTGTTTAGCTCATTATGTACGGGCTCACCCACGTATTGTTGCCTCTTTATTAGCGCAAGAAGCGCCTGCTTTACCGATCCCGGTTGTGGAAAAACAAATGCAAGCGTTTGCTAATACAATGGCATTGAGATCAACTGGGTGTGCAGATAGCGAAGTGTCAAAACATACACACAGCGCATCCCTTAAAGAATGGCTGCGCCCTTTTTTTTCTGGACGATCGCGCAAATTAACGAAACACGCGTTTCCTAGCGCGTACTTACATTCTTCGATTTGGCAAGCGGTTGCTCAGCATTTACCGGCAAAAGATATTGTGATGTTGAGCCGTGTTAATCGTGCATTGGCTGCGCATATGGACAGTAATACCGTTTGGTTATCTTGTTTAATGCCGGAAGGAAAAGCGTATGTAAGGGCGATGTTTGAGCAGACCCATGGGCCGCTTAATATTGTGGATGAATATCGAATCCCGCGAAATAATATCTGCGAAAGAAAAAATCTTGCTTATGCTGTTTTTGTGCATTGGCGAATATTTCGCCGTGGCTTTGAGGTCGGGAGTTTAGAAGACAGCGCTTATCTTAAGCAAACGGTCACTGATGTTTTGTATGAATTATTTTTAGCGCTTCGCCCAGGATTTTCTGCTGTACAAATAGGAGGGGGAAATGCGCAGAGGGCCAACCTTACGCCTTATGAGGCAATCAGGGCGATGGCCACATCGGTGATAGAAAATCAATTGCCTATGGAGCTGATTGAGGCGTGGCTTGAGGCAGGGCCTGAACGTGTAAGCGATGAAAAACAACAACAAGTGCTTTCTATGGTTTCGGGTGACTTTTTTCAGGGATTGAGTGTTGCACTGTTAAAGCGTCTTATGTTGGACCCAGCGATGACGGTGGCGCGGCTTAAGACGATGACTGAGAGTCGTTTTTTTGGTGGGTTGAACAAAGTTCAATCGTTGTTTTCGCAGAAAAATTACCGCGTTTTTTTGGAATGGGTTTTTAATCCCGAGAAAGTGAGTGATCAGCGGCTTGCTAACATCATGCAGGCGCTTTGGTGTCATGTGGTGGGCACTTATCCTGGCGGACCTCATTTTCCTGAACATAAAAGTTTTGCAAATCAATCACCTTGTTTTGATTGGTTGACGCCTTTTGTGGTGCAGTCTGATGTGTCGGAAAGTGATATCAAAATATTGATAGGTATTTGCATGCTGGTGCCGCGTGAACAATTTTCACGTTATCAAATGTATTGGCATGCCTTGCCTGAAACAGTCCGTGGTCATTACAACGGTATAAAGGCCTTCTTTGGTGTGCTAAGTATGGCTTCACATATACCTTGCACCGATACGGATACGGTATTTAATCTATTAGCCGATCTATCTTTTTCCGATAAAGAGCTCGCCCATTTTTTTGCTTATCTCTCCACGTTTAAATATATGCCCAGTGAGGTATATCCATTTTTTGCACAGCAATGTCGGGAAAATAAAACGATATTTGTGAGCGAAAAAATAACGCGTCTGACGAACATCGTGGCAGTGGCGCCTGGTCTAGATGCGCAGACGATTGCGGTGCTTTTGCGTTTGCCTGATATGTTTTTGAGTTTTATTTTTGAGTCGGAACGTTGTTTAGATGCGTTGACCTTAAAAACAATGACCGCCGAAAAATTATGGCAATGGTCTAATGAAGAAGCGCGCTCGCGCGCGACATTTTCTTGGCCTCGTCTTAAGGCCATCAGTGGTGGACTTGCAGCGGGTGAGGTGGATAGCGATACCTTAGATGCGTGGTTGAGCGATCGATCAATAAGTACCGTGTCTTTAAATAATTTATTGTTGAATACCGATACCATGGTTGCTGCCAAAAAGGTGATCTCTATTTGTTCCCCTGATGGCGAAATGCTGATCAAAAAAGAAGGGACATGTCCTACGGTTGCGCATGTACATGATCCCTCTTGGTTGTTTTGTTCTGAAAATCGCGAAACCTTAACAAGTTGGCTGCGTAATAAGCAGCTGAGAGATCAGTTACCTTTTTTATGGGTGCCATCCCCTCGTGTCAATTTGCTGGAGTATGTGTCATCTCATCGTATTGCCCTGGTCCATGTAACGCCTTATCTTACTAAACTAACGCAAGAGAAAATTCCTTCTGTTATACGTGCATTAGGTCGTTATTCAATGCGATTGCCGGCCTCTGTCGTCAGGAGCCCTGCGACTTTACATCCATCGCACATAAGACATCTGTTTGGAAAAACGGCGTCGCATACTCTGACTTTGGCGGAACAAAATATGCCTCTGTTTTCTCAAAGCGACATAACGCGGCGCACGCATCATAATCTGGCCGCATCCGCATCCGCATCCGCATCCGCATCCGCATCCGCATCCGCATCCGCATCCGCATCCGCACTGGCACGACCTTTAGTCCCGATGCTGTTAGAAGAGTCTGTTGTTTTGCGCCCCGAATCTTTTGCGTATTGGTAAGGTATGCATATCGGTATGGCCTGAGTCATATCAGATAGTGGGGTTTGTGTTGTGGAGCACATCGATTGAAGTCTGATGTGTTGCGTACTGTGTAAGCCAAATAGTGCGAGCGTCTGTCATCGTAAAGACGCGTTTTTATTTGCTTACTGTCTCAAGGGTGTCTTGCTTTTAAATCATCTCACCTTATCCAGAGATCTTTAAAGGTGGGTGGGGGTGGCGATTTCAAGCTTTTCTCCTTATTTCTCTATGGCTTATGGAGCGATTGTGTGTGATTGACTACGGTAGAATGGCGGCCTTGTAAAAAAGTTAGTCCAGAGGACAGAGTGTTTGTATTATTGCCCAGTGCCTAAAATACGGTCTGGCATAAAGAGAAATGCGCCTTATACGCTTTATGTATTGTGTGTTGAACTTTTTGTTTTGGATGCCAAGGGGTATACAAAATAAGGGTGGCGAGTAGTACGCTTATGTATGTACTGATTTTTTACTTCTTTTTATTTTAAGTGAGTGTGTAATAGCAGCTTAAGCTGTGACTCGATTTCATTGGCGTTAACTCCCCTTTCGTGGTGTTCATATTCTTCTTAGAGGAAAGTATTTCTCGTTTTTAAAGCATTTATCTAACCTCATACGTTGTTCTAGTAAAGGAAATAAAACGCGATGCATCGTGCTACCAAAATTGTTGCCACTGTTGGCCCCGCTTCTTCTAGCCTGGAAACCTTAACTGAGTTGATCATGGCCGGCGTCGATGTGGTTCGTTTAAATTTTTCACACGGCACCGCAGCTGATCATCAGGCAGTCGCAACGCGCGTGCGCTCTGCTGCGCTTTCATGCGGCCGAGAAGTCGCCATCATGGCTGATTTACAAGGTCCAAAAATTCGTATTGGTAAATTTGAAGAGGGCAAAATTACGCTTTCTTCGGGCGAGCAATTTATTTTAGATACCAACACAGACACACTTGGCAATCAAAGTCGTGTGGGCTTAGATTACAAAGATTTGCCTAAAGATGTCCGAGCGGGTGATGATTTATTGCTAAACGATGGCTTGATTGTATTAGCGGTTGATCGTGTACAGGGCAGTGCTATTTATACGACGGTGAAAGTGGGCGGCGAATTATCTAATAATAAAGGGATCAATCGTCAGGGCGGGGGATTAACTGCACCCGCATTGACTGATAAAGATAAAGCGGATATTCAAACCGCAGTAGATCTCGGGGCCGACTATCTTGCTGTCTCTTTTCCCAAGTCAGCACAAGATATGGAAATTGCTCGGCAGTTGGCTAACCGCGCGGGCGAAAAGCAGGGCATACGGGTCAAATTGATCGCAAAAATTGAGCGTATTGAGGCCGTGCAGCCTGATGTATTAGATGCCATTTTGGCGGTAAGTGAGGGCGTGATGGTCGCGCGCGGCGATCTCGCGGTAGAGGTGGGCAATGCCAGCGTGCCTGCTTTGCAAAAACGTATTATCCGTACAGCACGAGAAGCTAATAAATTAGTCATTACCGCCACACAAATGATGGAAAGTATGATTTTCCATCCCATGCCCACGCGTGCGGAAGTCAGCGATGTGGCCAATGCTGTATTAGATGGCACCGATGCGGTGATGTTATCCGCCGAAACAGCTGCGGGAAAATATCCGGTGCAAACCGTGGCTTATATGGCAAGTATTTGTACGGAAGCAGAAAAATCTGAGCCCGTGCATTTGGATGCGGATTTTTTGGATCGCACTTTTCAGCGCATTGATCAATCTATTGCTTATGGTGCGTTATTTACGGCCTACCATTTAGGTGCGGCGGCAATTGTGACATTAACGGACTCGGGTTCGACACCTTTGTGGATGAGTCGTTATTTAATTCATGTGCCTATCTATGCGTTAACGGGCAATATTTCAGCGCAACGCGCGATGTGTTTATTTAGAAATGTCGTGCCTTTGCAAATCACCATGAGTGATGACCGAGAAACGGCCTTAAGCCAAGCTCAGGCGATATTGCGCGAGCGGGGTGTGGTGCAGACGGGCGATTCGATTGTGTTGACGATTGGTGAGCCGATGGGATGTGCGGGCGGTACGAATACGCTCAAAATAGTGCGCGTTGATTAGTTCGCGATATATGCCAAGTGTGTGGGTGACTTGGTTTTTGCTTAGTCGTATATGATTTTTAAAGCCAATTAAAAACCAGTGCTATTTTTAATTGGATTGATGAGGAGAGTTTGATGCCATTAGTTTCGATGCGACAGTTACTCGATCATGCAGCAGAGCATGCTTATGGTTTGCCTGCTTTTAATGTCAATAATTTAGAGCAAGTCCAAGCGATTATGGAGGCTGCTGATGAAGTGGGTTCTCCGGTGATTATGCAGGCCTCTGCAGGTGCGCGAAAATACGCAGGAGAAGCATTTTTGCGTCATTTGATTTGTGCGGCGGTGGAGACTTATCCGCATATTCCTATTGTGATGCATCAAGATCATGGTCAAAGTCCCGCGGTGTGTATGGCGGCCATTCGATCTGGATTTACCTCGGTGATGATGGATGGTTCATTAATGGCAGATGGTAAATCGGTGGCCAGCTATGAGTACAACATTGCCGTGTCACGCGAAGTAGTGCAGTTTTCTCATGCGATTGGTGTCACGGTAGAGGCGGAGTTGGGCGTCTTAGGCTCATTAGAAACGATGATGGGTGACAAGGAAGACGGTCACGGTGCTGAGGGCACGATGACACGAGAGCAGTTACTCACTGATGCGAATCAAGCGGTAGATTTTGTTAAGCAAACGCAATGTGATGCATTAGCAATTGCGATTGGGACGTCGCATGGTGCGTATAAATTTTCTCGTCAACCAACGGGGGATATTTTAGCGATTGATCGTATTAAAGAAATCCATGCGCGTCTGCCTAATACGCATCTTGTGATGCATGGATCTTCTTCGGTGCCACAAGCGTTGCTTACACAGATTCGCCAGTTTGGTGGAGAGATGAAAGAAACATATGGTGTGCCCGTTGAGGAAATTTGCGAGGGCATTAAGCATGGTGTGCGCAAAATTAATATTGACACCGATATTCGTTTAGCAATGACCGCGGCCGTGCGTCGTGTATTGGCGGAACAGCCCGGAAAATTTGATCCTCGCGATTATCTAAAACCAGCTCGCGAAGCGGCAAAGCAAATTTGTAAAGCCCGTTTCTTAGCGTTTGGTTGTGAAGGTCAAGCGGCTAAGATTAAGCCGATGACTCTTGAGAAAATGGCCACGTATTACGCTAATGGTAAGTTGGCGCAAATTACGCATGGCTAATAGATGGCCATCCTATAAATTGTATTTTTAAATACCACAGGATGGCTGTGAGAGGTCGACGGCTTGTGTGTGGCGTCCATGTCTAAGAGCGGGTTGCGTGCAGAACAAAGTCGCCGCTGTGCGAATGTGATCGCGCTGCGATAGGGTATGGAAAACCAAATAAAATGGAAAATAGTAAGGGTCCTATGATGTTGTCAACGCTTTATGAATCTTCTTTACATAGCTTGCCACTCCTTTCGCGAGGCAAAGTGCGTGAAAATTATGCCTTAGGAGATGACTTACTGCTGATGATTACCAGCGATCGACTTTCTGCTTTTGATGTGGTTTTGCGCGAGCCGATCCCGGGTAAAGGTCAGATACTCAATCAAATGGCTAATTTTTGGTTTCAACGTTTAGCGCATCTTGTGCCCAATCATCTTACCGGTATTGCGCCGCAAACGGTCGTGGCGAGTGATGAAATTGCGCAAGTGGAAGGGCGTGCTGTGGTGGTTAAACGGCTACAGCCCATTTTGATTGAAGCCGTGGTGCGTGGCTATCTTGCCGGTAATGGTTGGAAAGAATATCAAGCAACAGGTGCGGTGAGTGGCGTTATTTTGCCAGCTGGCTTGCGTAATGCAGAGAAATTACCCGAGCCTATTTTCACGCCGGCAGCGAAAGCGGATGTGGGTGAGCATGACGAGAATATTTCTTTTGCTGATATGACGCAACGCATTGGTGCGCCGCTGGCTGAGCAAATTCGTCGTATATCGTTAGCCTTATATCAGGCGGCTTCTGATTATGCATTGACGCGCGGCATTATTATTGCGGATACTAAATTCGAATTTGGGTTGGATGCGCAGGGTACGCTACATTTGATGGACGAAATTTTAACGCCTGACTCTTCGCGTTTTTGGTTAGTCGATACGTATCAAGTGGGGAGCAATCCGCCCTCATTTGATAAGCAGTTTGCCCGTGATTGGCTAGAAGCACAGCCCTGGAATAAAGTTGCACCGGCACCGAACTTGCCGTCCTATGTTATCGAGCAAACGGCGCAAAAATATCGTGAAGCCCTAGACCGATTAACACGAAAACATCCCTTGTCATAACAAGAGAGCTTACTCATCACGAAGGTGTGGCCTTTTTAGTATTTCTGTTTGTAAGACTGTACAAGCGGTACGCTATTTTTAGAGCGCGATCATTTTTAGCGAGGTGAGTGTTAAGACGGTCGCTAGCGTATTACGTACGATGGGTTCGGACAATTTTTTTGAAAGATGCGTTCCTAACCAAATACCTGGCACTGACCCGAGAAGTAACCAGGGCAGTAAATCAAAATTGACCGTGCCAAGCCATGCATGGCCCATGCTTGCTACAAGTGTGAGAGGGACAACGTAAGCGATGTCGGTGCCTATGATTTCAGCGGGTTTTAATGTTGGATATAAAAAAATAATCAGCGAAGCGCCGATGGCACCGGCACCCATCGATGTGAGCGTCACTAATACCCCAATAATGGTGCCGACAATAATCGTGGTGGCCGTTAGACAATGACCTTGCAATTGATATTGTGGACGCGCTCTAAGCCAAATCTGAAGACGTTGGCGGAAAAATAAGGAGAGCGCAGTAAGCAGTATGCCGATGCCGATGATTGTGCGCATTGTCGGCAGCCATTCGGTATGGAAGTGACCCACCTGCTTGAGCAAATAAATGGTGACTAATGCGGAGGGCAAACTGCCTAAGCAGAGCAATTTGACGATGTGCCACTTAACGTGTGAATAGTTGTGATGAAGTGCTGTGCCGACACTTTTAGTAATGGCGGCAAAGGCAAGATCAGTACCCACAGCGATCGTGGGGTGAAAGCCAAAGCCCAAGGTCAGTATCGGTGTCATTAGTGAACCACTGCCTACCCCTGTCAATCCGACAAGAATACCAACCAGTAAACCAGACATCGCGTAGGCAAATGGCATAAGTGAGGGGCAGAGCGTTTTTTGGAATGCTACATGAAAAAGTCAATAAGTGTATATTGCTAAGCGTAAGTGTTGTGTCCCGCGACTTAGTTCCTAGTTAGATACATTATTAAAGTCCGAAGGTGAAGTTGTGTTTTGGACTGTGATAAGCAAAATGCCTCCCTCTTTTTTATCCTTCTTTGGCAGTCCTTTTCTTTTGCTGCGATTTGTTTTGCGTAAATGTGTAACGGCGAAATCAATGCCATCGTGTTTGTTGGGTCGATGGGTTGTTACGACGCCTTGTTTTATCGTTGTCTTATTGATGTCATTACCATGTCATTGAATTCATCTGATTAAACCGTGGTGTTCATTCGAAAGGGAAATAAAATGAAAAGACCTTATTGCTTAGTGCATATATGGAAACGGTCGTTGGCCGCTGTATGTGCCGGTGTATTTTGCTTTCCTCAATTTGCTTTTTCTTGTACGCGTGTGACTTACCTTGGACCAGAAAATACCGTGATTACGGCACGCTCTATGGATTGGGCTGAGGATATGAAATCTGATCTTTGGGTTTTTCCACGAGGGTTGCAACGAGAAGGCGCAGCTGGGCCTAACTCAATTAAATGGGTTTCTAAATATGGCAGTGTGATCACAGCAGGTTATAACGCGGGCTCAGCCGATGGCATGAGTGAAACAGGTTTAGTCGCGAATGTATTGTATTTGTCTGAGTCTAATTATGGTGTGCCGAAAAACGATCGTCCTAATTTATCGATTGCTGCTTGGGCGCAGTATGTATTAGATAACTATGCGACTGTGTCACAGGCAGTAGCGGGTTTGGCGCGGGAGCCGTTTAATTTGATTGCGCCCACTCTGCCTAATGGCGAGGCTTCTACCTTGCACTTGGCGATTTCAGATCCTTCTGGGAATTCGGCTGTTTTTGAGTATGTGGCGGGCAAACTAGTGATCCATCATGGGCGGGAAAATCAAGTGATGACCAATTCACCTACTTATGAAAAGCAATTGGCGCTTAATAATTATTGGAAAGGTATTGGCGGTACGGTGTTTTTGCCGGGCACGCATCGTGCTGCCGACCGGTTTGTGCGCGCTGCTTTTTATGCGGGAGCGATTCCTCAGACGGCTGTCACACGTGATGCACTCGCCAGTCTTTTTGGTGTGATTCGTAATGCCTCTGTACCTCTGGGTATCACAACACCGGGTCAGCCTAATATTTCGTCAACGCGTTGGCGTACTGTTTCTGATCAAAAAAATAAAGTTTATTATTTTGAGTCGGTGTTAAGTCCAACGATATTTTGGGTTCCCTTCGCTGATCTTGATTTTAGTCAAGGCGCTGGCGTTAAGAAACTCTCCGTCGGAAATGGTGAGCTTTACTCAGGCAATGTGGCTGCTTCTTTTGTGCCCGCAACCCCTTTCCCATTTTTGCAGGGTGAGGTGCTGGAGTAATCGGTCGCGATCTAGCTGTGTGTTTTTTAATCATTGCTGTCTTGCGCAATACATTACATACACTGTTTTCAGTAAGCATCGCGGCGAAGACAAGGGCGGGTCTCTTGTCTTTAGCCCGCTTGCTGTTGTGATGTAAGGCGTTTTTCGGTGAGGGTTATTGTTGAATGGGCAAAAATCATTTTCATCACGTCTTAAAAAGATAAGCCACTATCTTCTTGAACAAAGCGCTTGGGGGATGAAAAATAATGGATATCAATTCTGTACGGTCGACCGCCTTTGCGATGCCGCTCACAAGCCCCGCTTTTCCTTTGGGGCCTTATCGCTTCGTGGGTCGTGAATTTTTAATCATCACTTATCGCACGGATCCTGAACGACTGCGCGCAGTCGTGCCCGAACCACTTGAAATGAGTGAGCCACTGGTGCACTACGAATTTATCCGCATGCGTGATTCCACTGGTTTTGGCGATTACACCGAAAGCGGACAAGTTATTCCTGTTTCGTACAAAGGACAAAAAGGCGGATACACGCTGGCTATGTATCTCGATGATCATCCTCCGATTGCGGGCGGTCGTGAATTATGGGGTTTTCCAAAAAAACTAGCTAATCCCAAACTCGATATTTGTGCTGACACACTGATTGGTACCTTGGATTACGGCCCCATTCGTGTCGCAACGGGTACCATGGGTTACAAACATCGCACCCTAGATCTCGATGTAGAACTAAGACGCTTACAAGGGCCCAAT
>JADYYQ010000025.1 GCA_020853585.1 Ottowia sp.
AACATTGCGTACAAAGCTCAAGCAACACCGCGAACGTAAAAAGCAACACCGCCGGCGCAATCACAAAACAACCTAACGCCTGCTCTGGTGCGCTATCTCGCACTTAAAACATACATTCAATTTGTTTGCTATCAACAGTCTTTTCTCCACATTATTATTTGCCACGGCCAACGCATACAACAAAGATTGAATACATTCAGCGCTATCGTGCTCAATCATCCGCACGCCGTGTTTAATACGCCAAGCCACCGATTCAACGCAAAAAACATGCGCTCACTCAAAATACCGTTATATCAATCCAAACCCTATGCATCTTTGAAGATAACTAAAACACGCTCCGTATCTGGATAAAAAACTTAAATAAGCACGACTCAAGAAGTGAAGATTTACGCCGCCCTTCACTACCTTATATTTCCGCCGTCATGGTCCTCTGTACAAAAAACAGCGTAGTGTCAGCATGCCATTGATCGGCTCTGCTCACGAGTCCCCAGCTCACACACTGCGCAGATCGTACTGTCTGCGTTAGTAAGGCTTGCTAAAACAATTTAGCGCAAGTCCATCTCAACAACACCGTAAACTTGTCATATTGATTTATTCGGAATGCTCATGACCATTGCACAGATTGAAAATATATTATCCAAAGTAATTGACCCCAACACCGGCAAAGATTTTGTTACCAGCCGCTGCGTAAAAAATATTGCGATCGAGCAGGGAGTCGTATCAATCCATATTGAACTGGGCTACCCCGCCGAAAGTCAATTTGAGCTTATCCGCACAAAAATAATCGATGCCATCTCTCCTCTACCTGGCATCGATAGGGTCCATCCCACCATCACCAGCAACATTACCGCACACGTTGTTCAAGCAGGTGTAAAACGGCTACCTGGTGTCAAAAATATTATTGCCATCGCTTCCGGCAAAGGCGGTGTTGGTAAATCAACAACCGCTGTTAACTTAGCCCTTGCACTCGCGGCAGAAGGCGCGCGCACAGGTATTCTTGATGCTGATATTTATGGCCCCAGTTTGCCCACATTACTGGGCGTAAGCGGGCCACCTAAAGCGATTGACGAACGCACCATGCTGCCGGTGATGGCACATGCACTCCAAGCCAACTCTATTGGCTTTTTAGTCGCGCCCGATAATCCAATGGTATGGCGAGGCCCCATGGTGACCCAAGCACTAGAACAACTTTTGCGCCAAACTCAATGGCAAGAGCTGGACTACCTCATCGTCGATATGCCTCCGGGTACGGGCGATATCCAACTCACCCTCGCACAAAGAGTTCCGGTAACGGGCGCAGTTATTGTCACCACCCCCCAAGATCTAGCTCTTCTCGATGCCCGCAAAGGCTTAAAGATGTTTGAAAAGGTCAACGTACCTATTTTAGGTATTATCGAAAATATGAGCTTGCATCGTTGTACGCAATGTGGGCACACTGAAGCCATCTTTGGTGAAGGTGGGGCAGCACGTCTTTGTGCAGACTATCATGCCGAGTTACTTGGTAGCCTACCTCTGGATATGGCCATACGCGCACAAGCCGATGCAGGTCTTCCTACAGTAGTCGCTTATCCAAACAGCGCCAATGCGATAATCTACAAAACAATTGCACGCAAAATAGCCGTCCAAGTTGCGCGCATGTCAAAAGATATGTCAGATAAATTCCCAACCATTGTGGTACAAAATAATTAAAGAGATTCAAAAAAACCTTAGTAAAAACGATTGACAAACGTATATCAACAGACGTCCCCTCAACGACCCACTCCAGCGTACAATTTGCGCAGCTTTGCTAGACGAGAGAAAAATGACTATTAAATCCGACCTATGGATACGGCGCATGGCGGCATCACACCAGATGATCGAACCATTCGTCCCTGATCAAGTACGCACCCAAGACGGTCACCGTATCGTCAGCTATGGCACATCCAGCTATGGCTACGACATTCGTTGTGCTAACGAATTTAAGATTTTTACAAATATCAATAGCACAATTGTCGACCCCAAAAATTTCGACGAAAAATCTTTTGTCGACTTTACCGGCGATGTTTGCATCATTCCGCCTAACTCATTCGCCCTAGCGCGGACAGTTGAATATTTTCGTATTCCCCGTGATGTCTTGACCATTTGCCTTGGAAAAAGCACCTACGCGCGTTGCGGCATTATTGTGAATGTCACGCCCTTCGAGCCCGAGTGGGAAGGGTATGTCACGCTCGAATTTTCTAATACAACCCCATTACCTGCAAAAATTTATGCGGGCGAAGGCTGCGCGCAAGTTATCTTTTTTCAAGCTGACGAAGTCTGTGCCACCTCTTATCGCGATCGCGGCGGAAAATATCAAAACCAACACGGCGTCACTCTGCCCAAAACATAAAGTCAAAAAATAATGAAATTTCGCTTCCCCATCGTCATCATCGACGAAGATTTTCGCTCCGAGAATATCTCGGGTTCAGGCATTCGCTCTTTGGCTCAAGCCATCGAAAGTGAAGGGATTGAAGTGCTCGGGCTCACCAGCTATGGTGATCTCACTTCGTTTGCACAGCAAGCTTCACGCGCCTCCTGCTTTATCTTATCGATTGACGATGAAGAGTTTGGTGCCGGTCGCCCGGAAGACATCGATTTGGCACTCCTCACATTGCGCGGCTTTGTCAGTAGCGTGCGTAAACGTAACGAGGACATCCCGATCTTTCTCTACGGAGAAACACGTACTGCCCAACATATCCCAAATGACGTGTTACGCGAGTTACATGGCTTTATTCATATGAATGAAGACACCCCTGAATTTGTTGCACGCCATATCATTCGAGAAGCACGCGTCTATCTCAAATCCCTCGCGCCCCCATTTTTTCGCGCACTCACTCACTACGCCGCAGATGCCTCCTACTCTTGGCACTGCCCAGGCCACTCAGGCGGCGTCGCTTTTCTAAAAAGTCCTGTGGGGCAAATGTTTCATCAATTTTTTGGTGAAAATATGCTGCGTGCCGATGTATGCAACGCCGTCGATGAGTTGGGTCAACTACTTGACCATACCGGCCCCGTCGCCGCATCTGAGCGCAATGCAGCGCGGATTTTTTCCGCTGATCATTTATTTTTCGTCACCAACGGTACCTCAACGTCAAACAAAATCGTTTGGCATTCCACTGTCGCCCCAGGCGACGTGGTTGTCGTGGATCGAAATTGCCACAAATCAGTCTTACACGCCATCATGATGACGGGTGCCATCCCGGTATTTTTAATGCCCACACGTAATCACTTTGGCATTATCGGACCGATCCCAAAAGAAGAATTCTCTTTTGAAAATATCCAGAAAAAAATCGCCGCCAACCCTTTTATTAAAAATAAAAAAATTAAACCGCGGATTTTAACGCTCACACAAAGTACCTACGATGGCGTCCTCTATAACGTAGAGATGATTAAAGCCATGCTCGACACGCAAATCGACACACTACACTTTGACGAAGCATGGCTACCTCACGCCAGCTTTCACCCTTTTTATCGTGACATGCACGCTATTGGTCCTAAACGACCACGCACGCAAGAGACCATGATTTTCTCAACCCAATCGACACATAAATTACTTGCAGGGCTCTCACAGGCATCACAAATACTGGTACAAGAATCTCAAACACGACAACTCGATCGGCATTGCTTTAACGAAGCCTATTTGATGCACATGTCGACTTCCCCCCAATACTCTATCATCGCCTCATGCGATGTCGCAGCAGCCATGATGGAACCCCCGGGTGGAACTGTACTCGTCGAAGAATCCATTACCGAGGCACTCGATTTTCGTCGGGCCATGCGCAAAGTCGATCAAGAATTTGGTGACGACTGGTGGTTTAAAGTATGGGGGCCCGCTTATCTAGCAGAAGAAGGCATTGGTGAGCGTAGCGACTGGATCATCAAAAAAAGCGAGCGTTGGCACGGCTTTGGTGACCTTGCCCCAGGCTTTAACATGCTTGATCCCATTAAAGCCACCATCATCACGCCAGGCCTTGATGTCGACGGAGATTTCTCCGATACCGGTATACCCGCCGCCATCGTGACCAAATACCTCGCTGAACATGGTGTGATTGTTGAAAAAACAGGTTTGTATTCTTTCTTTATTATGTTCACGATCGGCATCACCAAAGGACGTTGGAATACGCTCGTCGCCGCACTTCAACAATTCAAAGATGATTACGACAAAAACCAACCGCTATGGCGTGTGCTCCCCCATTTTGTCGCCGCTCACCCGCACTACGAACACACCAATCTACGAGAATTAAGCGACCAAATTCATAGCGTTTACAAAGAAAATGATGTTGCACGCGTAACAACCGAAATGTACCTCTCCGAAATCGAACCCGCCATGAAACCCTCAGATGCATGGGCTAGCATGGCGCACAGAGATATTGAACGCGTTAGTATTGATCAACTCACCAATCGCGTGACCGCCATACTATTAACACCCTACCCGCCTGGTATTCCCTTACTTATTCCTGGTGAACGCTTTAATGAAGTCATCGTGCAATATCTGCGCTTTGCGCGTGCCTTTAACCAACGTTTCCCTGGCTTTGAAACAGATATCCACGGCCTGGTGAAAGAAGAAGTCAATGGGCAAACTCATTATTACGTAGATTGCGTTCGTAAGTAGTCGGCCAGCAATATAAAGCCCGCCCAACCAAGCCTTGGGCGGGCTTTTACACCACAAAAATCGTTGCATACTTATTGCAACAGTACACCCGGCCAAGAGCCAAAGTGTACAAAAAGCATATAAGAAATAGCCTGCATTCATCGAATGCTGGGGACACGGTAGGGTTCTGACACTTTTCCCCAGAGCATTAAACGACCAGCTTAGGTTTAGAGCCTTCTCCCATAGCGAAGTCGCTAATTCAAAAGAGAGCAACACAAGATTGAAAACTAGAGTTCTAGAGTCGCAAAAAATTAAATGTCAACAAACGTTTCTTTTTGTGCCACTCACCCACCAATAAAAAATAGTGAATAAATATGCTTTAGAGGCCGATAACGATTAATAAGCGCCCCCCTTAAATTAACAATCCACATTAAAAGAAGTAAGCCATATAAATACATACTTATCAGTAAAAAATATTTTACAAATCTAACAATTAACTTATTATTACAATCAGCAGTAACCCAGCCCCCGTAGATTTCAATTTTTTCAAATTAACCATAAAAAAATTAAATGAATAATAAAAAACTACAATTTGACAAACACTATGAAATATTAGATGCCATTTTTAATCTTATGCCTTTCCTTTTCTGGAAAGATAAAAATGGCGTATACCAAGGGGCAAACTTTAATCAAGCTAAAAACTTAGGATTCTCATCCCCATTAGATTTTGTGGGAAAAACCGTTTTTGAGTTTTTAAAAGACCAAGAAGCAGCTGCCGAGATAGATAAAAATGATAAAGAGGTGATGGATACAAAAACAACGCGCATTATCGAAGAAAGAATGATAATCGAAGGCGAAGAAAAGTATTATTTATCACAAAAATCACCGCTCTTTAATCCAATGGGGGAAACCGTTGGTATGGTGGGTTTCTCAGTTGATGTAACTGACCTCGCAAAAAAAAGAGAATCGGACCGTAAAGAAATTAATGATTTCGTTAATATCGCAGCACAAGTTGTCCACGATATCCGCTCACCTGCCGCCAGTTTGCTTATGCTCGCTAAGAGCTGCACTGATATTCCAGAAAGAGAACGACTTTCTCTTCGTGAAGCCGCAAAAACAATTCAAGAAATTGCAGATAGCTTACTTAGAAGGTACAAAAAAAATAATACGCCACCTACCCTATTTGATGAGCAAAAAACAGTCCTTGTATCGGATGCGCTACTAAAAATATTAGTAGAAAAGCAATTTCAATATCAAGAGCAAAATATAAATTTAGATTATATATTTCATCAGTCAAGTCATTTTGACTGCATAAAAATAAGTTTGACTGATTTCAAAAGAATGATCTCAAATTTAATTAATAATGCAGTCCAAGCCCTCGATAAAAAACAAAAAAATATTGTTTTAAAACTGGAAGAATATCTCGGCGATGTAAAAATAACCATTCAAGATAATGGCAAAGGAATACAACCCCAATTAATTGATAAAATTATTAACGATGTCGCAATAAACGAAGAAGAAAAGAATGGGCATGGTATTGGCCTTACCCAAGTGAGAGAAGCACTCCGGCACAGCCAAGGCCAACTTGAAATCATGTCTCATGTTGGCAGAGGCAGTCAAATAAGTATTACTTTTCCCAAAGTAACCACCCCCGACTGGATTACCCAAAAAATACAACTCAACCTCAATAGCGTTGTATTAGTTTTGGATGACAAGTCAAGCCAACAGACATGGGAAAATTATTTTTCTCCAGCGCTCCTCAGCAAAGAGAAAAAAATAAATTTTTATTTTTTTAGCCAAACAAAAGACTTACTAAATCATATTAATCTAAGCGCACAAAAAGAAAATATTGTTTTAATTGTATCTCATGATATTTTAAAACAAGAAGAAAATAGCCTTGAAACCATTAAAAATTCTGGCATTACACACACCACGATCTTAACCCGACACTACCCTAATGAAGAAACACGAGCGTACGCAGATGGTGTTAATGCAAAAATTTTACCAAAAAATATTTTACAAGGAGTGAGCTTAAAAGTAGAGAAAGAAAAAAAAGAAGGAAAAGAAAAAAGTATTGATATTGTCATGGTGGAGGACAATAAAGGATTTGCTGACTCTATTATATTTTGCTTTTCCCAATTTAATATCAAGCATTATCAAAACCCCTACTCATTTATTAAAAAAATAAACGAATATGACCGAAATATCGGCATATTAATTGATTATGACTTTAAAGGAAGGGAAATAAATGGAATTGAGCTAGCAGCTCACCTTCATGATAACGGTTTTAACAAAATAGCTATCGTATCAGGCAGGGAATTCGACCAAGATCATTTTCCAAAATATATCAAATACATATTAAAAACAGACCTAAACGAACTCGAAAAATTTATTAACCTACAAAAAAAGCCAAATGAATAACAAAGCAGTAAATATATTCTTATATAACGTTGTTTACATAAAATGCGATTTCTCAAAAATAAAAAGCTATAATAAAAATGAAGAAAATATTCTGATAGCAAGTCCTTATTGTTTAAATGAGCTTTCTTTTAAAAATAGATGTCACTTTAACGCCGTCCATCAAATTAATAGAGATTTTCACCAAATCGACCCCGATGAAGTAGAGAAAATCGTCTCTCATTATGTGGGAGAATATGGCGCAGAAAATGTTCGATTATTTACAAATGAGGACAGCACACAACTCGTCTGCGCCCAATTAAGAGAAAAATACAATATTCCAGGAATTGGCTACGATAAATTACTTCCATTTGTTAATAAAGTAATCTCAAAAAAACAATTAAATAACGTTGTAAAAATACCTAAATTTTTAAAATTCGATAAAAATTCTTATTTATCAGACAAAAAAAACTATATAAATAAAATTGTAAGTGATCTCCGTTTTCCGATGTTTGCAAAACCTATTGATCTCGTTAGCAGTGTGGAAACGCACCGTATTGACGATATAAGCAATTTAGAATTAATTTGTGATCGTATTGCCGCTCATGAGTATGAATTTGAAATAGATGAATTTATTGATGGCGATTTATTTCATTGCGATGCAATGATTATTGATGGATCCGTAAAGTTTTTTATGGTTGGAAAATGTAGTTTTGCATTAGCGAGATTTTTCGAAGGGAAACCGGTGGGCAGCATCCCTATTGAAGATAGGGCTTTATTTGAAAGGCTCCAACTGTTTTGCGAAAAAGTATTTAAACAACTTAATTGCTTCTCCGGGGCCTATCATTTAGAAGCATTTTTAGACAAAAACACCAAAGAATTTATTTTCCTTGAAATCGGTGCCCGAACAGGGGGAGCACTTATTACCCGAGTCTACGAAAAAATATTTGGTATCAATATTGAAGAGACGAATTACCTAATACAAATGGGCCACTTAAAAGATGTGAATATTAAAGATACCGCAGTATTTGCCGGATTTTTAAATTTCCCAAATATAGCCGGACGCCTGCAAGGCATTATCAAACCGGTACTTGATATCGAATCAGAATTTATTGAGTTTGTTGAAAAAGGCAAAATGCTTCAACAAGCCAGTTGCTTACTTGATATGTCGTGCAGCATTATTTTTTGGGATACATCCTACGAAAAAGTAGAAAAGTGTTTTGAAGCGCTTAAGCACCACCAGCCCCTCCAACTCGCGTAAACATCGTGATATGGAAAGCGAAAAGTCGTCCTTATCGATTTTCGCTTTCTACCTAATCACTCAAACACTTATCACCTCAGCCCCGCTTGCCCTGACAGCCGCGCTTAGCTGTGCCCATGCGCGTGTCACATCGACCTCGATACCTTTGACCCCAAGTTCGATATGAGGGCGAGCCCACTGCGCTCCCCGTTGACCCTCTCCTAACGATGGCAAACTAAATACTTTAACCCCTGGGTATTGCTGCTCAATATCCTCCATAAGCGGCGTTAATATTGCCTCAGACACACCAAAGACAAAAAAACTATATTCTTGCCAATCAACGCGTCCATCACGCGCATAAAAATTTTTTAAGACCCAATCCATCATGGGCTCAGTCATCACAGGAAAACCCGGGAAAAAATAGTGCCGCCCTAGACTAAAGCCAGGGATACTGTTGTATCCATTTGGAATAACTTGTGCCCCTGCGGGAAACATACCCATCTCAAAACGCCGACGATTTTCTACTTGAGAAAAATCCGACTTCTTAGCATCGCCATTTGCAAGATCGAGAATACGCTGAGCAATTAAGGCTTCTGCCTCTGGATGAAGCATAAGGGGAACACCCGCGACTTGCGCAACACATCGCCGCGTATGATCATCAGGCGTAGCGCCAATACCCCCTGTACAAAACACAACATCCTCACTTGCCATCGTCTGCTGCAATAAGGCGACAATTGCAGTGGGGTTGTCACCCAAATAATGCGCCCAATCAAGGCTTAGGTGATACTGTCCAAGCAATTTAGTCATATTGGAAAAATGCGCATCCTGTCGTTTTCCAGACAAAATTTCATCGCCAATAACAATCAAACCAAATTTGGCAATGCTTTTTTCCGACACGCTACACTCCAAATAAAAATAAAAGCCGGGTTGCGTAACTAAAAAATATTTTAACGCAGCCCGGCAGTAATAAATCAAGTAAGGTAATAGGAACCAGCGCGGGCTCGCTACATGGGATAAAACGCATTGCCCTAAACTCAATACGATATCCCTAATCTACGCACAAAAATCATGCGCGTAGAACAACTCGGCACACACGTAAAAGATGCAGCGGCAAGCACATCTCTGCCGCTTTATCGCCTGCTCATGAAAAAAATTTAAAAAAGAAATGTACCCAGCCACCATGCACCGGCTGACATCAACGCAGCAGCAGGGATGGTTAAGACCCAAGCCCACACGATACGGCCCGCAACGCCCCATCGTACGGCAGACAATTTACGCGTTGCGCCAACGCCGACGATTGCGCCCGTAATGGTATGTGTCGTTGACACAGGGATACCAAAAAAGCTCGCTAAAAATAAAGTGACAGCACCACCTGTTTCGGCACAGAACCCCCCTACGGGTCTTAGCTTTGTAATTTTTTGCCCCATTGTTTTAACAATGCGCCAACCACCAAAAAGCGTGCCACAGCCAATTGCGAGATAGCACAGCAACACAACCCAAAATGGCGGCATCGCGTCTGCTTGAGAAGCATAACCACTGCTAATAAGGAGCATCCAAATAATACCAATCGTCTTTTGCGCATCATTACCGCCATGGCCTAAGCTATACAAACCAGCCGATATAAGTTGCAAACGACGAAATAAGCGATCGACCCGGGCGGGCGAAACGCGAAAAAACATCCACGACACCGCAAGCATCATGAGTGATCCAAGCAAAAATCCAAACAAAGGCGAAAGAAAGATAAAAACCACTGTCTTAATCAGTCCATCTCCCATCAAAGCGGCGGTGCCTGACTTAGCCATCGCTGCCCCGACTAAACCCCCAATAAGCGCATGAGAAGAACTTGAGGGAATACCATAAAACCAAGTAATCACATTCCACGCGATCGCGCCCACCAAAGCGCCAAAAATCACCGTGTGATCAATAATGGCGGGGTCAACGGTTCCTTTACCAATCGTCGCGGCCACCTTCAGATGAAAAATAAACACAGCGATAAAATTAAATGCCGCGGCCATAGCAACGGCCTGATGTGGCTTTAGCACCCCTGTCGACACTACTGTGGCGATAGAATTAGCGGCATCATGAAAGCCATTCATAAAATCAAAAGCGAGCGCCAGTAGCACTAGTAAACCCACCACCCATAAACTAAGCGTTATTGTCTGCATGGCAGCTAACCTTTAAGAGCCTTTAAGCATTTTCAAGAACAATGCCCTCGATAATGTTTGCCACATCTTCACATTTATCGGTAATGGTTTCCAATAGCTCATAAATCGCCTTGAGTTTAATAAGTCGTTTAACATCGGCCTCTTCTCGGAATAGCTTAGACATAGCCGTGCGCATCACACGATCCGCGTCGGCCTCCAGTCGATCAATTTCTGCGCACACTTTCATAATGGCGCGCGCATTACGCATATTGCTCAAATAGGCCACTGCTTCTCGCACTGCTTTGCAAGAAGCCACGCAAATATTAGCCAACTGTAGCGCCTCATCAGTCAACTGGGTAATGTCATACAACTGAATCGTCTCAGCGACGTCTTCCCCTAAATCGAGAATATCGTCCATGGTCGTAATCAGTGTATGAATCGCATCACGATCAATGGGTGTGATAAAAGTGGAATGCAATAACTCAATCGTCTCATGTGTTACGCGATCAGCTTTTTTCTCACACGCCAAAACCTGTTCACCATACACTTGGCTGTTAGGCAAGCCACGGACCAAATTGACCAGCGCTTCTGACGCCTCAACAGCTAGTCCCGCATGCTGATTAAACAAGTCAAAAAAATTTTTTTCGGAAGGCATAAACCGGCCAAACATAGACTTCCCTTTCATTCTTTAGCAAACCAGCATCTATCAAGACAGCATCTAATGGGCGCACATTCTAATCTAGTTTCTCTTATGAAAACAGGAAAACCACGCAGCACAACACGCCAACGTAAAGACACATCGTAAAAAAGCCAAAAGAAATAAAGGTAATGAAGCGTCTTGCACGCTCTGCATATCGATTACTTTTATAAGCATACGCTAGGCAGATAAAGAAAAACTATGGGAATAGGAGAGCGGTATGCGTAACCCCCAGCAACCACATCTCTTGAAGCTTGATTTAATAAGAAGAGGCGTTTTCACCCAAACGAAATCACAAACAAAAAAGCAAAAGCATTTTTATTTTTTACTCGCTCATCTACTGTGACCAACAGTATCCGTGATTGTCTTTAAGCAAGTTTATTTTAGGTGAATTTATTGCTGACGCGCACCCTAGCCCGCGTTCATACAGCATCAAAAAGAAACAGCCAGTCTCACTCTTGAGCAATCGATGTAGGCAACACAGAAATATGTCTGGCACTAAACACTGCTGTAGGTAACATTGATTGTTGTGATAGTGCCTGCGTTTGATGATCCAGTGCCTGCGCACCGATCGCAACACTCAAAGTTACTTTCGAGATCAAATCATTATCAAATAGCGCGGACTGGCACATATCCAGTGCCACCACAGGCACACTTGTAAAGCGCACCACATTTTTGCCGTTCAACCCGATCGAACTTTGCTTAGGCCCAAGCGCAACTAAACTAGATAGTCCGTTATTAGGCGTTGTAAGAAGGCAATCACTTTGAGAATATTGAGACGCGCTCCCCATCCCTGTTCGTATATTGATCATGACTGCATCTCCGCAGCACGCCAGTGTCCCCAATTGTCGCCAGAGGCAATACCCGGACGTGGCGTTGCCATCGCGCCCGCGCCCACAGCCACACCAAATTTTTCTTTAACACGCTCGGCGTGACTCACAAATTGCTCAAGCAAACCCATCACTTCATCGCAATCATTACAATCACGCGTTTGCTGTAACACCACCGAACGTGTTCTCGGCTCTAGAGAAATAATTGGTGCATCGGTTAAAAACGCATGAAGATTTGCCGCCAAGCAGCCCTCGAGTAATTGAGGATTAACCATGCCTGGCAAAACATATACAACCGATGTCAACACAACAGAGCGCTCTTTTCGCCCCGGCTGCATACTCAATACCACATCATCAATCTGTAGCGTTAAGCTAGCGGTTTGGCCAACAGACGCGCTCTCTACACCTAAGCGCAGAACAAGGGCCTCAGCTAGGCCAACCCACCAATAAGATTCGTTACTCATCTCATTTGCCTCGTTTAAATATGGTTCGCTATCTCAACGCATGCGAATGCCTGATGGCCATCTTCAACCGAAACAAGAAATGGGTCTTACGTAAACACAAAAAAACTTATTAAAAATGAATGGGTTCGGGTATTCCCCAGTTAATTCAAAATATAAGAAACAACCCGCAAAAGATAACTAAAAATAAAGCAGAAATTAACCCCAAATTTGCCACCAAGATTTGGTTTTTACTTTTTTATACGCAGGATCTGAAAAGTAATCACTATGAGGGAAAGACTGCTTAAGCACGCGTTCGCTGTCATCACGCAAGTCTTGTATATTCATCGCAGCATAACCCCGCACCATCACAATCAACGCATCTTCCATCGCAGGCGTGCCTTCAGAGTCTTTTAGCGCTTGTTGCGCACGATTGACCGCAGCAAGGTATGCGCCTTGCTTTAGATAGAATTGCGCCACATGCAATTCATGTTTAGCCAGCGAATCAACAATGTACTGCATACGCATACGCGCATCAGCGCTGTACTTACTTTGCGGAAAACGCGTCACCAACACTTTAAACGCATCAAAAGCATAACGTGCCGCAGTCGGATCTCGTTCACTTAAATCCTGCCCAGAAAACCGCCCCAACCAACCTAAGTTGTCGTTAAAACTAATCATGCCCTTAAGGTAATAGGCATAGTCGATATACGCATGACTGGGATGCAACTGGATAAAACGATCCACAGCAGCTAGGGCCGCATCATGTTCACCATCTTTCCAGTTACTATAAGCAATATTAATCTGCGCTTGCTGAGCGTATTGACCAAAGGGGTAACGACTTTCTAGTGTTTCAAAGTACTTAACCGCCTTCACATAATCCGCGCCTTCCATATGTTCCTGGGCTTGCGAATATAATTTATCCTCTGACCAACCTGCAGTTTCATCGGTTTTGCCCATGTTGCCACACGCTGTCATCACAATAGAGGTAGCACTGATTAATACAAAACCACGCAACGTTACAAAAATGTAACGACGAAAGAAGCGCTGGGCGGGGGTCATAACGGAATCCTGAATGAATAAAAGCCGCACTAATTATAGCCTAGCCACACCATTGCCTACACAAGCACATACAGAGGCAACGCTTTTGAGCGATATAGAGCTTATCGACCAAACCCTTTGTTTTACAGTGCCCGCATCACTTTCGGGCGAGCGTTTAGACAAAGCATTAGCCCATCTTTTAAGCACCTATTCACGGGGTCGTATTCAAGCTTGGATTGATGCTGGACAAGCCACCATCAATGGCCATATCGCAAAAATACGCCAACCGGTATTTGCCGGCGATCAATTGCAGCTCACAACAACGGCCATGGGAGAAGATATTGCATTCACACCCGAAAAAATGTCCTTATCCATTGTCTATGAAGATGCCCACATTATCGTAATCAATAAACCTGCCGGGCTGGTGGTGCACCCCGCCGCAGGCAATTGGCAAAGCACTTTACTCAATGGCTTACTGCATGCTTATCCCGAGCTATCTAAATTACCTCGTGCCGGCATTGTGCATCGTTTAGATAAAGACACCAGCGGCTTAATGGTCGTGGCACGCACGCTAGCGGCACAAACAAATTTAGTTAATCAGCTACAAGCACGTAGCGTTAAAAGACACTACATTGCGCTAGCTTGGGGAAGTGTTCCTTTGCATGGGTGTGTGGATGCGCCCATCGGACGCGATCCACGCGTCCGCACGCGAATGGCGATTATGCCAAGCGGAAAACCCGCACGTACTCATTTTCATCAGCTCGCACTGGTGGCCCGAGAACGCGCACAGATTTCACTGGTGCACTGTCAATTAGATACCGGCCGGACCCATCAAATACGCGTTCATTTAGCGTCTATTAAGCACCCTCTACTCGGTGATGCACTCTATGGGCGGGACCGTGCTGCTTTGCCTGATGCGAATTTTAAGCGCCAAGCGCTCCATGCGTATTCACTTGGTTTAATCCATCCAAGCAATCAAACGCCTTTGATATGGCACGCGCTGCCACCCGACGATATGGCAGCGCTTATTGTTGCCCTCGCCTTTCCGCCACTCGAAACGCTCCTACACAACATACCTTAGCGCGATGCTTACCACCTACTTACGCGCCCATTGGTCTGCACCCGACCATATTCATACTATTGTCACCACACGGGTAGGCGGATGCAGTATCGCACCTTATGGGTTACACCATGCTCAACTAGGAGGCCTTAACTTAGGCGACCACGTTGGCGATAATCCGCATGCCGTAAGCCATAATCGCCACCTACTCGCCCAACATTTACCCCGCCCACCCAGATGGCTTAACCAAATACACAGCAATATCGTCGTTAATCTTGATACCTTACCCGCGTCTTCTCTCTCTATAACCGCTGATGCCACCGTAAGCGCACAACCCAATACGGTATGCGCTGTACTAACCGCAGACTGCTTGCCAGTTTTATTTTGCGATAAAAAAGGGCGTGCCGTCGGTGCAGCACATGCGGGCTGGAGAGGGCTTTGTAATGGCATCCTAGAAGCATGTGCACAGAGTCACGCGCGCGCAGCACAATGCCCCGCAGATAGTCAGCTAGCGTGGCTGGGGCCCGCTATCGGACCTCAGCAATTTGAAGTAGGTGAAGAGGTGCGTCAAGCCTTTATCGATGCCGCATGGCCCGATGAACAAGCCGCCACAAAAACTGCTTTTCAAAAACACATAACAAGCAATCAATATTGGTGCGATATTTACCAGCTTGCGCGTATACGTCTGCAGCGTGTCGGTATTACGCAGATAACAGGTGGAGATCACTGCACAGTCAGCAATGCGGCGTCTTTTTATTCATACCGCCGAGACGGCATAACGGGGCGAATGGCCAGTTTGATTTGGATCACACCCCACACCAAGCAATAAAAGCACCGGTAACGTGCCTTTGCCCCATCCTAAGCTATATGTGTGACACCACTACCTGCTCCCGGGCAAAAAAACCTTTTCTGGTCGATATTTAAAGCAAACAATCGCAAGAGCAGCACTCTACATACCCCCTAAACACTCTCTGCACTCAATAAATTCAGGCAAGACGCACGGGGGGTCGTGGGGGAGCTTCCTAGGACTTTGCATGGCCTTCCTGTCCCTGTGTCCACCCCAGGGTTTGCCCTTAATTTACGATAAAAACGCCTTTATCATTTGCACGCCATTTTGCGAAAAATACAGCTTTTTTGACAAGAAGAAATAAGGCTAACGCAATACAGTGCACATCAACCGCAATATCCAAGCATTTCGATACTCTTGGCATAGGCGAAGAAGGCCCTTGCAGTACAGGCAGAGCGAAGTTATTTGCAAAAATTAAATTGGCCTATCCAAAACAAAATTAACGTTAATAGGAAAAATCATGCCACACGGTAAAATTACACAATTTTTAAGCAAATATTGCTGCTGCTGCACAACAGGCGAACTCGACATTGATGAAAGCAAAAGACCTATCGCTCGCGCTAATGGTGCTAGTAATATCCGCGGTCAGAAAAACACGCGTACATCATCAAGAGTCGATAGCACATCACAAATCACAAGCGAAAGAAAAACAACGCATCTCATTACAGAAACGAGTGTTGTCAGTACACCCCGCACAAACACGAGTGGCGTAGAGACAAACGCATCCAATACCAACGTTTCTTATAATAAAAACGCCACATCAGCATCGTCTAACTTGCAAGAGACTATGTATGGTTACAACAATCGGTACGATACGTCGAGCAATCAAAACGTTCAAAAAGAAACAACAACGGGTACGAACTCAACAAGCAACACAAACGTTAGTAGTAGCACAGCGCAAACAGCACGCGAGGCAAATGAGACTGCACGTCGTACGTACTACACAGATACATCTAATAGGAACAACAGTCAGTATGAGTCAAGCATCCGTACAACGACAACGAGCATTACTCGCACCAGTACCCTCGCCCCTCATGGTAACAATGTATCCAACAACACGACTCAAAATAGTACGTCAACCAATAGTTCGCGTTTTCAAGACACTTATCGCAGCACAGCAGCAAACTTTAACAAGTTAGATTTACTCACAAAACTTAGACATTCAAGTGAATTGATCCGTCCTCAGTCGCAGACAAGTGTTAATAGCAACAGCACATCCAACGCTGCGCCATCGAATGGCATCGTATTACCCGTTACTTTCCAAAAAACGGCGGATACCACCGTGCAAAATCAATTGCCTAGCATGAGTAACTCAGAAGTGACATCAACGTCCACTACAACCACAATCGAGTTACCGATTGCAGTT
Source organism: Ottowia sp. (assembly GCA_020853585.1). Classification (GTDB taxonomy): domain Bacteria; phylum Pseudomonadota; class Gammaproteobacteria; order Burkholderiales; family Burkholderiaceae; genus JADYYQ01. The sequence continues at coordinate 16,672 of JADYYQ010000025.1, forward strand.
ATAACGCGTCATGACAACAACAGCACACAAACAGCGTTTGTTGTCGCGTCCAATGAAGAAAAAGATGTGCAACCTAATGACTTAGCATTAGTGCAAGCCCATTCTGAGCGCAAAGACGATGACACTTCGCCTACGGATAACAAGCATATATTCACTCAAATCTCAGAAGAGCTTTCCTCTTCAGTATTGGATGACACAACATCGCTTGCCTCTAACTCAGTAATGGAAATGTCGAGTATTTATGATGCTGATGAGCTTAA
>JADYYQ010000026.1 GCA_020853585.1 Ottowia sp.
AAAAAAATATTGATACCGATTTATTGGTGCCGAGTGTTCAGCGTTTGGTTGGGGCAAGCTTACCCGGAATGGCGGGTGAGGATAGTCGCAAGGTGGTTGTTGTTTTGTTACCTGTTGATGTAGATGATGAACTTATTGGAGGTAAAAAATGAGTACAAGTATTGGTGGGCTAGGTTTTTTCGATCCGCTTTTTGCGGGCTTTCGTCGTACTGAGGGTGAGTACCAATCTGCATTTCAAAATGTGTTGAGTAATCCAACTAATTTAGGTGATCAGATTAGTTTTACAAATGCTGTGAGTCGGCGAGCGCAAACCGTATCCATTACCGAGCAATTGATTAGCGCGAGGCATAATGCGCAGCGCTCAATTTTGAATGCATTTTAGCGTGATGCGCTGCACTTTGATGGGTATTTGCCTGGTCGTGGGGGCGCAGTTATGTGCTGCCACGGCCATGGCTTCTGCGCCTGCTTATTGGCGCAATACGGGTTATACCGCAGTAAACGAAGATAAAGATTTAGTGCGTGCGTTGCAGCGTTTTGCCGAAAATTTTGGTGTGACCTTAGAGATATCCGGCAAGCTAATGGGTCAAGTCAATGAGCAAAGTAGTGCGCAAAATGCCGTGGCTTATCTGGATCGTTTGGGCTTAACCCATGGCTTTAGTTGGTTTGTCTTTAATAATATTTTGTATGTATCCGTTGTGCAGGAAAATAATACGGCAAGAATTAAGGTGTCGCAGGATGCAATTGGTGAAGTTAAATCTGCCGTTAAAGGTTTAGGTTTATTAGAGGAAAAATTTGGTTGGGGTGAGATTCCTGCAAATGGTTTGGTATTGGTGAGTGGCCCCAAAAAATATATTGAGTTAGTGCGTCAAGTCATCCGAGAAAGTTTTGAAGGAAAAGGGCGTGAGCGTCGGGTGATGCTATTTCCCTTGCGCTACGCATGGGCGGATGATCGACGTATTAAATTACGTGATCGTGAAGTGGTGATTCCTGGTGTGGCCAGTGTGCTGCGCAAGATATCAGGCGCAGGACCGATGTTAGGTGATATCGGTAATATGGCTCCGAGTGTGAGTAAAGGCGCCAGTGCGGGTGGCACTCTAGTGGGCGGTGGATTGGACAATAGTGCAGCAGATGCAGCCTCCGCAGCGGGAGGGGGAGGTGGCACGCGTGTAGAGGCCGATGTGTCGAGTAACAGCATTCTTATTTATGACGAAGCCAGACGACGCGGTGAATATGCGGCGTTGATTGCACGCTTAGATGTAATGAAAAAAATGATTGAAACGCAATTGCTGATCGTCGATGTTGAGCGAAAAGCTTTGGATGATTTGCAGGAAAGATGGCGCAATCCTAGCTACTTGGCAAAAATCGCCCAACAAAGTGTGGCCACAGAAACACTCACCCCTTCTGAGTATCGTAAATTTTTTCTTGAGCTGAGAGATTTAGAGAAAAAAGGATTAGCAAATATTTTAAGTAGTCCTTCGCTCACCAGTATGAGCGAACAGCCTGCTGTAATTGATATTACGGAAGGCGTCGTGGGCGATAGTGGCGGTGTAAGCACAAGTGGTGGTGCGCCAGTGGGTGGTTTGGGTACGTCTTCTGCGGGTACATCAGGTAAAAAAGTTGGTACGTATATGTATTACAACGCTCGCGCTATTGAAGGCAAAAAGCAACTCGGTAGTCGGATGGATGAGCCCGATGTTATTGCTATTAGCATCGAGGTGATTGATGATCAGATCGATCATACTGCCAATGATATTGGGCCACATCAGCGCAATACGCAACTTAATACGCGCGTTTTTATACGAGATGGCTATGCGCTTTTATTGGGCGGGCACCATCTGCGTGTTTCTGAGCCTAGAAGTCAAAAAATACGTGAACGCTTGGTGTTCCTTACGCCAAGCGTGACACAGTTTACGCAAAGGGTCGTGGGGGAAGATTTGTTGCCCCAAGACGGGTACTTTCCTTTTGTGCCGCCGAAAAGCGATCTGCCGATGAAGAAAACAAATCCGCAGAGTGAAGGCGGTAACGAAATGCCGCGGCGGAGTATAGGGATAAGGAAGGGCCCGTGATTGCAGCATGGGGTTGTTCAACACATTCTTTTAATAATTGCCGTGCGCGACTTAAACGGGAGCGCACGGTACCAATAGGAATGCCGAGTTCATCGGCTGCTTCTTGGTAGCTGGCGCCTTGTTCCACAACCAAAAATAAAGTTTTTTGCATATCTGATGGCAGTGCATCAAAGGCTAATCCAATTTGTCGTAGTGCAATTTGTCGCATCACAATGTCACAAGGATCTTCGCATGTGCCCGCAATTTTTTCTTCAAGTAGTTCATTGCCGCTGTAATGTTTTTGGCGTTGCAATGATTTACGTACGTGACTGCGTACCAAATTCATGGCGATACCAAATAGCCATGTTTCGGGCGCGGAGCCACCACGGAATTTATCGCGACAACGCAGGGCTTCCAGATAGCTTGCTTGCAAAATATCTTCTACCTCTTCGGGGTTCCAGATGCGTTGCCGAATAAAATTTCTTAATCGCTTGCAAGTGCGTTTAGCAAGGTCATTAAAATCAAAATCAAAATCAACATCGATATCGACGGCACTGGTTTCCTCAATAGGGCAGGTCTCAGGGTCGGGGATAAGCGGAAGATCACCTAGGTTTTCTAAAGTCGTTTCCATGTTATTTCCCCTGATTTTTATATTGTTAGTGATGGTGCAAAAGTTAGAAAAACACAACAGTTATTGCGCTTACCTTTGCTGGTCTCCCATGGGTATGTGGGTGAACGAACAAAATTGTTACTGTTAGCAGTGTGTCGCTTCGTTTCATCTTATGAGGGTGGGGATGTTTTAGACACTCACGTCGCATCATGTTAGAAACGCTTCTGATTGGGCAGATACAAGAAACAACGTTGGTGATGTTGGTTGTCTTGGCGCGGGTGTTGCCTTGCATCACTTTGCTCCCGATGTTTTCCCTCAAGCTAATGACGGGACTGCTGCGGCTAGGGATTGCCTTTGCCTTTTCTTTATTCATTTTTCCTCTTGCTTCACAAGAGCAGATAAGCTTGAGTGCGTTATCGCCCGTTGTGCTTGGGCTATTAATGGTGAAAGAGGCGTTTTTTGGATTTTTATTGGGCGCAATGTTAGCGGTCCCATTTTGGGTGGTGACGGCCGTGGGGGAATTGTTTGACAGCGGGCGAGGTGCATTGAGTGGTCAACAATTAAATCCGATGCTGGGGATTGATAGCAGCGTGACAGACGATTTGCTGCAAAAAGCGACGATTGTGTTGTGGGTGGAATTGGGTGGAATTTTTTGGTTGGTGCAATTTATTTGCAACAGCTACAAACTTTGGCATATCAGTGATTGGTGGCCGCGTGTGGGCGCTGGTGCGTGGCAAAATTATTTGGACATCATTCGTACGGCATTTGATGCACTGATTCATTACGCTGCGCCTTTAATGATCGTATTAATTTTGGCTGAAATGATGTTGGCGATTATGAGTGTGCACAGCCCACGATTGCAACCTTATTACTTGGCAATGCCGATAAAAACCATGCTGGGTTTACTGGTGCTGATTTTGTATCAACCGCATCTGTGGCATGTATTGGGTGAATGGTTTCGTCATTGGTATGGCGGTGGTTGGCTGGTGCTATGAGCGAAAAATCACATGACGCAACAGACAAGCGCCTTGAGCAAATGCGCAAGGAAGGAAAGACGGCGCGCAGCCAAGATATTGGCCGCATACTTGTTGTCGCCGTATTGGCAGAGGTGATCCTAATGTTGCGTAGCGAATTATTTTCTGTTTTACATGCTATGCAAGTGTTTTCATTGAGTCGTATTGGTACTGATTTTTCACGCGCCAGTGTCGAAGTGATTTGGTATGTGACACGTACGGTCTTTATTTACTCACTCGGAGTTGTGGTACTCGCTTCTTTTGTACGTATTTTGGCTGACACCCTGCAATTTGGGTGGGTTTTTTCTCCCAAAGCATTACGTATTAATGTGGCGAAATTAAATCCTATGCAAAAAATCCAACAGCTTTTTGGCAAAACACAGCTTTGGGAATTGTTGATGACGGTGATTAAGCTGATTGTGTTAATTGGTGTTGGTTTATTAGCGCTGCAAACGATGTTTTCTTCCGTGGTCTATTTGATTTACGGGGAAGGCTCGATGGGACAAGTGTGGGACATGATGGTTCGCATTTTGATTTGGCAGGTCCGCAGTAGCACGATGGCATTAATTTTGATGGCGGCCGCTGATTTTATGATGCAAAAGAAATTTTATCTGGATAGTTCGCGGATGGATTTTCAAGAGATCAAGCAAGAGATGCGAGAAGGTGATGGGGACCCGGAGGCTAAGCATGCAAGGCGTAGCATGGGGCAGGCGTGGCTGGAGGAAGAGCCGGAACCCAGATCGGCGCCTTCTGGGGATGTGCAATCTGTGTTGAGTCAAACTGATTTACTGATTACCAATCCTACGCATATTGCGATTGCCTTAAGTTATCAATCTGGATTGCACCCTCTACCGATCGTTGTGCATAAATTACAAGATAAAAAAGCGCTTGCGTTTATGCATGAGGCGCGAGCATGTGGAATTGCATTGCAACGTAATCCTTGGTTAGCGCGGCATTTGTTTGCCCACTGTGCAGTTGGGCAAGCCATTACGCATAAGGCTTTGCTGCCGGTGGCTGAGTATTATCGTGACTTGGTGTATGCAAAGCCCGCACGCGTGAGACATCTTACCGATATCACATCGATTAATACGATACCCAGATAAAAAATACCGATGGTCGATGTGGCAAACGCTATTTTTTACGTAAGCGTAGGCTGTTCAAATTGAGGTAAACAAATATAGAACTCACTGCCTTGGCCAGGTTTGCTGGTAAAGCCTGCTTCGCCTGCATGATGCGTTAATACTGTCTTAACAAAAACCAGCCCTAGCCCTGTTCCTTCTATTGTGGGGTGGCTGTCTGTGTGAAAGCGGCGATAGCGTTTAAATACATAGGGCTGATCCGATGTTGGAATGCCTGGACCTTGATCACGAATTGTGATTTTCCAAAATGCGCGTTCATTTTCTTTGTATGAAGTAATGGCACTCCACACTTGACCATTTTCCGGGCCATATTTCACGGCATTGTTCAGCAGGTTGTACATGGCGCGGGTAACAAGCATGCGATCAGCATAAACAAAAGCCGGATAGTTGGGCGTGTCATTATGGATACGAATATTTTTTGCATGTGCCTGAGCCCAGCAGTCGTCGATTGCATCAAGTAGTAGTTGCACGACGTCTGTTTCTTCAAAATAGTATTGTCGTGATTCTGCTCGATCAAGCTGAATAAAATCGTCTGCCAAGCTCAGCGTTTTACGTGCGCATTTTCCGAGTCGATCAAATAGCTCACTTTCGGACATGATATCGGGGTCTTCGCGATATAGGTCGAGTAGAGCAAGAATAGAAGTCTGGGGCGCACGCATATCGTGAGATAAAAATTGCAAGGTTTCATCTCGCTTACGTTCTGCTTGTCGTATCGATGAAATATTGATGAGGCTAATGATCCAGCCCACTTGGAGATTAGCGCTATTTGAACAAGGCACGCACTTTATCAAAAGCTCATTACCCCGTTCGTCGATCGCTTCAATACCTTCCGTTGATTGAATAACAGGCAGACCGCTATTGGGGTCACATATCGCTTGAGCTGTAACGGGTTGAATAGCTGTGAGTAAGCTCGCTAATTTTTTGCCATGTAAGATGTCAACAGTGGGTGCACCAAAATATTCAGTGGCACGATGATTGTTGAGTACAACATGTCCGCGGGTATCCGCCACGAGCGTTGCGTCAGGAAGACTTTCCATGCTATCGACAATTAATCGACGTAAGTCACGCAAGTGTTGTGCTGCTTGCGACATCGCGGCAATGCGCTGATCCAAAATATCACCGGCACTATGGCCAAAAAACCCCGGAAGTAATTTTGACTCTTGGTTAAGTCGCTCGAATTCTTCGCCTAGATAGGCTAATGCGGCTTCTAGGCGTTGCCAGCTCCATAATGGGTAGCGCACAGCACCAGACCCAGTAATCCGGCTGATGGCGGGTACCAGTAACCGCCTATACGCACAATAAAGTAACTTGCGCCAATGGTGATGATGATAAGCACTAAGCAGAACAAGAGGGCGCGTCGCGGCGATAACCAGATAAGACTAAGTAGTAGCCCTGCTACAGGCAACAAACTAAATAAGGTATTAGCAAGCGGTGTAACGGGCTCAATCGTAAATCCTTGGATCAGCGCATTCATAATATTTGCGGTGACTTCTACACTTGACATGGCGCGCCCACCAATAGAGACCGGGGTAGGGTAAGACTCTCCTCCCATACCGACGGCAGTGATGCCAACAAGGACGTATTTATTATGAAAAATATCGGGTGGAACGAGTCGATTAATCACATCAGCATAGGATATGCGTGGGATCTTCCCTGGAGGGCCGGCAAATGGAATTTGCATGGCATGCCCTGTAGACCACATGTTTTTTTCCAAATCAGTTTGTTCGTAACTGGCATAGGGAGGGCGTAGTGGGGGAAGATTGTGAATCACCCGTGTATCGTTACCCACGCGCAGCATTTTTACTGCAAAATTTTCCCATATGCCACTACCAATACGATCACGTAGAGAGACGCTACGCACAATGCCATCAAAGTCACTATCCAGATGGATATTGCCAACTGCTGCGGCTGCTTCGTAAAACAAAGGTAAGGGCAATATGAGGTAGCCTGACAAATTCGGACACTCCAACTTGGTATATTACCTAAAATTGGAGCAAGGATGAGCAAGCAAGAAAGCTACACAAAAGAGTATCGCGGCGAGGCGGTCAAACTTGTATTGGA
>JADYYQ010000027.1 GCA_020853585.1 Ottowia sp.
CTATAACCGGCAGCGGAGACATTCAAGATTAGGTTACTTGTCTCCCGCTGCATTTACTAAAAAATTTCATGCAGCTTAAGTAGTTTTTTGAAATGCGAGTGTCCGTTATTGACAGTACACCTCACATAAGGCCTAACAGACTAGGGTATACCCGTAAAAACTGTTGCGCACCGTTAGCTTTAGAAATTATTTGTCAGCTCACTCCACTCACTGCCGCCGTTCTCATTACGCTGAAAATTACAAAGTAGTACGGGATGAGGTGGAGGCATCTCATTTAACGCTGTTGTAGAGAGGCTAAAAAAGGTTTTTAAATTTTGATAGCCCATAGGGACTTCTTTGTTCCGACTTTTCCCAAGATCATTATTTTTTATAGGTGAAAAATGAGCAACATACAATTTTCGTTTTCTTCTTCATACTTACCTCAGGGGTCGGTCAACACACCACCGTCATCAAAAGAGATCAGTATCTCGCCAAATCAGTGTGGTCATTGCGCTACCTCATCATCAACGTTGGCAGCAGGTGGGGGCAACACAACAAATCATTTTTCTTGGTCAGGTGAACAACCCGCATCATTCAATATCATGGTCAGACAAGACCCACAACGGCCAACGCAAGGCTTAAGCTGTGGTCAAAACAATCGTGTAAGCAACAGCGGTGTATCTGATCAAGAGTTTGACATCCTCAGTCAAGCCCTAAACGGCCGCAATGATGGCGCTGCAACCATCAACGACAATGCAAAATCTTTGCTACGCCGTTTAGCGATTACGATGGATAATAATCAAGCGATTTACGGTAAACCTGATTCAGGCTCTTGGTTAAATGAAATCAATGAAGATAGTTATTTAGATAAATCTGAGACAGCTGCCTTTAGTCGCGCGATCACCGCCTATTTGAATGGCGATAAAAGTCTAGTAGGAAAAAATAGCGAGACAAGCACAGCAGTACAAAATAATAGTTCGGAATCTACCACGAGCAATACTTCTTCTTATGCACAATCTGGTATCCCCAAACAAGAATATGCGACCTTAAGTACGGCATTAACAGGACGCAGCGATGGCACCTCCACCATCAAAGAAGATGCCAAACCTTTGTTGCGTAATTTAGCTATTGCGATGGATAACAATAGCGCGATTTACGGGAAGCCCGATTCAGGTTCTTGGTTAAATGAAGTCAATGAAGATAATTATTTAGATAAATCTGAGACAGCTGCCTTTAGTCGTGCGATTACAGAATATCTGAATGGAAATAAAACTTTAGGGTCCACCCAAGGTAGCAATAGCGCGCCCGCACCCAGTCAAGATTTAGCGGCAGTAGCTACCACCAAGCCATCAATAAATGTATCTTCGCATTATGGACAAACCACCATGATCGCTACCGTAACAAACGGCCATATGCCAACGGCTGCGGAGTTGCTCAAAAGCTTGGTAGAAGATGAAGTACAAGCATCGGCTGTAGAAAAATTTGAGCAAAAAATATTAAATTTATTTCGTCAATTTTTCATCCTGACAGGCCTGCTTCGCTTATTTGGCAACCAAGGAACGGGGCGTTAATCTCTTAACGAAAAAAGTGTTTTGCTATTTTTAATAGGGGAGCAATATCCCCTTTTTTATTTAGCAATCCATGCTTTAGCAAATGCCTCAAATAAACGGCGTGTCTCTATATCCTGTTGCGAGTAATTCACGGCCTTTTTTATCGTAGGTGCGGGCAACGCGGCATCCATCGCTTCTGGGAATGGATGCTCATGATAGTGCCGCAATACTTTGACAACATAATGCTGTGTTTCTTGATACGGAGGGATACCGCCATACCGTATTACCGCCGCTTCACCGGCGTTGTACGCAGCAATCGTGAGCGTTAAATCATTATGAAATTGCGTCATTAACCACTTAAGATAAGTGGCCCCTGCACGCACATTCATCTCGGGATCGCGTAGATTACTAAATCCAAAACGACTTCCTGTTTTCGGCATCACCTGCATTAATCCAATCGCGCCTTTAGGAGAAATAGCATTCGGATTAAATCCAGATTCGGTATGAATAATTGCGCTGATAAGACTCGGCGCAAGTTGATACTCCTGTGCCACTTTACCCACTAACTCTGTTATAGGATTAAACACAGGTGCAGTATTTTCTAGAATCGAGGCGCTTGCTTCTGGGGTATTAGATAAGACAGCAGGCACTGTATTCGCAGTGGTATTGTCAAGACGCGTAATAGCCGCAACCGCTTTATGGTGATGCCACACTAAAGTAGAAATCGCGACATTATCTGGCATCGGTGATAGGGCAAGCGCGTTTTCTTGAGAATCAAGTGGTTGTGCTGTGCCCACAGGATGCCAAACAAGTTTGGTTAAAGCGAGTTTGTGGACAGGTGCCGAATTATCCGTAGTCTGCGTTGTATCAGCACTGCACTGCCCTGCTTGTATCAGCAAGCATAGAAGTGTGAGAGGCACACATACATAGTTAAGGAGAGGGAGGATTATCCGCGGATTCATAATCAAGATTCATCACGATACGCAAAATTTGTGCGACAGGCTCGAATAACATGGCCGGAATCGTGTCACCGACTTCAACATTGTTCATCAATTTGTGTGCTAAAGGTACATGCTCAACAATCGGCACACCTGCTTTTTCAGCAAGCGCAACGATATGGGCAGCGCGCGCTTCTCTTCCTTTTTCGATCACTTCGGGTAATGGCGTTTCACCCTGACGGTAGTAAAGACAAATCGCTAAGTGAGTTGGATTACGGATCACCACAGTTGATTTAGCGACATTTTTTGCGAGAGAACCACTTTGCATTTCGCGATGTACTTCTTTGCGTCGGTGTTTTATTTCTGGATCACCTTCAGAATCTTTGTACTCTCTCTTTACTTCTTCTTTGGACATCATCAATTGTTTTGTTGTCGTATATTTTTGAAAAGCAAAATCAGCAATGCCAAATAAAATATAAAAACAAATCAAAGCTGCCCACATCCAACTCAGTAACTGCGCAGCAACATTGAGCCCACAAACCGCTCCACATAAAGGTAAAAATTGCAGAGAAGCAGCATAGTGCCGAAGTAGATAAATAAAAATAATGGAGAGAATGGCCACTTTTAATGTGGATTTAGCAAACTCAAATAAACTTTTGATTGAAAAAAGTTGCTTAAGATTATTGAGTGGACTTATATGACTCAACTTAGGTTGCAATGCTTCCAGAGCAAGCAAAGGACCAATTTGTCCGATGACGGAAAACACCGTGGCAAAAATAACCACTAACGCCATCGCTCCCATAAACTGCATAAATATCTGCATAAATAAGCTCATGACATGGCCCATAGCAGGCTTAATGGGCTGATTAACTACATCAATAGTCGATGTAATCAGCGCTTTAATTTTTTCTAAGAGCATGGGCCCTTGAAAGGAAAAATAGCCATAGAGTGCCAATAGCTGTATGCCACTGATCACTTCCACACTCTTAGCAACCTGACCTTTTTTACGTGCATCCTGTCGATGTTTATGAGTCGGCTGTTCTGTCTTTTCACTCATCGCAGCACCTTCAGTAAGGTACTTGCATGATGTTGAAGCGTACTAATTTGCTCCATATAGTACGTAAACGAAAAATTAATACTGATGATGAGCAAAAGCAAAGACATAATGCATTTGATCGGCATCGACAAGAAGAAAACATTAAGCTGCTTAGCAGAACGATTCACAAATCCAAGTGCAACATCAACCAATAACATAGCGACGATAGCGGGCATCGCAAAACTGATACACAGCTCAAAAGTGGTTTGCCATTCTTGTGAAAAAAAAGCGCCAAATCCTGACTGTAGATGAATCAACTCCCCCGGCGGAAAAAGAACAAATGATTGATAAATCGCTTCTATCAGATAATTAAAACCACCATTCATCATAAATAACACGGCCAAAACTTGCGTAAATAAAATACCCAACACAGAAGACTGCGCACCTAACATAGGATTAAGTACATTCGCCATAGATGCGCCACGCAGCGTATCAATAACAAAACCCGCCATATCAATGGCCCAAAAGGGAATCGCCGCAGAGAATCCAATCATAAGTCCAATGCTTATTTCCACAATCAGCATCCAGACAAATCCCCACACATTGCTTAATGAGGCCAATGCAGGTGCATGTAAATAAACAGGGACGGCAGGTAAAGCGATCAACAAAACAATGGCATTACGAACCAAACTTCCACCCAATACTGAAGAGGCAAACATCGGCAAAAAAAGCACGGCCCCCAAGGGGCGCATCATGCACAACCCAAGTACCGGTATCCAGCTTAGGATAAGCTCGTGATTCATGTGCCCATGTGACTCATTTGGCCAAAAGTACGAATGGTGTAGTTAAGCAATACCGTACCCATCCAGCTATAAGAAACAACAAGGGTAATAGAGACGGCAATTAATTTGACCAGGAACTGTAATGTCTGATCTTGTATCTGCGTAAGCGCTTGCACTAAGCTAATCACAATCCCAACCAAGGACGCAACCGCAACAACCGGCAAAGATAAAAGCAAAACAATCCACAATAGCTCAGAAGCAAAATGGATAATGATGGCGTCACTCATGATGTCCTCGTTAATTAAAAACGATCATTATTTGCACCGCAAAATCAGTCAAAGCAAATCTCTTGGCGCCACTTATCCAGTATTAAGCGTAAGACAACATCAGCTGCCCAAGTAATTGATCCCAGCCATTAACCAGTACAAAAATTAATAATTTAAAAGGTAACGAAATAGACATTGGCGATACCATCATCATCCCCATTGCCAATAAAATATTTGACACGATCAAATCAATAGCCACAAAAGGAAGGTAAAGAAGAAGTCCAATTTTGAACGCTTCGGTTAATTGACTGACCGCAAAAGCCGGCATCATGATCAACAAAGAACTATCTGGAATACGCGATTGATAAGTAGAAGGCCATGTTTTTTGGCCAATCGAACTAAAAAAGCGAATTTGCTCTCGACTCGTATGAGCCGCAAGAAAACTGCGATAAGGCGTCAGTACTTGCGTATCTACATCAGAATAAAAATTAGGTGATGACATCTCAATCGGATGCGCCTTTAAATTATCTTGGATGGCAAGACCGATCGGCGCCATGATGAACATCGTCAATATCAATGCCAAGCCATAAATTGCAATATTAGGCGGCACCTGTTGAATACCTAACGCATTCCTAAACAAAGACATCACAACAGCAAGTTTAAGAAAAGACGTTCCCATAACGATGAACAATGGCAAGATCGCCAATAGAAACAACGCTACATTAAGTTGTATCGGATGATCTAAGATGCCCATTGCGTTCCTATCGTGGGAAGACGCAGAAATTCTAACAATTACGCTATTTTTCATAATCAGGTCTAGCCCTGACTTGCTTGGACTTTCTTGTCATAAAGAAAGATAAACCGCTGTAGCCCGCTATTTGACTCACACCCGCGCTAAACAACAAAATAAAACACACACGTATTGACCACACGCTCTACCCAAAAGCAAAGCCGCCCAACACACAATACCGGCGCACGCTCCCCCATGCACCCACTAGATGGATAACAAAAACGCCTAAACCATGATGAAGGTTTTCACTCTTTTTCGTAAACAGGGAAAACCCAGCCATAAGTCCATTACATAAACACGAGCACACACCCACACGCCAATAATGAATATGAGCGATGGCGTGTACCGGCAAAACAGATCCTTAATGCGTCGCTTTGCCTATCGTCAGCAGGCCCGCCCACAAACCTCACCCAAACAGGTGTACCGATATACCCGATAAGCTCATGCGGAACGCTTAAGGGTGCTGAACATCTACCGTACCAAGGCCATAGATCGCTTATGTCACGGTCCTCTCGTCTAATACAAGCGATATTTTCCCGCCGTCACGAGCCACCACGCCTAAATCAGCTGTGCATTTACAACACTGACCATCTACACCCCAGAAGACGGAAGAACAAGAAAGACCATTTTATGAAGAAACTGGGATAGAGAAATCCCTCTGGCACACTTAACCCACCATCGCCGCAAATACATTTTTTGCGAAGAAATAGGTAATTTTGCGAAGTGTCGGACAAGTCGACAACGTAGAGTGGTTTTCAGTGAGTCGATTATTTTGTCACCTCATAAAGACGATATGGGGCACATCGTTACCTTCGCAAAAAGCGAGATCCTTAAAGGGGAATATGGTGGAAAGTCTTGAAAAATTTAAAGAAATGGTCGCTGACCTATCGCAACACAAAGGCCAGTTACATAAACAAATGCTTCAATTTCAATCCTTGCAGAAAGAAATTGAGCTCCTACGAGAACGCGCACCTACAGATCCAGAGTCACAGAAAAAATTAGATCGTTTAAATACCTTGTTTAGCGGCGACCTTAAAGCCCTAAAAACAGACCTGACAGAAAAAATACTGACGATGCAAACGAATTTCACTAATCTGTCCAAGCAACTCAAACAAATAGCCAAACAAAATGAGCGCATGGGTAATCTCCAACCCGCAACAGATGTAGGGTCGACACTCGTTACGGCACAACAGACTAAAAAAATACGCAAGACATTCGTCTAACTAATGTAGGGATACAAAAAAGGTCATTGATATGGAAGCTTCTACGCTCATTTCTTTGCTTGGTGAGCGCACAGGGTGTGCGTTAAGTTTTGGCGATGCGGGAACACTTTCTTTGGTATTTGACAACGAAGTGATCGTAAACATTGAACATGACACAAGTAAAAACGGACTACATCTTTACGTTGTATTAGGCCCAGAACCTGCTTCAGAAGCAACACGGTACGCTATCTATCGAAAGCTATTGTCTAGTAACGCATTCGGATATCGGCTAACAGGGGGCACACTCGGGCTTGACGAAAAGATGAGCGAGTTTTTGCTAACGCGCTATTTGTCTGTCGATGACACCGATGTAGACGAACTCCATGCAGCACTTGAAGCTTTAGTCGATGGCGTACCGTTTTGCCAATCGCTCCTCAACCCAAGTGTTGCCGATAACCCAACTGCAATCCCTTCTGTGGCCAGCTTTGGTCGCATGGCTTAAGCGTTTTTGATCATGTTAAGGGAATAGATAGAATGAGTGTGCCATCGTGTTTATCATCAGTTTCTAATTCGAAAAATTATATAAGTGATAGCGCACGTAGCGAAGCATTAAGACAAGCTATGTCAAATGCATCGACGAGTGAGCCATCACGAAATGGTTTTTTAGGAAATAAATCATTTACTGCATCACCCCACTCGCCGGCAGCCCGTGTGGTGCATTACCTACGGAAGATTATTTGCTGGTTTCGAGAACAAGTGGTCAAAGCCATCCATTTTATTATGGGGCACGCGCCCATACCGCGCACCTCTGCTGCAAAAACAAAATCAGAAAATAATATCGCCACCGACAAACACAAAGCAAGTATCCCCACCGAGCTCGCAACCCAACGCACCCTTGTCGCTTATAAAACAAAAGACGTTGAACAATCCATCACGCATTTTTTGCATACCGTATCCGATCCAGCACGTAGTTTAGAGGACTGGACGGATGCCGCAAAACAAATCAAAGCAGCCACAACACCTACAACTCATTATGCGAAAACCGACGTCAATTTTTCTTTGGAAAGCGCTAATTTTAAATTGATCTTTAAACACTGCTTACGCGAATGCTTAGAAGCAAGTCAATGGCGTACATTAATTCGTGTTCTCCCAGCATTTGGCGCTTATCATGCAGGCATCTCAGATTTAATTGCATTCACACAAGATCGCGTGCGGGAAGTTGTGCAAGAAGATAAAATTAATTTTCCTTGCATAGAAGCAAGCGCAAATGAAGCACTTGCCCGAGAAGCAGCACTTGTCGCAGAATTGGCTCTAATCAACAAATCGCAATCCGAGCAAAATGCGATGGCCGCTAATACGGCATTAGTCTCTAAAAAATTAGGGCAACCCGCCACACACACCGCATCACAAGAGATAGCTGCCGCCCCTAAGAAAAAAAATAAACGGTCAATTCAGCGGGTACAAAAAAGAGGCAGTGAAGCCGTACTGCATATATGGCGTAGTTTAAGGAAACAATCGGCATCCAAAATACATTGGTTTGAAAAGCGATGTATTGAATTTGCAGAAAACCCCGCACATCAATACGAATACCAAACTATCTAGGATCATAAAAACAGAAAGGTGATCCAATACATAAAAAAGCCGTCTTACTCTTGTCTTGAGTGAGACGGCTTTTTGATTACCGACACAAATTTATATCTCAGCTTCACATCGCACTATCGCCTTATACCTCTTTACCTTGCTTTTTTAGGCAGTACGATAAGGCATGAAACAAGCTATACACAAAAGCACTCGCAATTTAATCCTGCTTAACCGCTTCGATAGCAATGTGTAAAGTAACGGTATCGCTCACATGGGGGGCATATTTCCCATTATTAAACTCTGTACGTGAAATCGTCGCAACCGCATTGGCCCCACAAGCTTCTTTTTTCATCATCGGATGCATCATGCATTTGAACTGCGTGACTTTGAGTGTTACCGGCTTGGTCACCCCTTTGCTTGTCATCTCTCCATTAATTTCCGATAAAACATCTCCGTTAAATTTAAATTGATTAGATTTAAACGTAATCGTTGGAAATTTTCTCGCATCAAAAAAATCTTCACCATGCAAATGCTGATCAAATATTTTTGATCCCGTATCAATCGACTCAACGTCAATCGTAATATCTGCTGAACCACTATGATTAACTGGATCAAGTGTAATTTTTCCAGTTGTTTTATTAAATCGACTACGCTGGGTTGAATAGCCTAAGTGGCTATACTCAAAACTCGAAAAAGTATGATGTGGGTCAAGTTGATAAGTCTCAACCGCAGCACAAGCCATATGCGTTGACTGAGGTAGCCTGACAAATTCGGACACTCCAACTTGGTATATTACCTAAAATTGGAGCAAGGATGAGCAAGCAAGAAAGCTACACAAAAGAGTATCGCGGCGAGGCGGTCAAACTTGTATTGGAA
>JADYYQ010000028.1 GCA_020853585.1 Ottowia sp.
GGAAGAAAAGCATGGTCTATTGCAGCTCGTCAGCATGTTTTTGATGGGAACAATGCTAATAATATAACTAGAATGGCACTATATACCTTTAGAATTTCTGCCGCAGCAAAAAAAGATATTAGACATCAGTTAGAAAAAATGTTTGGATATCGTCATGCGACGATATATCCCGATTACTCAGGATTTTCACAATTTGGAATCCAGCATCTCAAGAATTTTTAATGTCAGGAAGTTTTGTCCATGCTTTTAGGGTATAACTTAAATTCGGTCTAACGAATAAGGCTGAAACCTCACCACCTCCTCTCCCAACCAGTCATTTAACTCAGATAGACGATCTTGTAGCGGCTTAACTTCATTGAGCGCAAATACCTGGGCCGCTTTTGCGACATCACCAAAGCCGCCGGTATTATTGGGTATCACGCCCATTAGCTGAGGCGGTACGCGATGTGCTGAAAGTTGATCATCACGGGTGACGTTTTTGATATTCCAGAACTCATCTTTTGCAGCAACCTCCGAAATAGGGATCAATTGCAGACCATCTTTTTTCCCGCCAGGGGCATACATAAATAGATTTCTAAAGTTTCCTGGGCCTTTCGAATTTTTTAATGCCGCACGTAACCCATCAATATCTTCTTGGCTTTGTGCCGGGTCAGTCATATACAAAATAAAACCGGCATGGCTACCGTTTTGATAATAGCGGCGGCGAAATAAAGTGGCGGACTCATTTAACCAAGCCGAGTTCAAAGCAGAGAGGTACTCGGGCAAGCCATAGATTTCTTGATTGATATCTGGCTCCATTAAATGAAAAATGCTCCCCTGGGTAAATAGATGCTCTTTCTGCCAGCCCTGTACAAACCAATAACTTTGTAGGTCTTTTCCTCTCCGTACATATTTAGCTAAGGCTGGCTCTAGTGCAATCACTTGGCCGAGTACATTCGTTCTGCACTCCAAATAAGCATTGCCAAAAATCAAATAGTCCAATACCCAGCGAGAAAATGTACTGCGTGTTAGTAATGGGTGAGGGATAAAGCTTGAAACAAGAATATTACGTTTGACGTAGATCGGGCTAGCGTGATGCACGGCAGCCCTAAAAGAGCGCGCTAGCCCGTCCCATGACAGCGGTGGCTCATACCATTTGTCGTTATGCTGACATTCTATGTAATCCAGTAGCTCGCGACGATCAAGAACAGCCACTGGGTCGCCAAAAGTAAATGCTTCAACTTGACCGGTTGTAGTGACTGCTGTGGTATCGGCACTGTGTTTGTCTTTATATGTTTTTTCTTGTGTCATTCTGAAAACTCCATAAATCCTTTGTTAGTCGAAGTCGAACCTTCAAGGGGTTCCTTTGATAAGGCATGCATCGTTGCCCACGCTAAGTCTGCGTGACTGATTTCTTCCGATCGTCCCGCTCTAAAGGTGATGTATTTGCCGCTTTCTGTAGTTGTTTGTTTGATTGCCATGAATGACTGGGCGAGGTCGGTATGACTAGCATCAAACTCAAGTCGCCCTTTGCTGATAACGTCGTAGGCTTTATAAACAAGACGTGCTTTGACATCGATTGAATAGGTAAAGCCAATCGCTGCGGGGTAAAAAACTTTGACTAATTGGTAAACGGCTTGCCCGAGCCCCGAGGTGTCAATGCCGATAAAGGTGACGTAATAGCGCGCAGTTATTTTTCTAATGGCCTCTGCTTGTGCTGCAAAATCAAGACCTTTAAAGCGCATTTTTTCTAATACGCGAAATTTGCCGCCTGGTACTGCTGGTGGCGCAAGCACGATGAGACCCGCATTGTCGCCCGTTAAAGCTGGGTCATAACCAAGCCAAACGGGTCGGTCACCAAAAGGTCTTACTGCGAACTGCTTAAAGTCTAGCCATACTTCTAAGCTATCGACCATGCAACCCTGCATTAGCGCAAACGAGAAAACGGAGGCACTATCATCGATGAATTGACAGCGAAATAAATTATCAAAATCAGCAGCACTGTATTCTTGAGAAATTTGTTCGATATCAAATAAATCACAGCCATCGGCTATGGCATCTTCTAGAGTCACAATTTGCCGCCACTGGCCATCACCACATACTTGGCCTGATGCTAATTGCGCGTGTGATACATCCAATGTGATGTGCTTATCTTTTGGACGACCTTTATTAAACAAAGTACCTGACCAGAATGGGTAAGCATCATGTTGCAGACTGGAGGGGGTAGAAAAATAAGTCTGGCGCCATTGCTTATGAGCGGACATACCACTCGCTACTTTTCGTAAGGCTTGGAAACGGGGAATCCAAAAATATTCATCAAGATATAAATTGCCGTGATAGCTTTGCGCAGTCCGGGCATTGGTACCCAGAAAATATAGCGTTGCCCCATTGGGTAAAACGATGGGGTCACCCCGTAATTCAACGTCTATTGTTTCCTTCACAAATTGGAGGATATATTGTCGAAATACTTGAGCTTGCGCTTTACTGGCTGATAGAAAAATCTGGTTACGTCCTGTGTCAAGTGCATCGACTAACGCTTCCCGAGCAAAGTACCAGGTGGCACCGATCTGCCGAGATTTAAGAATATTGCGGATACGCTCATTCCCTTTTTGATGCCATTTTTTCTGATACGGAAATAAGGATGATAAGAAGGCTTTTTTGAGTAGTTCATGTTGCTCTTCGGTCATCGCATTTTTTTCTTGAGGACGGCGCTTCTTATTGTTGCGCTGTGTAATAAGAGGATTAAGGTCAACCTCGTTGCCACCCTGCAAATATTTTTTAACACGCGCATTACGTTCCAGCACCCGACCTAGTGCATCGATCTCTTTGTAATCGCATCCTTCTTTTTTCGTTTTAGCAATCAAGAGTGCGAGGCGGGCTTCGGTTACGCCCTCAATCCGATCAAGACTACTTGCACTTCCCCAAAGATCGCGACGTTTCCAACTATGTATGGTCGTTGCTTTAACGCCAAGATGAGCCGCAATTTGTTTAACTCGCCAACCCTGCCAATAGAGTGATTGCGCTTGTTGACGTAAATCCGTTGCCGTGGCGTTTACGGAGGTTGTCAGGTTTGGGAGTATCTCGGTGACAGCGGCTTTTTCAGCGATCAGAATTTGATCTAGTGGTTGAGAGGTTTGAGCTAAGGGAGCAGTCATGCCGCCATTCTCAGCTGATTAGACCTGTTTATCGTGCGGTTCTTGTTGTGTATCTTGGTTTTACAACATGAATAGATTGCTTCGCTGTGCATTAAACAAAGACCATAAGCGCTATTGCTGATGACTCCAAATAGGACACGCTCTATGGCCAAGAAAGACAAATATTTTCGTATTGCGACAGAAGGTGCAACGACGGATGGTCGGGAAATTTCCGCCACATGGATTAATCAAATGGCAGCGAATTATGATCCTAAAAAATATGGCGCGCGCATCAATCTCGAACATATGAAAGGGATTTGTCCTGATAGCCTATTCAAAGCATATGGTGATGTCACAGCATTAAAAACAGAAGTGATAGATGGCAAAGCGGTTTTATTTGCACAGATTGATCCCATTGATGAGCTGATTGATTTATCCAAAAAACGTCAAAAAATTTATACCTCAATGGAGGTGCAACCCAACTTCGCCAATACCGGCGAAGCGTATTTAGTCGGTTTAGCGATTACCGATAGCCCAGCTAGTCTTGGCACAGAAATGCTGAAATTTAGTGCTCAAGCGAGCAATAACCCATTTGCTTCACGTAAACAGTCACCAGAAAACCTCTTCTCTGAAGCGACCGAATGCGATCTGAATTTTGATGTCGATAAGTCAGCCAATGAAGGCAACGGCTTACTAGAAAAAGCACTGGAGTTAATCAATAAATTCACGTCTAAAGAAATGAGCGCAAGCAGTAGCGTCACTCAGCCTATCGAGCAAGAGAAGCAGCTTAATACACTAAACAATGCGGTTAATTTAATCGCGCAAAGCCAGCAATTGGCATTGACTCAACTAGGGCAATGCCTTGGGTTAGCCAATGAACTCGAAGATTTGAAAAAATCACAGGCTCAAGATAGAGCAACGTTAGATGCTTTTACACAGCAGTTAATACGAACCGACGCTAGCGCGGTGGTTCGTCCAATTGCGGTTGGTGGACAAGCCACACAGCTGACCGATTGCTAAACAAAACACAGAATAACTTGCAAGTCACGCAATAAAAACAGCGTTACTTCTCTATCTAGTTCAGGAGCTAAGATGCACAATTTTACGCGTAAGCAATTTTCCGATTTTCAACAACGTATCGCCGAAATCAATGGCGTTGCGAGCGTTGATTCTAAATTTAGTGTCGCAGCTAGCGTTCAACAAAAGCTAGAAAATAAAATTCAAGAATCAGCCGAGTTTCTAAAAAAGATTAATGTGATTGGTGTCGTTGAGCAGCAAGGTGAAAAAATAGGCCTCAGCATAGCGGGCC
The DNA here is from genome assembly GCA_020853585.1 of Ottowia sp. Lineage (GTDB taxonomy): Bacteria > Pseudomonadota > Gammaproteobacteria > Burkholderiales > Burkholderiaceae > JADYYQ01. The sequence goes on from JADYYQ010000028.1 coordinate 4,423, forward strand.
CCAGTGCGAGTACAACGGACACGCAGAAAAAAGAACGCGAACCGCGCTCAGCAACGGCGATGGAATCGCAAAAATATCATTGCATGCAAACCAATTTTGATACGGCAATCAAATATGCAGTACTGGATGCGTGGGCAAAGTTTCCTAATTTTCAGCAACGTATCCGTAATCTGATTACAGAACGCCAAGCGCTGGATCGCATTATGATTGGCTTTAATGGTGTCGATCGCGCTGAGACATCCAACTCGGTGACGTCCCCTTTGCTGCAAGACGTGAACAAAGGATGGTTACAGCATTATCGTGATATTTCCCCGGCAAGAGTGATGAAGGAAGTAAAAAGCGGTAGCGGAAAAGTCGTCATTGGTAAAGAAGGTGATTATAAAAATCTGGATGCCTTAGTCTACGATGCAACTAATCATATGATTGACTCGTGGTTTCAAGGCGCACCGGGTCTCGTTGTATTGTGTGGACGAGATTTGCTCGCTAATAAATATTTCCCTTTATTAAATACCCTACAAGCGCCATCGGAACAAATGGCAGCAGAGCTTGTCATCAATCAAAACCGTATCGGTGGTCTGCCGGTTGTAACCGCCCCCTATTTCCCCGCAGGGAAATTAATGATTACCCGCTTAGATAATTTATCGGTCTATTGGCAAGAAGGCGCGCGTCGGCGAGCCATTATCGATAACGTTAAACGTGATCAAATCGAAAACTACGAATCAAGTAATGATGCTTATGTTGTTGAAGACTTTGGCGCAGGCTGTGTCGTTGAAAATATCGTGATCGAAGAAAAGCAGGCATAAAAATGCTTAGCCCTGCTGCTCGACATGTGATGCGAACTACCGCTGCTTTATTGAATCTATCTGAACAGGGCTATGCACCAAAGCATGCCAATCAGTATGAAATGATGTTGGCCAAACTCCATGAAGACAAGCGTCGTCTTAAAGCAGTACAGTCTATGGAGAAAAAAGCTGAGATAAAACGAGATATTTTGCCTGACTATATCCCTTGGGTAGAGGGTGTGCTGACTTCCGCATCGGGATGCCAAGATGATGTCCTCATGACGGTCATGGTGTGGCGGATTGATGCAGGCGAGTTTATTGGCGCATTACAAATCGCTCGCTATGCTTTAACTCATCAACTGTCTTTGCCAGATCAATATCAACGCACAACTGCCTGTTTATTAGCTGAAGAGTTTTCTGAGGCAGTATTTCGCGCACAGACTATAGGCGCGAGTGTCGATATAGATAACTTACTAGCGCTCGAGAGCTTGACACAAAACCAAGATATGCCTGACCAGGTACGCGCTAAGCTACATAAAGCAATCGGCTATGGCTTGATGGCATCAAAAGGCAGTGACTCCAGCGAACTGGATATGGAATCTAGAAAAACTGCGCTTAGTCACCTACGTCGCGCGTGGCAATTACACGATAAAGCCGGTGTCAAAAAAGATATTGAATCACTTGAACGCGCCCTTAAAAATGCCGCAGACCTAAACAAAAGTTCCCCTGTAACAGGAGGCGGCTAACCGAGCGAACCCCGCACCGGGCGGCACGAGACACAGTCTTATGTTTTATCAAAAACAGGCGTCTCGTTCACCGCCCACTTTCTTAAATCTCCAACGCTTCGAGTAAGGCATTTTTACAGAGAGAGATATGGCTTTGATCGCAACAGGAAATACGCAAGCTGAGCAAAAAGTGATCGAGAACGACGGCTTTTTTCCTGATATCTACTTGGGACATGCACGTGACACGATGCGCTTAGATGGCACAGTGACATCAGCACGCCTATTTGAAGCACTGATTGCAGCGATGCTTTACACAAATCAGGCTTTATCCGCATGGAAAAAGAAACAGCAACATAAGGGATACCCGACGCTAGCACTGGTTCCGGCGCAAACAATCAGTAAAGAAAGCACTCAATTGCACCGCTATCGCCGAGCGGTGTATTCCTATGCGATGGCTGACTTAGCAGAACGTTACCGTAGCTTTGACAGCACAAAAAGTGGTCATCAACAGGCACACGCCATAGAAGAACCGATTGATGATCATCGTCGCAATGCCCAGTGGGCGATTCGCGACATGATGGATTCACCTCGCAGCACCATCGACTTAATTTAAGCAGATGAAAGTACGCACACAACAAGGCGATACCCTCGATAAGATTTGCTATCGCTATTACGGTCACACGATGGGCGTTACCGAAGCTGCATTGGCAGCGAACCCGGGATTAGCTGAGCATGGAACATTACTACCGTTCGGCTTAGAAATTGTTTTACCTCCGCTGTTATTGCAACCTTCTCTTCAACGTATTCAACTTTGGGACTAAATATGGCTGAACCTATTTCTACTGCCTTTGGGGGGGTGACTGCTGCAAGCGCTGGGACGAGCACCACTTTGACAGCAACAACGACAGCTGCAATTGGTCTGCTATCGCTTTTTCCTGGCATCGATGCGGCGGTTGCGATGGGGGCCTTTGCTGGCGCAGCAGTTTTTGTGATGTCGTCTACTGAATTAAGCACAAGCAAAAAAATAGCTTTCTTTCTCATCAGTTTTTTAGCGGGATATGTGTCCGCTGGTTTTATCGCCGAAGTTGTCGCATTACCTTTGTTGCATCGACTTCAGGTACCTCATGGTGTAGGGGCTTTAATCGCTTCAGCCATCGCCGTGAAATCCTTACTGTGGTTGATTGGTAAGGCAAACAACATCGATGACCTTGTCAATTTTATAAAAGGGAGAAAATAAATGTCATTACTCTTGTTGATACAAGCTTTGGTTTGTGTGCTGATTGCGATGCGTGTTTTGTTGTTTCAGCGTAGAGGAAAAGATCATCGTCCAGCCATTGCTTTTCTTGCTTACTTGATTGTGATCACTGCGGCTGCGGTGCCCATTTGTCTCATGTTTGGCCTATCCCAAGAAGCGCATTGGGCAACAATCCCGTTACTCATTGAGTTTTTGTGTGCGGTGTATTTGTCACATGGCAATATTGCAAAGCTATATCAAAAGAAGTCCTCATCCTGCATGCAATATAAGCCGTGCACATTTTCTTATCTTTCTGCACACCCAAATACAGCATTCAAGGTTCAGGCAAGTGTTTTATCAACAAAGCATCAGTTGCAAAAAGCGTAATGATGATTGTCAGTCATAAACCATACGCCCTGTTACTAAAATCAAGCGACCTACAAAAAGCCGCTGATGAACTTGCCGTACCACTAGCCAGCATACAAGCAATCCATACAGTAGAAAGTCACGGACGCGGATTTTTGCGTGATGGTCGTCCTGTTATTTTGTTTGAGCGGCATATTATGTATCGCCAATTAAAGGCTAAAGGTAGCGATGTCACCACCCTCGCGCTACGTTACCCCAATATCGTCAACCTGCAACGCGGCGGCTATATGGGTGGCGCTGCTGAACATCAACGTTTGAATATCGCTAAGACGCTTGACGCGGGCTGTGCGATTGCATCGACATCATGGGGCTCTTTTCAAATAATGGGGTGGCATTGGCAGCAATTAGGTTACGCCAGCGCGCAAGGATTTTCTGATGCGATGTATCAAAGTGAAGCGCATCAGCTTGATGCTTTTGTGCGGTTTGTCAAAACGGATGCAGCGCTTTATCGGGCTTTAAAAAGCCAAAGCTGGGCAGAATTTGCACGTGGCTATAACGGCGCTGCCTATAAAGAAAATCAATATGACGTCAAACTTGAACAAGCTTATCAGCGCTATGAGAAGCGTCGTGTCTTGATAAACCCAATTTCCTTAAATGCATAAAACTACTTATGCCCCTTTTTGCTAAACCTCTAATAAGCGTAGCGCTACTTGCTGTTTTAGTCGGGGTTTTTTTATTTCAACAAAGACGTTTAACGCAAGCTAATACATACCTAAAGCAAGCACAGTCTCAGATTGAGGTTCTGCAAAGTAAAGTCGATCAAGCCCAACATGCTGTTCAAACCGTCACAAAATATATCGACCGTGTCCGTGTAGTACGCGAACGCGGTGCCACGCTTATTCAACAGGTACCTACTTATGTTAGCGAAAAAGATAATGCTGCTTGTGTTTTGCCTTATGGGGTTATCCGCCTGCACAACATCGCCGCCAGCCAAATGTCAGTTACAGATACCGAGTTTACTGATGCGCCCACCTCAAACGTTGCACTCTCTACCTTTGCCAGTACCGTTGCCGGAAACTACAGCCGCTGCCATGAAAACGCTGAGCAATTAGTAGCCTTGCAAAAATTGGTGGCACCGTTACGGATGCCATCCTATGAAGAGGAAGATATGGATGTTCATGGGCAGCTGGCTAAGCAAGCCGATGCTGAAGAGATTTCTAAATGAAAAAGCCAGATAGCTTGCGGCGGGCACTGACTGAGGCAGTGGCCGAGTTAGCCCAGAATCCTGATAAGTTGCACTGCTTTATTCAAGAGGGGCGTATTTTTGCTACGTCGGCTACGTCTTTATCATTTGAATACCTATACACCTTAGAAATTATCGTGACCGACTACAGTGCTGATCCTAATACGCTGATCGTTCCCATCCTGGCGTGGTTACACCGCCATCAAAATGAAATGCTGAGCAATCCTGAATTAATGCGCGATGGCTTCTGCTTTGAGGCCGATATTCTTAATCATGACACCGTTGATTTAGCGATCAAACTAAAATTGAGTGAGCGTGTGGGCGTACATCAAGCAAATGGGGAGTACATTGTTGAGCATTACGATGAGCCTAATGTGGATGCTCGTTCCATTGCATTTTTATAATTTAAGCAATGAACGATATTAAGCAGCTCGAAACTTGGGCGACTGGACTGTTAACACAGCTGGCACCCAAAGCGCGTCGTCAATTGGCCCGTACATTAGCTCTCAGTTTAAGACAACGCCAGCAACAAAATATTGCGGTACAACGAAGCCCAGAAGGCGAGTCTTTTACACCGCGTAAAGCACAAGTACGTTCTCGACTGGGGCAAATTAAGCGACGTGCGGCCCTTTTTCCAAAAATTCGTTTGTCTAAATATTTGCGAACAAGCGCAAGTTCAGAAAGCGCTATTGTTAGCTTTACACATCAAGTTCAGCGTTTGGCACAAGTACATCATTACGGCTTGCGCGACAAAGTGAATAAACATGGCCTCACAGTACGCTATCCAAGTCGCCCTTTACTTGGCCTTGCAAAAACAGACGAGGCTTTGATCTCGGAGTTGGTGTTAGAACATTTGGCAAGAGGATAGATTTATAGGAAACCCCTATCTTTTTAGTACTAAATTGTGGTACCATAAGACATGAAAAGTCAACATGAAAAAACGCTTAAGCTTATTTTTAAGCGTCCTACGAGCGCCAATATTCGTTGGAAAGATATCGAATCTTTATTCCAAGGATTAGGCGCTAAAGTAAGGGAACGTGAAGGTTCGCGTATTGCTGTTGTTTTATTTGAGGAAGTAAGGGTTTTTCATCGTCCACACCCTTCGCCCAACACTGACAAGGGTGCAGTGGAAAGCATCCGTAAGTGGTTCGAGAGTAAAGGAGTCAAGTCATGAACAATATTATGACAATCGATGGGCAAAAAGCTGTTATTAGCTATGATCCTGAAATCAATTTATTTCGCGGCGAATTTATTGGTTTAAATGGTCGCGCAGATTTTTATGGGAGTGATGTGGCGAGCTTGGAAGCCGAGGGTAGCCTCTCGCTGAAAGTTTTTCTTGAAACTTGCAAAGACGAGGGGATTACGCCATTTAAATCCTATTCAGGAAAATTTAATGTTCGCATTCCGCCACAATTGCATGCTGAAAGTGTAGAGGCGGCTGCCGCAGCAGGTAAAAGCTTAAATGACTGGTTAAAAATAGCGATTGCTCATGAGCTTCGTACAAATTAGTTGCGGTGAAAAATGAACTTTTCTTTGTTGTATTTTCTGATTACACAACACGACTAAAGTGACTTGTAATCGCATGCCACGCATGATTCAGGCATGTTTTTCTCTCCTTCTACTCCCTCTTATCAACTCACGGAGATTATCCGTCGCCTGGATAATTTGCTACGTATCGGCACGATTACGCACCTCGATCTGAGTGCGGCACGTTGTCGTGTTAAATCCGGTGGCTTAAGTACTGAGGTAGCCTGACAAATTCGGACACTCCAACTTGGTATATTACCTAAAATTGGAGCAAGGATGAGCAAGCAAGAAAGCTACACAAAAGAGTATCGCGGCGAGGCGGTCAAACTTGTATTGGA
>JADYYQ010000029.1 GCA_020853585.1 Ottowia sp.
TGCAGCACTTATAAGACGAATTGCAAATGAAAAAGTATTTGATAAGGGAATGTTCCTACACCCAGCTAAGATGACAAGATGGGGTGTAAATATTTATTCACTGAATCTCGGAAAAATAGTGGCTTATCTCAAAGTCGATGAGCAACCATTTCCCCCTGAGTTAGATTGCCTAGCGCTGAGTAAAAATCAAACCATCACAATCCTCTCGCAAAAATTCGAGGAATCAGATGATTTCAAACCCCTCATGAAAACAAGTAAACAGTCTGATATAAATGCCACGAAAAAAGCTACTAGATAAAGTTACCTTTTTATCTTTAGTGATTTTTAAGCGCAAGTTGCGTCTCCACACTCCCTCCCAAAGCGAGTTGTCGTTTCATGGATATCATCTCAATTTTTTTAGGGTCGACTGCTTTATTTAGAGAGTAATCGTCACCATAATAAATATTTCCCTGCGCATCCACAGTTGCTGCATCTGATCTATGCTGTGTAAAATCTGCTGCTGCAAATATAATCTTGGCACCGGCACGCTCGCTAGCCTGAAATACACGTAAGGCTGTTTCTCGCTCTCCAGAAATAATAGAAATCTCCATCGTACCGTCGGGGGTTTTTAGTTTATTAAAAAATGCGTCGATCGCTTCCCCTCTTATGACAGCATCGATATGAGCAAGACCAATTTTTTGGATATTCCCTGAGTGATCCTTAGATGTGCCAATCAAAATAAGGCATGGACCCGCACCGAATGTATATAAGCCATCAATAGTCGCTTTTCCCGGAATAAAAAAATAACCCTCGCCTTGACAAACCACTTGAGTCGTTTTGCCTGTGTATTGATTAATAGAAGGAAGGTTATCTACATCATCACACTCTAGTTTTTTAGCCATGGCGTCAGCTAATATTTGATTTTCTTTTGCTAACTCAATCTCATGCTGGGAAATGCCTATTCTTTTTAGCAAAGAAGGTTGAATTCCACCCGCATCGACTAAACGTGCGAGCAATGCCGCATTCGGAGGTTCACCGTTTGGTGTTTCTATTGATTTAACCGTATATTCGTCTTTGCTCAGCCAAATATTAACGACTTCCATCGCCTGACCTTTGCCAACACAAAACCGAACAACATTATATTTTTCATTAATATCTATATCAATATCCGGTGTAGATGAAAATGAACCCGCCGAAAAATCTTCGGGCTCTTTCATTTCTTTTATCTTATTAAGACAATCAGTTTGAATGATGTCAATCAGTTTGAATGATGTCATTCAGCGGAGAATTAAGATTCTGCAACCCACCCGCTGAGTCAATTTGCTCAGTCACACTATTGGGAGAGTGGGAATCAAGAGACTCAAGAGACGCAAAAGAAGTTGCGATATCCGACATACTTACCGACTTACTTAATGGTTTATTACTGCTGCCTAGTTCGATGGGTACATTCTTTGTACCCTTAAAACATCTTTCAAAAAATCCCACAATGCCTTGATTAACGCTATGCCCAATTGATGAAATATTGTTCATAACCATTTTAGTCCATTGGATCGCCATAAAATTTCTCCTACGATTAATCATAGTTTTATTTTTTCAATTTTTTATTTTAAACAAAATATTGAAAAATGCTTTTATGGAAAACCCTTTAATGGACTCTATAAATCCATATGGAATATAGTAATTAATGAGCCATTTTTTCAGATATTTTTTTGTACTTTTTCTAGTAACATAAAAAACACGTCGATCGAAATAAAAAACAATCACGCAATGCACTCGTGCATATCAGATAACAATCTTAACGCGTGTATTGATGATGATGAATATTTACCCAACCCTGGGCAAAGGCCTGGACTTTACTGCGCTAAATAAAGCCGATTTTTCTCGCACAACCCTATCTACATCGACCCGACGCAAAATAGACGCACGTAAATCCAGGCTATAGCGGCTCATCAAAGTGGCAAAAGCATTGGGTAATGCCGATGAATGAATACGTTTTTCACCATAATTAGGATCAAAAATAGTGACGTAGTCATCTGCTGCCACTCGACGCCCATTAACTTCTTTCATTTGCCTAAAGTAGCCGATCGTGTGTCCTGCACGTTGACCGTTTGCGTCAATATAGGAAAATGAATGAATATAAGCGGGAGACCGGGGAGCACTCATCTCCGTAGCCAATTCAACACATGTTTTTTCCAATAGCGTGCTACCTAATAATGACCGTTCGACCTGAGATGTTGCTTGCAACCCTTGGCTATGCAATAAGGCTTCATCTGCAACAGAATTGTGCGTATCAATAGAGCTCACAATATATTGTTTTTGTAATTGCATAATCAATTGGCTGCTTTGCTGCAAATTATTGATACGCGTGTGCATCGACATCGCGTCATTCCCTGTTTCAAACATCAAACTAACCCAAGCAATCGTAAAGCTATGACAAGCACCATATTGTGCAAGATTGGCGTAATGAAAATCTCGAGGATTGCTTTTAATTTGCTGCAACGAAACGGGAGAATTTTTTAGGGTGGCCAATAATGCCTGACTAATCGCCGTATTGTTTATCTGATCAGAACTTGGCGTTGCGATCATCGACTGCGTTGTGTTTAATAACACATTCAGCGGAGCCATCACCGTACTCTGAGAAAATGACGCAAAGTTAGGGGTCCCCACATCACTGTTTGTAGACAACCGCCCCCTTACTGAAGTATCTACCTGCGATAAAATATTCGGGTCAAGCGTAAGCGAAGTGAGATGGATTAGCGCAGATAAAACCGCTACATCCGTAAGTGGATTGCCTGCCAGATGTAACACCGTCAGATCCGTCAGCTGTCCTAGTTCAGCAGGTAAAGTACTCAGTTTTAAGTTAGATAAATCTAGCTCTGCCGCGCTGCTTAAATAAGCATCCATTATTCTCTGCCCCGCAATCTCCCGCTGCTCTCCCGAGCCGGGCGGTTGCTGCGCTACCCATTTGTTTATTTCATAACGAAACTGCTGTGCCGGCGATAGGGTCGCCGCCATATGCTGATCCTTACCAAGAAAAAGCGCAGTCGTATTAGCATTAGAAATATAAACCATCTTTTTCTCAAAAAAGATTATTGATTTTCTAATTCTCTACTTAGCCCCCATAAAACCTTGCCAAAAAACACGTAAACTTTTCAAAAATAGAGGAGCTTAGGGAAAAACACTAGATCCACATAAAAATAATCTTACGAATTCTTTACAAGCCCCACTCTCGTGAAGACATAAACAAAAAGGGATACACCTACCCAATTAACTATGCGTTAAAAAACTATGTATTACACACAATGTTTCTTATTATTTTTTCTTGCTAAAGGGATAATCTTTTCATGCCGATTCACATACATATCGAGTATTTTTTTTGTAATGTCTATAGCACGAGTAATATCTTCCATTCCCGTGCGCCAGTTACAGACAGAAACGCGCATACAATATCGTCCTCGCCATATTGTTGCGCTAAAAAAAGCTTCCCCACTTTTATTAATCGCCTCAATAACAGCGCGAGTTCGACGATCATGATCGGACTCTTTCGCATAAAGCGCGGTGTCCAAAAAACGCACCAGTCCTTGATTGATTTGCGGTAACCGAACAATCTGCGCACCATGTAATGCACCGATTTGCGAAACAAGTAAGCGCGCATATTTACATGTGCGTTCAAGCAACGCTGCAAGACCATTTTTGCCAAGTTGTTTAAGCGCAGCGTAGGTCGCCATACCTAAACTACGTCGAGACCATTCTGGATTCCAGTCAATTTGATTACGCACATTGTCTGCCTTAAATAAATAATTTTCTTTATTAGAAAAAGAAGCAACATGCGAGGCAGCATCAGCAACAAAAACATACCCGCAGCCATAAGGCACATTCAACCACTTATGACCATCTAATACCCAGGAGTCTGCATATTGAACCGCAGTCGTAAAATGTTTAAGCATGGGACTTGCCGATACCCAAAGGCCAAATGCACCATCGATATGAACCCAAGCACCATATGAATGCGCTAGAGGAATCAACTGCGCGAAACAGTCAAAAGCACCAAAATGTAAGTCCCCCGCTTGCAGCACAACGATAGTCGCTGTTGTGGTGTCACGCTCAAGGGCCGCATGTAGCATGGCGGGGGGAAGTTTACCGTTCTCATCTGCTGGCAAAATATGTATGCATTTCTTGCCAAGTCCAAGCAGTTGTACTGCACGCTCTATCGAACCATGACACATATCACTCGTAATAATGCGTATTTTCGGAGCCCCTTGTAACCCCTGCTCCTCCACATTCCACGCTCGCTGCCTCAGTTGTGCATGTCGCGCTACTGCTAGCGCAACCATATGCCCCATCTGCGAACCGGTTGTAATAGCAAAGCTTGCTAATTTTGGCAAACACAGCAACTCTTTTATCCATTGCCCACACACCTCTTCAATCACCGATTGTGCGGGACTACAGGTATACGTTGCAGCATTTTGATCCCAAGTAGAAGTTAACCAATCCGCGGCTAACGCAGCAGGTAATGTGCCACCTGTCACCCAACCAAAAAATCGCCCGCCTACATTGCCTAGCAATCCATCTTGCGCATGCGTGATTAGCTCATCAATCACACTGGACGGATCCATGCCTTCGTCAGCTAAATCATGTTGTAAGCGTGCTTGCAACTCTTCTAAGGTAGCCGTTGCACACACCTTAGATTGAGATAAATTCTTTAAAAAAAATTGTGCATAGTGCAAGGTGCATACCAATACGTCTGTTTCTTTATAAGAGGGACGGGTGGTTTCTGATAGTCCAGGGATAGCGCGGTTAAAAAAACGAAGCGCTACGCTTTGATCTTGATGACTTACAAATAAAAAATCGACCGTATCGCCGAATTGATCGATTGCACGATAATAATATTGCCCATTTCCTTTGCTGCACATATACGTTTCATGTACATGCCAATTTGTTTTAACACGATGTTTATCATCACGAAATATTTTCTCAAATAAAGGCGCAAATTTGGTGACCCAACGATGAATAGTCGAATAACCTACCCTCATGCCCCTATCTAACACCATGGCTTCTAAGACACGCAGACTACATGCGTGCACAATATGCCAACGCATAATGACCAAAATGACGTCTAATGGATAATGCAATCGCTCAAGTGCCTTGACGATATGAACAGAGATATTTTTATTTAACGTGGTCTTGCTTTTCATCCCTGCCTCCCGCGTTTTTTCTAATCCCTAGTTTAACAAAGGTGAGGTAGCCTGACAAATTCGGACACTCCAACTTGGTATATTACCTAAAATTGGAGCAAGGATGAGCAAGCAAGAAAGCTACACAAAAGAGTATCGCGGCGAGGCGGTCAAACTTGTATTGGAA
>JADYYQ010000030.1 GCA_020853585.1 Ottowia sp.
AAGATGATTTCGCCTTCGAAATGGCGACCCTTGAAATCACTGTTCATAATTAGTTTAAGTATGGTGGATGAGACGGATTACACTTCCCACTTCGGGACGATTGCCTGATTTTGCAACAGAGCCGACATTTGTATATCGACAACCTCTACCCTCTTATCTTGATAATTATCTTTTAAACCAAGATACCCGTTTGTACCGCGGCAATTAGTAGCACACCAAAAATCAAACGGTAAAAAACAAAAGGCCACGTTGAGAATCGCTCAAGAAAACGCATCAACCCCCAAATAGCAATAAACGCTGATATGCTGGCGACCACCAAACCAAAAGCCAACAGCAACCATGTTTCCAGTGAAAGATGGGCATGCCATAACACCCACAACTCCTTACATCCCGCTAATGTGATGGCGGGTAAACCCAGTAAAAACGAAAAACGCGCCGCCTCTTCACGTTTAAAGTTAAGAAATAACGCCGCCGTTAACGTCGAGCCCGAACGCGATACCCCCGGAATCAATGCAGCAACCTGCGCAAGTCCCACAATCAAAGCATCGATTAATCGCATCTGCTGTACGGTACGTTGATGCCGACAAATTAATTCGGCAAACGCTAATAAAATCGCCATCACAACAGAAGAGATACCAATCACGAGTAAATTGCGCAAAGGTGATTCGCAGGTATTAAGCAAAGTCGACAAAGCAATCCCTGCTAACCCAATCGGAATCGTCGCTAAAGTAATTGCCAGCGCCAAACGAAACCCCACATCATCAAATTGACGATGCACGACCGCTTTCACGCTGCCCGATATAAGGGCCAAAATATCGCGGCGAAAATAGGCAAGCACCGCGATAAGCGCCGCTAATTGCATCACCGCGGAAAATGCAGATCCCGGATCCTGCCAACCTAACAGAGCAGGAATAACACGCATATGCGCTGTAGATGAAATCGGTAACAGCTCAGTAATCCCTTGGATCACACCCAATATCGCAATATGCTCATATGCCAATGAAGCAAAGCCGGTATCAATATTATTGCCGCATAGTGCGCTCACGCTTTCTCCCCAAAATGGTCATCACCGCAATAACGCATAAACACTTTTGTATGTTTTGAGCAAGCCGCAATTTACCAGAAAAGATTATTCTTACTACGCACAGGATATCGATAACACCGTCTATTACCTCATCACAAGCAGTTATCTACGCACCGAGCATATTAAGCAAAATCGCCGAGAAACATCTTATGCCCCATGCGCTTAGATTCTCTTTTTCCGGTAACGGAAGTGGATGACTCAATGGGCCACGTCAAACTATCGCAAAAATAAATCTTTAACCCATAAACAATGATTGAAATATTTAAATATATTTTTTACAGTTAAAAGCGCGTTTTGGGAAGGTGCGATTGCATTGTGCCTTTGTAGCTCACGAAAAAAGACGGTGATAACAGATGCGATCAGTGCCATACCCAACGAAAAAATAAAGAGTAATGCGTATATGCAGCCTCAATACCATTTTTAGATACAACTAAAATAAACACACCATTGCACAATGAATACTCATTTATTAAACCAACGCATTCGTGCTTGTAAAAAAATCATGGCTGACGTGACTAATTTACAGATACAAAGTAATAATCGACTTTCATCGGATGAAAATCGCTTGTATATCACGAATGCTTATGCCGGCAGCGACCCAAGCATGCATGCAGCAGCGATGGCAAAACACAAAGAGCTCACCAAAAGAAACGATGGATTGCAGGCGGTGCGTACTGCAAATGCACGATTTATGAAAACCGAGCATTTAGGCGATGTGAATCAAGTTGCGACGGTGGTGATCAGACAGCGCTATGGAAATTGCCACGAGCGATCCTTAGTTTTTCTACAAAAACTCTGCGCACTTCATAGCGCACAAAGTAGTGCGCCCAATGCCTATGCCAGGCTTTTTTATACCAATCCGCTTTACGATCATATATTTTTAGCCATCACAAGCACCATCGTGCCCGGCATGGTGCGTACTTTACCGATCTATCTAGAGGATTTAGGTCGAGAAGCAGTCATTGCCGATGCGTGGCAAGATCATGTGTATGCTGCGCATGTTGATTGCGAAGGACCCGGTCCAAGCCCTCAGGCCGAAGAAGTGCGCAAAAAAGTCAAAACGCTGCCCCTTCATCCAGAGATTGCAGCCTTTCCACTTGTATTTTCATAGCCGGGAGAAAAAATACGGGTTAGGCACCTATACCGGTATCCTTTCAACTTTATCGTCATGATGGCAATTCAATGATTAAATTCAAGGTGTATAAATAAATTGCGTTTGTACACAATCATCGTTTTACTTAAACCAAGATAAAGGCAGCAGTCATTTAGATGCACAAACAAGATATTGATGTCGTTGTAATCGGTGCAGGTGCAGCCGGTATGATGGCCGCCGCCAGTGCCAGCCAACGCGGACGCGGCGTTGTACTAATCGACCATATGGAACGTTTGGCCGAAAAAATTCGCATATCAGGCGGAGGGCGCTGCAATTTCACCAATAGCCGCACGCATGCGGAATGCTATCTATCGCAAAACCCTCACTTTTGTAAATCTGCTTTAGCGCAATATACGACCACTGATTTTATCGACTTGGTAAATCGCTACGCAATACCGTGGCATGAAAAAAAATTAGGTCAATTATTTTGTGATGACAGTGCGCAAGACATTATCACGATGCTCAAAACCGAATGCGATACAGGCGGCACACAATGGCGTCTAGGCGTACAAGTACTCAGCATTACGCAAACCACGCAGGGATTTAGTGTGCATACCTCACGCGAGCACTGGCATTGTCAAAGCCTTATCATCGCAACCGGCGGTCTCTCAATTCCCGCTATTGGTGCAACAGGTTTCGGTTATGACTTGGCCAAACAATTTGGCCTGACCGTCACGCCCCTGGCCGCTGGTCTTGTGCCACTCACATTTGAGCCTCGCGATTTATATGCCGAACTTGCCGGTGTGTCACTCGACTGTTCTGCGCGCGCCACGACTGGGCCGCAATTTCGCGAAAATATTTTATTTACCCATCGCGGCGTATCCGGCCCCGCTATCTTACAAATTTCCTCTTACTGGAAACCCGGTGAGGAAATTACGCTTGACTTGCTACCCGAAAAAGATGCCAATCAATTATTTACAGAAGCGAAAAACAGCGACCTTCTCCTACCCAATGTACTTGCCGATTGGTTACCAAAACGTTTTGCTCAGGCATTTTGCGCGACCGTGTTAGATATCAAACCGATGAAACAATACAGTGCAGCTGAACTTACTCAACTCACAACGCGCCTGCATAATTGGCGCGTTATTCCAAGCGGTAGCCAAGGGTACAAAAAAGCTGAAGTAACCCGTGGCGGCATTGATACCGCTGGGCTTTCCTCAAAAACCATGGCAGCACGTCAAGTACCCGGATTATTTTTTATCGGTGAAGTGGTTGATGTCACTGGCTGGCTGGGAGGCTATAACTTCCAATGGGCATGGTCATCAGGGTGGGTAGCGGGCCAATCAGCGTAAGGTGTAACACATAGGGAAAACAAATAACACGCTCTTTACGTAGAAAAAATATTTCTTTGGTATCTTTATTTCAAGATTGCCCGTAACAATCTGAGCGGTGTTATGCCTCTATATTTAAGTCTAAGAACTTCAAAACCCACATCGCATTTCATATGATTAATATATAGATCGGCGTTAATCATATGCATCCGCATACCAAATAAAAAAGCGATTCGCCCGCTTACGAAAATAAATACGCTTTATTTGCTTTGCGCCATTTCCGCTACGAATAAAGAAGGGCTGCTATCCCATCGCTTGCTATATCGATATTCACGCCTCCATACATTGAGGTAGCCTGACAAATTCGGACACTCCAACTTGGTATATTACCTAAAATTGGAGCAAGGATGAGCAAGCAAGAAAGCTACACAAAAGAGTATCGCGGCGAGGCGGTCAAACTTGTATTGGAA